>NZ_JBEYXZ010000007.1:0-34753 GCF_040645305.1 Streptomyces sp. NPDC046831 | reverse complement strand
CCCAAAGGGCCGCCCTGCAGGCCGAGCACGGTGACACCCAAAGGGCCGCCATGCAGGCCGAGCACGGTGACACCCAAAGGGCCGCCATGCAGGCCGAGCACGGTGACACCCAAAGGGCCGCCATGCAGGCCGGGCACGGAGACGCCCGAGGAGCCGCGGTGGAGGTCCAGCACGGCGATCCAGCGGGCGGCAGCCGTAGGGATCGGGGTGCCTGCCCCGGCGACGCAGGAGGAAGTCGCGCGCACTGTCAGGGGGTGCGGCCGGCGGGGGCAACCCCTTCGACGGCATCCGTGCGGCATCCGTTCGGCATCCGCACGGAGCCACGCGGCGCGCGTGCGGACGGCTGGGCAGGCCTGTTTCCCCCGCGGAGGGCGCGGGGGACGGCGGTGGTGCTAGCCGGGGAAGACGGGGATGTCCCGGTACGTGTCCCGGGTCCCGGCCGCGTCCTCGGACGCGGCGGCGCCGGGCACCAGCGGCAGCGGGGCCCGGGCGGTCAGGTTGACGGCGTGCGCGTCGCCGGGCCGGGACGTGCCGCCGTCGGCCGTCGACTGGCCGGCCAGCGCGCCGTCCGTGTCACCGGGCGCCCGGTGCGAGGGGGCGGGGCCGCCGGCGGCGGTGCGCCGGGCCGGGCTGTGCGCGGCCGCGTCCGCGACGAGGACCCCGCTGTTGAGGCGCGGCCCGAAGGCGACCGCTCCCGTGGTGCGCGCCGGGGTGCCGCCCTGCCCGCCGGCGGCGGGACCGGCGGAGGGCGCGGACGGCGCGACGGCGCCCGGCTGTGGCGTCCCGGGCGCCGGTGTGTGAGGCACCGGCAGCACCTGGCCGGGCAGCTCGGGAACATCAGGCAGTCCGGACGCGTCGGCCGGCAGTTCGGGGGGAGTGGGCAGGTCCGGCACTGACGGCGAGGAAGGCGACGTCGGTACACCCGGCAGGCCGGGGAGACCCGGCAGCGAGGGCGTGTCGGCGCCGGCCTCGGCCAGCCCCTCGACCACGCTGTCGACCAGGTCCCCGACCGGGCGCAGGATGTGCGTGCCGGCGGCCCCGACGACCGAGTCCGTCACCGGGCGGAGCACCTGACCGGCGACCGAGTCGGTCACCGGGCGCAGCACCTGACCGGCGACCGAGTCGGTAACCGGGCGCAGCACCTGACCGGCGGACGGCTGCGGCAGGAGGTCCGTGGCGGACGAGCCGGCGGCGGAGGAACCGTTGCCGGTGGACGCCGGCTCCATGGCCGCTTCCGTCGCCCATGCACCCGCGGGCGTAGAAGTGCCCGTCCCCGTGGGCGTAGAGGCACCCGTCCCCGCGGACGCCGAGGTGGCCGTCCCCGCGGGCGTCGATATGCCCGTGCGCGCGGACGTAGAGGTGCCCGTGCTCGCGGGCACGCAGAGGTGCCGGTCACCCGCGGACGGTGAGACAGGCATACCGCTCGCGGGAGCGGCCCTGCCACTCGCGGACGGCGAGCCGGCCGCGGCGTCCCCGCACATCAGTGCGTCGGCGTAGCCCACGGATGCCCACCTGCCCGCGCCGCTCGCGGCCCCGGCCAGCGGGCTCTCACCCTCGCCGCTTCGGGCGAAGCCGCTCCCGGCGGCGCCCCTGTGCGGGCGGTCCGCCGCACCCGGTGCTCCGTGAGGCCGGCGCCGGGCCGGACCGTTCACGCCCTGTTCGGCCATGCCGTCGGCCGACGGCCGCAGACCGTACGCCGCAGCGGGCGCGGTGGCCGCGCCGTCCGCAGGGTGCGCCGCTCGTCCGGCGGCCTGCGCCCGCTCCCCGCCGAGGAGGCCGAGCAGGAACAAGGCGCCCAGCAGCAGCCCCATACGCAGCGCACGCCGCCCGGCCACCGTGCGCGGGACGCGCAGGGCGGCGCCGGGCAGGGCTGCTGGCCAGATCAAGACGGGGCGGTTCCTCCCGTGCGGCGGACAACTGACGGGTCGCTACGACGCGGTAGGGGGCGGACGGCACGCTGCGCGCCGCCGGCAGGGCGTCGATCCTCGCACGCGACTCCCGAGGTTGCGCAAGCCCCGCGTTACCGATGGGTAGTCATGTCCGTTTTGGTGGCCGGGTGGCTGCATCCGGTTCACGCACCGTCAGCGGGCATGGGCCTCCCCTCCGTCCGTCAGGCGGCGTCCGGTACGGGCAGGGGCCGCTTCTCGATCGCCGCCGCCATCACCTCCGGGAACAGGTCGGGTGTGCAGGCGAACGCCGGTGCGCCGAGCGCCGCCAGCGCGGCCGCGTGCTCGCGGTCGTAGGCGGGCGCTCCCTCGTCCGACAGCGCGAGCAGCGTCACGAACTGGACTCCCGACGCCTTCATCGCCGCCACCCGCTTGAGCATCTCGTTCCGTATGCCGCCCTCGTACAGGTCGCTGATCAGCACCACCACCGTGTCGGCGGGGCGGGTGATCTGCGACTGGCAGTACGCCAGCGCGCGGTTGATGTCCGTGCCGCCGCCGAGCTGGGTGCCGAAGAGGACGTCGACCGGGTCGTCGAGCTGGTCGGTGAGGTCGACGACCGCCGTGTCGAAGACGACCAGCCGCGTGCTGATGGACCGCATGGACGCCAGCACCGCGCCGAACACCGACGCGTACACGACGGACGCCGCCATCGACCCCGACTGGTCGATGCAGAGGACGACCTCCTTCTTCACGGACTGGGACGCGCGCCCGTAGCCGATGAGCCGTTCCGGCACGATCGTGCGGTACTCGGGCAGGTAGTGCTTGAGGTTGGCCGCGATCGTCCGGTTCCAGTCGATGTCGTGGTGGCGGGGCCGGCTGATGCGGGCGCTGCGGTCGAGTGCGCCGGTGAGGGTGGCCCGGGTGCGGGTGGCCAGCCGCTTCTCCAGGTCCTCGACGACCTTGCGTACGACGGCCCGAGCCGTCTCCTTCGTCGTCTCCGGCATCGCCTTGTTCAGCGACAGCAGCGTGCCGACGAGGTGCACGTCCGCCTCCACCGCCTCCAGCATCTCCGGCTCCAGCAGAAGCGCGGACAGCCCCAGCCGGTCGATGGCGTCCCGCTGCATGACCTGCACGACGGACGACGGGAAGTACGTCCGGATGTCCCCGAGCCACCGCGCCACCGAGGGTGCCGAGGCGCCGAGCCCCGCCGAACGCTCCCGTCCCGTCCTCGGTGCGCCGCCCTTGCCGTACAGCGCGGCGAGCGCCCCGTCCATCGCGGCGTCCCGGCCCGAGAGCGGGCATCCGGTGCCGTCCGCCGCGCCACCGCCGAGCACCAGCCGCCAGCGGCGGAGGCGCTCCTGCGCCGCATCGTCGAGTTCCCTGCTCACGCGCCCGCTCCCGTCCCGCACTCCGCCACCACTGTCTCCCGCGCCCCGGCCCGCACGTTCCGCGCCCCGGCCCGCGGGTCCGTCCCGCCGGTGTTCCCCTGCCGCGCGGCGTCCGAGGCCGCCGACCCGCCCATGGCCCCTGTCCGCGCCCGTCATCACGCCGCCCCCGTCAGTTCGCCGACGACCGGCTCGCCGGGCTCGTCGAGGCCCAGCAGCAGCCGCACCACCGGCAGCACGGCGTCCGCCCGCTCCTCGTCGAGGTCCGCGGCGAACCCGGGCACGCCGGCCATCGCGGCCCCGGTTCCGCGCGCCGGGCCCGGACCGCGCCGGACCAGCTCGCCGAGGGTTCTGCGCACTCCGGGCTCGTACGCCGAGAAGGTGCGCCGCAGCAGCGGCAGCACGTCCGTGAACGCCTCGGCCGGCACGCCGGTCAGCCAGGTGTCGACCAGTCCCAGCAGCCGCTCGTCGTGGACGAGCAGCAGGCCGCCCCCGCCGCCGACGAAGCCCTCGATCCAGGCGGCCGCGTCCGCCGGCGGCGTGCCCGGCGACAGCACCAGACCCATGAGCCGCGCCGCCTCGTCCGGCCCGAGTTCGCCGTCGTCCAGCAGGAGCCGCACCGAGCGCCCCCGGATGACACCGGGCACCGTGTCCCGCCCCGACAGCACGCGCAGCACGGAGTGCCAGCGGCCGCGCAGGTCGCCGTGCGCGGCGGCGGGGGTGTCGTCCAGCAGGCCCACCGCTCCGTGGACGGCGTCGACGTGGCGCCGCATCTCCTCGGCCGCGTCCGCGTCGAGCGCGGAGCACGCCGGGGGCAGGCCGACGAAGACGCGTTCGGCCAGGCCGGCGGCAACCTCCGCGAGGGCCTGCGTGTCCGTGCCGCGTACGTCGCCGTAGCGCAGCGAGCGGACCAGGGCCGGCAGGGCCTGGGCGAGGTGTCCGACGTCCGCGTCGAGCGCGGCCCGGTCGGCCAGTACCCGCATCACTACCGGCAGCGCCTCCGGCAGGTCGGCGAGCAGGCAGTGCTCGGCGAGCGCGGTGACCTCGCCGAGGGCCTGGGCGGCGAGGGCGTCCGCCTCCGCCTTGGCGGTCGCGGCACCGAGCACGGTGGTCCCCCACACGCCGGCCTCGGCGATCCGCACCGACAGCTCGGGCTCCCAGCGCAGCCGCCAGGTCTCCCGGAAGGTGCCCGTGCTGCCCCGCGAGGCGGTGGGCTCGCCCCAGCCGACGCCGAGCAGCCGCAGCCGGTGCAGCAGTCTGCTGCGCCCTGCGTCGTTCTCCTTGCGCAGGTCGAGCTCGATCTCCTTCTCCAGCGCCTCCGGCGTGAGCCGCAGCCGGCGCTGGAGCCGGGCGAGGTCCCGCTGCAGGGGCACCGCGGGCGCCGACTCGGGGACCTGCCCCAGCACGTCGCCGACGACGAGCCGGTCCCGCACGAGCGCGAGCGGCACGTCGGAACCGTCGCACATCACCGCGCGGACGGCGTCCGTCGTCTCGCTCAGCCCCGGCAGCGGCCGGCCGCGCATCGCGGCGAGCGTCCCGGCCAGCCGCACCGCCTCGATGACGTGCGCGGAGGACACGATCCGGTCCTCCTCCCGCAGCAGCCCGGCCACCTTGGTCAGCCACCGCTCCACGGGCCGGTCCGGCACGGAGAACAGATGGGCGTACCAGCCCGGCGAGTCGATGCCCGCGCCGTAGCCGCCGGCCCGGGACAGCCTGCGGTGCGTCCACGGCACCCACGTCATGTCCGCCTTGACCTTGGGCAGCCCCTTGAGCAGCGCCCGGTCGGCGGTGACGGAGGCCTTCCGGCGCAGCGCGGGCACGTGCCAGGCCCCGCACACCACGGCGACGCCGTCCCCGAACTCCCGCTGCGCGGCCCGTATCTGAAGTCGCATGTACGCCTCGCGCACGAGGTCGCGGTCGTGTCCTCCGCTTCCGTAGGTCTCCCGCAGCGCACCCATGGCTTCCTCGAGCGCGAGGAACGGGGCGAGGGCGTCGGAAGCCCCCGCGCCCCGGTGCTCGACGACGTCCTCCCACCAGCGCTCCGGGTCGTCGTACCCGGCTGCCCCGGCGAGCACGGCGAGCGGGTCGACGCGCAGTTCTCCGGCGGGCGGGTGCTCCGTGGTCCCCTCCTCCCCGGAGCTCCCCTCCCCCGCTTCCGCGGGGGCGCCGGTGCCCGGCTCCCCGGGCGGCCCGGCATCCTGGCCGCTGCCGGCTCCTTCCCACGCCAGCGTGTGCGTGGCCGGCAGGTCGATGAAGCGGACCGGCACGTCGTGCCGCAGGGCCCAGCGCAGGGCGACCCACTCCGGGGAGAAGTCGGCCAGCGGCCAGAACGCCGAGCGGCCGGGCTCGTCCACGGCGTGGGCGAGGAGCGCGACCGGCGGCCGCATGCCCTCGTCCGCGGCGAGCGGGACGAGCGCGTCGGCCTCCGGCGGGCCCTCGATCAGCACGGTGCGCGGCCGCACCGCCTCCAGCGCGGCCCGCACCGCCCGCGCGGAGCCGGGACCGTGGTGCCGCACTCCGAGCAGCAGCGGCTGTCCGCCGCGCTGCCGGGCGCCGCCCCTGTCACTTCCCGCCACACCGTCCCCCTCGTCCGCCGGTCCAGCTGGGATCGCCGTTGCCGTGTCGCCGGTCGCCGGTCACGCGCTCACCTCCCGGCAGGCCCGGTAGAAGTCCTTCCAGCCGTCGCGCTCGCGGACCACCGTCTCCAGGTACTCCTGCCAGATGACGCGGTCGGCCGCCGGGTCGCGCACGACCGCGCCGAGGATGCCCGCGGCCACGTCGCCGGCCCGCAGCACGCCGTCGCCGAAGTGGGCCGCGAGCGCGAGGCCGTTGGTGACGACGGAGATCGCCTCGGCGGTCGACAGGGTGCCGCTGGGCGACTTCAGCTTCGTGCGGCCGTCGGTGGTGACGCCGTCGCGCAGTTCGCGGAAGACGGTCACGACGCGCCGGATCTCGTCGATGCCCTCGGGCACGGCCGGCAGGTCGAGGGAGCGGCCGATCTGGTCGACACGGCGGGAGACGATGTCGACCTCGGCCTCGGGCGACTCCGGCAGCGGCAGCACCACCGTGTTGAAGCGCCGGCGCAGCGCGCTGGACAGGTCGTTGACCCCGCGGTCGCGGTCGTTGGCGGTGGCGATCAGGTTGAAGCCACGGACCGCCTGGACCTCCTCGCCCAGCTCCGGTATCGGCAGGGTCTTCTCCGACAGGATCGTGATGAGGGTGTCCTGCACGTCGGCCGGGATACGGGTCAGCTCCTCGACCCGGGCCGTCATGCCCTCCGCCATGGCCCGCATCACCGGGCTGGGCACGAGGGCGTCGCGGCTGGGGCCGTGGGCGAGCAGCTGCGCGTAGTTCCACCCGTAGCGGATCGCCTCCTCCGGAGTGCCCGCGGTGCCCTGCACCAGCAGTGTCGAGTCGCCGCTGACCGCCGCGGCCAGGTGCTCGGACACCCATGTCTTGGCCGTGCCGGGCACGCCGAGCAGGAGCAGGGCACGGTCGGTCGCGAGGGTCGTGACGGCGACCTCGACGATGCGGCGCGGGCCCACGTACTTCGGCGTGACGACCGTGCCGTCGGGGAGCGTGCCGCCGAGGAGGTAGGTCGCCACGGCCCACGGCGACAGCTTCCAGCGTGCGGGCCGCGGGCGGTCGTCCTGCGCCGCCAGGGCGGCGAGTTCGGCGGCGAAGGCGTCCTCGGCGTGCGGCCGCAACGCGTCCGGTCCGCCCGCCTCCGTGGCGGAAGGAGCGTCCGCGTTCGCGGGCGCGGGGTGGTGCTGACTCGGTTCGACGGATGTCGGGTCGACGGACACAGACATGGCTGAGGCCCCCTCCAGCTCGGCCGGTTCGGATCTGTCACCACCGTGCACCACGGCACTGACAACGCGCTCCCACCTGCGCGAATGCGATGGCTGGCCCGATTGTCAGTGGGGGGACCTACCGTCGACGACATGACTCAGCAGGGGGTGCGCTGGAGCGCGGACCAGGTGCTGGCGCTGGCGCCTGACGCCGCGTCACGCAAAGCGGGAAGCAAACTCGGAGCGGCCGGGCCGTGGTCCGAGGCGGGCAGTTCCGACGAGGGGGCGGTGTGGGGGCTGTGCAAGGGCAGCGGCAGCCGGCCGTACCAGACGGTCGTCGACATCGCGGACCCTTCGGGGCCCGCGTACAAGTGCACGTGTCCGAGCCGTAAGTTCCCGTGCAAGCACGCGCTGGGGCTGCTGCTCCTGTGGGCCGGCGGCGACGCCGCGGTGCCTTCGGCCGCGCAGCCACCGGACTGGGCCGCACAGTGGGTGACCGGCCGGCGTACACGCGCGGAGGGCAGGCCGGGGGCGAGCGCGGCGGGTGCCGCGCCGGGCGCCGCCGACCCGGAGGCGGCGCGACGCCGTGCGGAGCGGCGGGCGGAACGGGTGACCGCCGGTGTGACGGAGCTGGAGCAGCGGCTGGCCGACCTGCTGCGGGGCGGTCTGGCCGAGGCCGAGCGGTCGGGCTACGGGCTCTGGGAGGAGACGGCGGCCCGCATGGTCGACGCGCAGGCGCCGGGCCTGGCGGCGCGGGTGCGCGAGCTGGGGGCGATCCCGTCGTCGGGCCCGGGCTGGCCGGTTCGCCTGCTGGAGGAGTGCGCGCTGCTCCACCTGCTGGACCAGGGCTGGCTGCGGCGTGAACGGCTCCCGGAGGGCCTCGGGGCGGCGGTCCGCTCCAGGGTCGGTCTGCCCGCCGCCGCGGAGGGCCCGCCGGTGCGGGACCGCTGGCTCGTCCTCGCGCAGTACGACACCGCCGACGCGAAGCTGACCACGCGGAGGATCTGGCTGCACGGCGCCGGCTCCGGCCGTACGGCGCTGGTCCTCTCCTACGGCGCCGGTGGCCGTGCCCCGGAGACGGTGCTGCCCGTGGGCCTGGCCCTGGACGCGGAGGTGTCCGCCTATCCGGGCACCGGGCAGCACCGTGTGGCCCTGGGCGAGCAGTTCGCGGCCCCCGCCCCCACGGACATACGTCCGCCCGGGGTGACGACGGCGCAGGCGGCGGCCCGCTACGGAGCGGCCCTGCGGGAGGACCCGTGGCTGGAGTCGGTCCCGGTGACGCTGGACCGGGTCGTGCCCGCACCGGACGGCGACGCCTGGCAGCTCGCCGACGCCGGGACCGACACCGCGCTGCCCCTCGCCCCGGGCTCCCGCACCAGCGCCGGCCTGTGGCGGCTGGTCGCGCTGTCGGGCGGCGCCCCGGTCAAGGTCTTCGGTGAGTGCGGCCACCGCGGGTTCACTCCGCTGACCGCGTGGCCGGAGGGCCCGGGGGACGCCGTGACGCTGCGCTGAACAGGTGAAGACGCTGCGTGCCACACCCCTCACACACCGTGCCCACCGCATCACCAGTGGTCCCGCCCACCGCCGCGACCAGCGCGAACGTCCGCCCGGTCACCGCACGCGGCGACCACGCCGACCGCACCGACAGCACTGCCCTTTCTGTCCCGATCCGCGCATTTGTTCCGTCGCACGGGAAACTCGTTCCCGGGTGACCTTTTCCTCGGCTCCCAGCCGCCTGACAACGGAAAGGAACCACATGACCAGGACCTCCGCTCCAGTGGAAGCGCCCGTGTCCGGCGCCTGGGAGGAGTTGGTCACCACCGCCCTGCTCGGCACGGACCGCCGCACGCCCCCGGGCGGCGCGCCCGGCCGGACCGCCCCGGTGGCCCTGCTCGACGCGGCGGCCCTGGAGACCGTGCGACGGCGGGCGGGACTGCGCCCGGCACCGGCGGCGCAGCGCCCGGAGCCGGCACCCGTGGACCCGCGCCCGCCACTGCCCGCCGCGGCGGCCCGCAGGCTCGCGATGCTGCTGGCCGACCGGCCGGGTACCGGAAGCGGAGGCCGCAGGGGAACGGCCCCGGACCTGGTGGAGCTGCTCCCCCAGTGGCTCCAGGCGGTGAACGCGCGCGGTCACGCGGCGCCCGCGGAGGCCCTGCCCGCCCTGCTGGACGCGGCGCGCGGCCGCACCGACCTGCGTCCCGCGGTTCTGGCCTTCGCGGGCCCGCGCGCACTGTGGCTCGCCCGGCTCAACCCGGACTGGCGCTTCGCCCTGCGAGCGGCCCCGGGCGGCGGTGCGGCGCTGCCCGACGCCGAGGACGCCGAGCGGATCCGGCAGCTGTGGGAGGAGGGCCTGTTCGCCGAACGGGTCGCGCTGCTGGCGGCGCTCCGCGCGCGCCGGCCCGCGGCCGCGCGCGACCTGCTCGCCACCACGTGGACGTCGGAGCGGGCCGAGGACCGGCTGATGTTCCTCGACTCGCTGCGCGACGGGCTCGGTCCGGACGACGAGCCGTTCCTGGAGCAGGCCCTGGCCGACCGCAGCCGCAACGTACGGTCCACGGCGGCGGAGCTGCTGTCGTCGCTGCCCGCGTCGGCGCTCGCCGCGCGGATGGCGGCCCGTGCGGGCGCCTGCGTGGCCGTCGACCGTACGGACGGGGTACCCCGGATCGTCGTCGAGACGCCGCACGAGTGCGACGCCGGCATGGAGCGGGACGGTGTCGTCGCCAAGGCGCCGCCGGGACGCGGCGAGCGGTCGTGGTGGCTGGGCCAGCTCGTGGAGGCGGCACCGCTCGGGACGTGGACCGCACGGCTCGGCGGGCGCACGCCCCAGGAGATCGTCGGCCTGCCGGTGGCGGACGACTGGCAGAGCGAACTGCACGCCGCGTGGTGCCGCGCGGCGGTACGGCAGGGGGACGCCCAATGGGCGCGAGCCCTTCTGGGGGCACCCTCGGCACCCGAGGCCGGCGGTCCCGGCGCGGTGTCCCTGGCCGAGCGCGCCAAGCTGCTCGGCACCCTGGACGCCGCCGAGCGGGCCGACTGGGTGGCCGGGTTCATCGCGACGCACGGACTGTCCGAGGCGTTCCAGCTGCTCGGGGTGTGTGCGGTGCCGTGGGAGGAGGCGCTTGGGCGGGCCGTGGTCGACGCGCTGAACATCGCGCGGGATGCGGGGAGTTACCCATGGAGTTTCAGTGGAGTGATGGGACTGGCCGAACGGTGCCTGGACCCTTCGCAGGCGCACCGCCTGGACGGCCTGCTCGCGGCGCCCGACGACGCGGAGGACGCGTCGCCGGGGGCCGGCGGCTACTGGGCGGAGGCGTTCCAGCGGCTCGTCACGACCTTGCGGCTGCGCGCGACGATGGCCGACGAGCTGGGCCCACCGCCGGCCGGCTGAACGACGGGCAGCCCTCCCGGCGGGAGCGTGCCCGCGGGGAGCACTGCGGGCCGGGACCGGCCGACGGACGACGGGCCGGCGAGGACGGGCGCGCCGGAGGGCCGGCTCCCGGGGCACGGGAGTCCGGGGGGAGGGCCGGCGAAGGACGGCCCGGCGCGTTTCGGACCGCGGCGAAGCCCGCCCACACGCAGCAACGCGGCACCGGACAGTCCGGCGAAAGCCGGACCGACGACGGGCGGACCCCTGACGGCCCGGCCCGCGACGACCGGCCCCCGGCCGACCGGACCGACGACGGACGGACCCCGGATCGCCGGGCGGACCAGGGTCCGTCCGACGACGGGCGGACCCCCGGCAGCCGGGCGACCGAAACCCGGACCGGCTGCGGCCGGACCGACGAATGCAGGACCGACGACGGGCGCCCTCTCGACGGGCGCTGCCGAACAGACGACGGCCGGCCCGCCACCCGGCAGGCCTGCGCCGGACCGGACGGCCGCCCGGAGCGCCGGGCGCGCCGTGCGCACCGGCCGGTCGCCGCCGCGAACCCCGCCCGCGCGCCCCTGGACCCGCCGCCGCGGCCGCTAGGCCTGAGCCGGCTGACGGACGTTCGCCCTGACCCAGTCCACGATCGACTGGGTGGTCGCACCGGGGGTGAAGATCTCCGCGACGCCCTTCTCCTTGAGCGGCGCGATGTCCGCCTCGGGGATGATCCCGCCGCCGAAGACGACGATGTCCTCGGCGTCGCGCTGCTTGAGCAGGTCGATCACGGCGGCGAAGAGCGTGTTGTGCGCGCCGGAGAGGATGGACAGACCGATCGCGTCGGCGTCCTCCTGGATCGCCGTGTCGACGATCTGCTCCGGGGTCTGGTGGAGCCCGGTGTAGATGACCTCCATACCGGCGTCGCGCAGGGCCCGCGCGATCACCTTGGCGCCCCGATCGTGGCCGTCGAGCCCCGGCTTGGCCACCACCACGCGGATCGGACCGGCTGCCACACCCATCACTGCCTCCATGAAGCGACTACATCCATCCGTACCGACAAGTACCGCACAGGTCGAGCGCATCAAGCATGCCGGGCATGTCGCACGGCCCCGCCATCGCCTCGCTCACCGCACCGGATGCGCCCCTGCGGCACGGACGCCCCGCACCACGGTGTCCGGGGAAGTGAACGAACGTTATCGCCAGCATCCCGCACCCGGCAGTTTCGCGGTGTGAACCGTAGGGCAAATCACACAGTGGGACACTCCCCCAGGCTCTGCGAGCAGGGGGGACATCGAAGCCGCGCAGCGTTCCACACGGCCGCGGCCCCGGCGTCGCACCCTTCCGCGGCCCGGGGACCACAGCGGGGACCTGCGCCAAGGGAGCCGCGGCGAGGCCGTCGCACCACCACGTCGCGCGCCGCGCGCACCGGTGGTACGACGCATCGGCGAGAGTACGAGGGGAACACAGGGCAGGCACGGCACCACAACGGGGAACCCCGCGGACGCGGGCGTACGGGCAGGCAACCGCCCCGTCACCGCGTCGGCGTCTCCCACGCCACGCGCCGGACCCGCTCCGCACACCCCTCGCACATCACGCCCTCCGCCTTCGCCGCGTCCGCCCGCGAGGGCACACGGGGGGCACCGCCGCCCTGCCGCGTGCCGACAGGAGGTCGGCCATGAAGGTCACCAAGGTCGCAGAGCCGCTCGTCCCGTTCTGCCAGCGCCTGCTGCCGGTCAAGCTCGCCGGGCTCTCACTGTCCCTGCTGAAGGCGACCGCCCTGGAGTGCGCGATCCTCGCGGGCCACGTCCTGCTGTATCCGTCGGGCATCGTCCAGGAGCGCCGGGGTGCCCCCTGCCCCCTTCCCGCGCCGGACGGCACGACGAAACTGCCCACGCAGACCAAGCCCCCGGTCGTGCTGCTGCACGGCTTCATCGACAACCGCTCGGTCTTCGTCCTGCTGCGCCGCAACCTCGCCCAGCACGGCCGGCACCGGGTCGAGTCCCTGAACTACTCGCCGCTGACCTGCGACATCCGCACCGCGGCCGAGCTGCTCGGCCGGCACATCGAGGAGATCTGCGAGCGCACCGGCAGCAGGCGCGTCGACGTGGTCGGGCACAGCCTGGGCGGGCTGATCGCCCGCTACTACGTGCAGCGGCTCGGCGGTGACCTGCGGGTCCGCACCCTCGTCACCCTGGGCACCCCGCACGCCGGCACCCGGGTCGCGCCGCTGGCCAACGCACACCCGATCGTGCGGCAGATGCGGCCCAACTCAGAGCTGATCAAGGAACTGGCCGGCCCCGCGCCCGGGTGCCGTACGCACTTCGTGAGCTTCTGGAGCGACCTCGACCACGTGATGGACCCGCTCGACGCGGCCTGCATCGACCACCCCGACCTGAGCGTGGAGAACGTACGGGTGAGCGGCATCGGCCATCTGGCCCTGCCCCTGCACCCCGCCGTCGCGGCGGGCATACGGCAGGCCCTCGACACCGTGCGGCCGGGTGACGAGCTCACGGGACGCGCGGGCGGCCTGACCGTGGCGTGACGGCGCCCCGTACCGGAAGGCGCTCACGCGCTGGACGCCGAACACGTCACCGAGTCCCTCGGGCCCGTCCAGCGTCCGTTCGTCCACGCGCGCTCGCCCGGACCGAGGGCCAACCGGGTTCGAACAGGTCTCGAACACAAAGCCAAAGCCGTGTGTGGGCCCCGCCTAAACACAGCCGAATGCCCGTTTCCTGCCCCCGGGAAACCTGTGGAAGATTGTCGCGCCCGCGTACCGCCGGGTACAGTCGCCGCACTGCTCTGGCAGCCCCTGTTGTCGAGGCGAAAGAGAAGTTGGTGAACGACCGTCACCCGTCGGGGACCGTGACCACCCCGACTCCGGCCTCCGATGCGGCCTCGACGACCTATGCGTCGTACGGCGGACAGGAGGCCTCGTACGGCGACTTCACCACGTACGGCTCCGCCGACGCCACCGGATTCCACACCGGCACGCACACCACGGCGCACTTCGCGACCGACCCCCTCTTCGGCGACTACCCCGGCGACGGCAACGCAACCGGCGCCTACGACACCGCCCACTGGACCACCGGCAGCCATCAGACCCCGGCCTACGACCCCTACGCGGCCCAGCACCACGCCGCCTACGACACCGGGGCGTACGACAGCACCGGCTGGACGAGCGGCTACCAGCACCTGGCCTCCATCCCGCACCAGGGCGGGCCCGTCGACGCCACCGGCCAGTGGGACGCCGGCGCCTGGCTCCGGCCCGACGCGTCCGGCGCCGCCGAGGACGGCACCCAGCAGTGGGACTGGGGCACACAGGCCTTCGACACCGGCGCCTACGACGCGACCCAGTGGAACACCGACGGCGACGGCTCCGCCGCCACGCCCGGGGCCTACGACGAGTACGAGCAGCGGGCGGAGCCCTTCGACCAGCAGGCGACCGCCACCTTCGAGCAGCTCACGGACTCCGGCCCGGCCGGCGACTACGAAACGGACCCGTACGACGCGGGGCACCCGGACGACGACCCCGCCTGGACCGGCGAGCCGCCCGCCGACGCGCCGCTGCTGGAGGACCAGGAAGAGGTCACTCCGCTCGCCGCGTCGTCCTCGCGTGCCGCAAGCCGCGGCGCGGCCCGCTCCCGCCGCCGTCCCCCGGCCAGGCGCTCCGCGCTGCTGACGGTGGCCGTGCCCTCGGCCTGCGTGATGGGGGTCGCCGGGATCGCCGCCGCCTCGGTGGGCACCTTCACCGACGACGGCAAGGACACCTCCGCGGCCGCGTCCGAGGCGCACGCCGTGCAGCCGTCCGCGGCCAACATCAAGCTCGACACCCAGTTGCAGAGCCTGTCCGCCGGCGCCGACGACTTCGCCGACCGGGCCAGCCGCACCCAGGAGCGCATCGACCTCAAGGCGCAGCAGGAACTCGAGAAGAAGAAGGCGGCGGAGGAGGCGGCGCGCAAGGAGCGGCTGCGTCCGAAGTTCGCCCTGCCCGTCGAACAGCAGGGGCTGAGCGCCTACTACGGCCAGGCCGGCGTGAACTGGATGTCGCTGCACACCGGCATCGACTTCCCCGTGTCGTACGGGACGACGGTGATGGCCGCGACCGACGGCACGGTCCGGACGCAGTGGAACAGCGCGTACGGCAACATGCTGATCCTGACCGCGAAGGACGGCACGGAGACGTGGTACTGCCACCTCTCCAGTTACCGGGTGCCCTCCGGCACGCAGGTGAAGGCCGGGGAGCCGATCGCGTACTCCGGCAACTCCGGCAACTCGACCGGCCCCCACCTCCACTTCGAGGTGCGGCCGGGCGGCGGTTCGGCGATCGACCCGCTCCCGTGGCTGCGCAGCCACGGCCTGAACCCCGCCTGACGGCCTCGACCCCGCCTGGCGGTCCCGACGTTCCGGTTGTCCGGCGTGCGGGCGGCCCGGCTCTCGACGCAACGTGGGAAGGGCCCCGGCCGAACGGCCTGGGCCCTTCCCCGTCCCGTGGGACTACAGCTTCTCCACCGGCGCGTACCGCAGCAGCAGCCGCTTCGGCTTGGTGTCGCCGAAGTCGATGGTCGCCTCCGCGTTGGCGCCCGTGCCCTTGACCGCGACGACGGTGCCGAGGCCGAACTGGTCGTGGGTGACCCGGTCCCCGACGGCCAGGGACACCACCGGCTTGTCCGAGGTGCGGCGCGTGGCGAACCCGGAGGCGCCGGACGCCGACGAACGCGAACGGGACGACGACAGCGAGGCCGCCACCGCGGACGCCGGGCCGGAGGACATCGCCGACGAGCCTCCCGTCCGCTTCCAGTCCACGTGGGCCGCCGGGATCTCCTCCAGGAAGCGGGAGGGCGGGTTGTACGACGGCTGGCCCCATGCGCTGCGCATCGCCGAACGGGTCAGGTAGAGCCGCTCGCGGGCGCGGGTGATGCCGACGTACGCCAGCCGCCGCTCCTCCTCCAGCTCCTTGGTCTGGCCGAGGGCGCGCATGTGCGGGAAGACGCCGTCCTCCATGCCGGTGAGGAACACGACCGGGAACTCCAGGCCCTTGGCGGTGTGCAGGGTCATCAGCGTGATGACGCCGTCGCCGTCCTCCTCGTCGGGTATCTGGTCGGAGTCGGCGACGAGCGCCACCTGCTCCAGGAAGTCGGCCAGCGTGCCCGGCTCTCCCTCGCCCCGCTCCTGCTCGAACTCCATCGCGACGGCCGCGAGTTCCTGCAGGTTCTCGATGCGGGTCTCGTCCTGCGGGTCGGTGGACGCCTGCAACTCGGCCAGGTAGCCGGTGCGTTCGAGGACCGCCTCCAGGACCGTGGCCGGGCCGGCGCCCGACTCGACGATCGTGCGCAGCTCCTCCATGAGCGTGTTGAACCGCTTGACCGCGTTCGTGGAGCGGGCCGCCATGCCGTACGCCTCGTCGACACGGCGCAGGGCCTGCGGGAAGCTGATCTTCTCGCGCTGGGCGAGGGCGTCGATCATCGCCTCGGCGCGGTCCCCGATGCCCCGCTTGGGCACGTTGAGGATGCGGCGCAGGGGCACCGAGTCCTCGGGGTTGGCCAGCACCCGCAGGTAGGCCAGGACGTCCCGGACCTCCTTGCGCTCGTAGAAGCGGACCCCGCCGACGACCTTGTAGGGCAGGCCGACGCGGATGAAGACCTCTTCGAACACCCGGGACTGGGCGTTGGTCCGGTAGAAGACGGCGACGTCGCCGGCCTTGGCGTCGCCCGCGTCGGTCAGACGGTCTATCTCGTCGGCGACGAACTGGGCCTCGTCGTGCTCGGTGTCCGCGACGTACCCGGTGATCCGGGCACCGGCGCCCGCGTTGGTCCACAGGTTCTTCGGGCGCCGGGACTCGTTGCGCTCGATGACCGCGTTCGCGGCGGACAGGATCGTCTGCGTCGAGCGGTAGTTCTGCTCCAGCAGGATGGTCGTCGCGTCCGGGTAGTCCTCCTCGAACTGGAGGATGTTGCGGATGGTCGCGCCGCGGAAGGCGTAGATCGACTGGTCGGCGTCACCCACGACGCACAGCTCGGCCGGCGGGACGTCGTCCTCGCCCGGGGGTACGTCCACGGGGTGCTCGGAGGTGCCGACGAGCTCCCGCACGAGGGCGTACTGGGCGTGGTTGGTGTCCTGGTACTCGTCGACGAGGACATGCCGGAAGCGGCGGCGGTAGTGCTCGGCGACGTCCGGGAAGGCGCGCAGCAGGTTGACCGTCGTCATGATCAGGTCGTCGAAGTCGAGGGCGTTCGCCTCGCGCAGCCGCGACTGGTACAGGGCGTAGGCCTGGGCGAGGGTCTTCTCGAAGCCGTCGGTGGCCTGGGCGGCGAAGTCCTCCTCGTCGATCAGCTCGTTCTTGAGGTTGCTGATCTTGGCGCTGAACGACTTCGGCGGGTAGCGCTTCGGGTCCAGGTCGAGATCGCGGCAGACCAGGGCCATCAGGCGCTTGGAGTCCGCGGCGTCGTAGATCGAGAAGGACGAGGTGAAGCCGAGCTTCTTCGACTCCCTGCGCAGGATGCGGACGCAGGCGCTGTGGAAGGTCATCACCCACATCGCGCTCGCACGCGGGCCGACGAGTTGCTCGACGCGCTCCTTCATCTCCCCCGCGGCCTTGTTCGTGAAGGTGATCGCGAGGATCTGGCCGGGGTGGACGCCCCGCTCGGCGAGCAGGTAGGCGATGCGGTGCGTGAGCACACGGGTCTTGCCGGAGCCGGCGCCGGCCACGATGAGCAGCGGCGAACCGGCGTGCACGACCGCGGCGCGCTGGTTGTCGTTGAGCCCCTGCAGGAGCGCGGCGGCGTCCACGACCGGACGCGGGGCGCCGTCGCGGTAGTACCCTCCCGCGCTCCGGCCTGCGCCGTCCCACCGGTCCGGCGGCACGTCGAACTTCCCCCCGAACAGATCGTCCGGAACCGGTTCCGGAGCGTGATCGTCCTCGGGCGGCGGGGGCTCCTCCTCGTGGCCCCGCGGGGCCTGGAGGTCGGCCAGGAAGCTGTCGTCAAAGAGGCTGCTCATCGCTCTACGAGTCTAGGGCTCCGCACCGACAACCCGTCGCCGCCCTGAAACATCGCCCGCTCCGGCCGGCCGGTGACCGTCCACGACCGACGACGACCGACCGCGATCAGGTCATATCGGTGACCGATCGAGCGCGATAGGTCATGACTGCCCCCACCCGGCCACGGCCGACCGACCGGAAGATCTCCTCACCGAGCGAAGCCGGACGATCACCGGAACGGCGAACGCGCGCCGGGTCACGAAAATGTATCGGGCATATCGTGCACCAACCTTCACAACAGCCACACCAGTTGGCTAGCGTGCCGTCGGGCCGTACGACCCTCTCCGGCGAACGTCGCCGGCCGTGCGGCCTCCGCCGAGTCCGGACTCGCCGCCATGCGGGCCGGAGCCGGGGACCCACACCGAACCCCGGGGTGAATCGGTCCTCCGCACCTCCACGCGAGCACGGACCGTAGGGCAACCCTTCCGAACCACCCGCCCGAACCCGACAGCTAACCCGGTAGGCGGACGATGGAAGGAGTCGCCTCCCTTGGCGTCGCACCGCAAGACGCGTCCCACGGGTACGGGTGTGGCAGGCATACGCACCCCCGCCCTGGCCACCGCCGCCCTCACCTCGGTGGCCCTGCTCGCCCAGTCGGCCAACGCCGCCCCCGCCGACGACGACAGGCCGAGCATCGAAGAAGTCGAGAAGAAGGTCGACGACCTGTACCGCCAGGCCGAGTCGGCGACCGAGAAGTACAACGCGGCCAAGGAGAAGACCGGCAAGCAGCGCAAGCGCGTCGCCACTCTCCTCGACGACGTGGCCAAGCGCACCGAACGGCTCAACAGGGCACGGGAGCGGCTGGGGTCGTTCGCGGCCGCCCAGTACCGCACCGGAGCCTCCGCGCCCGACACCGCAACCTTCCTGCTCGCGAACACGCCCCAGGACTACTTCGACCAGGCGCAGCTGATGAGCAGGCTGACCGAGCGTCAGAAGAGCATGGTCGACGACTACGTCACGCAGCAGTCGGCGACCATGGAGAAGCGGCGGGAGGCCACCCGCAGCCTGGAGACGCTGACCGAGTCGCAGGGCGACATCAAGACGGCCAAGATCACCGTCCAGCGGAAGCTGGCGGACGCGCGCGAGCTGCTGGCGACCCTGAACGCGCAGGAAAAGGCGAGGCTGGCGGCCCTCCAGGAGCAGCGGCAGCAGGAGGCCGCCCGCAAGGCGGCGGAGCTGGCCCGGCAGCAGGCGGCTCAGGCGGCGGAGCAGGCCGCGCGACAGGACGCCG
Source organism: Streptomyces sp. NPDC046831 (assembly GCF_040645305.1). NCBI lineage: Bacteria > Bacillati > Actinomycetota > Actinomycetes > Kitasatosporales > Streptomycetaceae > Streptomyces > Streptomyces sp. NPDC046831. The sequence continues at coordinate 16,060 of NZ_JBEYXZ010000007.1, read as the reverse complement.
GCACCTCGGGGCCGGGCGCGGAGCCGTCCGGGAGCCCGACGGGGCCGACGGGTTCCTCGACGTCGGACCCCTCCTCCGCCACCAAGGCCGACAAGGCCCTCGCCTTCGCCCGCGACCAGATCGGCAAGCCGTACGTCTGGGGCGCCACGGGCCCCGGCTCCTACGACTGCTCCGGACTCACCCAGGCCGCCTGGAAGGCCGCCGGCGTCACCCTGCCGCGCACCACCTACGACCAGGTCGACGCGGGGACGACGGTTCCGCTCTCCCAGGCCCGGCCCGGGGACCTGGTCTTCTTCTACGACGACATCAGCCACGTCGGCGTCTACATCGGCGACGGCATGATGATTCACGCCCCGAAGCCCGGCGCCTACGTGCGGGAGGAGTCCATCTACTACGACGGCGAGTCGGCGATCCACAGCGTGGTGCGCCCGGCCTGACCGGCGGCGCGTGGCTGTGCTCCGGGGCGTCTCCGGCCCGATCCGGCGGCGCCCCGGCCCGGCACGGCACGGGGGACCCGTGCGCGTATCCACGCGCCGGCCGCTCCGCCGCGCCGCGCGTTCCGCCGGATGCGCGCGGGACGCTCGGCCCGGTGCACGGCGGCCGGCGCGACCGGCCGGCCGTCGCCGCCGGGAGCGGGCGTGGACGCGAACGCGCGCCGGTCCCGGGGACCGGCGCGCGTTCGCCCGTGCCGATCAGGTCCAGAGCACCGCGATGAAGATGTTCGCCGTGGTCAGGAGCCCGACCAGCCCGAACATTCCCTTGCTCACCTTCTCCTCGTCCCGCTTCACGTAGACCAGGCCCAGGATCACGATCAGCAGCGCCAGCTTCACGCCGATCTTGATGTTGTTGACGTGCTGGTCGTCGGCCTGGTTGAGGCCGACCAGGATCACACCGGTGACCAGCATGGTCAGGGCACCGTGGAGCATCCCCGGCACGAAGCGGGCGGTGCCCTGGCCCATCGCCTTCATCTGGGTGAGGAAACCACCGAGGAGCGCGGCGATGCCGACGATGTGCAGACCGACGAAGAGATGGATGAGTACGTCCATGGCCCGGGAGCCTACGCGGCCCCGCCGAGCCGCCTTCGTCCGGCCCATAGCACTTCACCGGCCGCCGACGCTCCGCACACCACGGCATCGGTCATCCCCTCACGTCAAGGCGGAACCACCGGTCCGGGAGCGCGGTCAATTACGGTCGGCAACCGGCCCTCTGACGTCACTTCCGCACATCCTGTCACCGGCCCCACACGCCCACGTTTAGCGTCCTGCCCCAGGTGACCGGCTCCCCACCACTGCCGCCCGGGCCAGGGGCGGCAGCCGGACGCCACCGCCGAAAGGTCCGGCGGCGGCCCTGCTCCCCTGTGCGGGCCGCCGCCGGACGCGCATACCGCCCCGCGCGGTCGTGAGAAGGGACGTGACGCTCCACGTGGCAGCGCACCGCAGGCCCCACCGGCGCCCGCTGGGCGGCAGCACGGCCCGTACGGCGGTCACGGTCGCCCTCGCGGGCGCGGCCACCGCGGCCGGTTTCGGCGGGACCGGGCACGCCGATCCGCAGCCGACGCCGGAGCAGGTGAAGGCGAGGGTGGACGGGCTCTACCGGGAGGCGGAGGCCGCCACCGAGAAGTACAACGGGGCGAAGGAGTCGGCGGACGCGGCCGAGCGGCGGCTGAGGACGCTGCGGGACCGGGCGGCTCGCACGGAGCAGGAACTCAACTCGGCGCGGGAAGCCCTCGGTTCGGTGGCGGCGGCGCAGTACCGGGAGGGCGGCCTCGACCCCACACTCCGCCTGATGCTGTCGGACGACCCCGGGCGGTACCTGGACGGTGCCGCGCTCGCCGAGCGGGCGGGCGACCGCCGGGCGGCGGCCGTGGCGCGCGTGCGCGGGTACCTGCGGGAGATCGAGCGGCTGCGCGGGACGGCACGCGTCGAGTCGGCGTCGCTGCGGTCACGGCAGGCCGAACTCGAGCGGCACAAGAAGACCGTCACCGGCAAGCTGGGCGAGGCCCGGCGGCTGCTGGCCCGGCTCTCCGCCGGGCAGCGCGCGGCCATCGGCCGGGACGGCGACCCGGGCCGATCCACACGCGCGGTGGGCGGCACGCGTGACGGCCTCGGCACCCCGGGATCGGCGCAGGCGCCGACCCCCCGTGCCGCGGCGGCCGTCGCCTACGCGTACCAGAAGCTCGGCAGCCCCTACGTCTGGGGCGCCACCGGGCCGGACGCCTTCGACTGTTCGGGGCTGGTGCAGGCGGCCTACCGCTCCGCGGGGGTCGCGCTGCCCCGCACGACCTACGCGCAGATCGGCGCGGGCCGCCGCGTCTCCCGGTCCGACCTGCTGTCCGGCGACCTGGTGTTCTTCTACTCCGGTGTCAGTCACGTCGGCATCTACGTCGGAGACGGCCTCATGATCCACGCCCCGAACCCCTCGGCGCCGGTCCGCGTGGCCCCGATCGACGAGATGCCGTTCTCGGGTGCCACCCGGGTGGTGTGAGGGCCCGGCCGGAACACGGGTCGGCGGCTTGTCGACCGCTCGCACCGGCCGCGCTGCCCAGCGGGGCACGGGCCGGCCGGCGGGGCCCGTGGGTGGTCAGACCAGCCGGCGTGCCGTGGCCCACCGGGTCAGCTCGTGCCGGTTGGACAGCTGCAGCTTCCGCAGGACCGCCGACACGTGCGACTCGACCGTCTTCACCGAGATGAACAGCTGCCTGGCGATCTCCTTGTACGCGTAGCCGCGGGCGATGAGCCTCAGGACCTCGCGTTCGCGCTGGGTGAGGCGGTCCAGGTCCTCGTCGACCGGCGGGGCGTCGGTCGAGGCGAACGCGTCGAGGACGAAGCCGGCGAGGCGGGGTGAGAAGACGGCGTCGCCCTCCTGGACGCGGAAGACCGAGTCGATCAGATCGGCGCCCGTGATCGTCTTGGTCACGTATCCCCGCGCGCCGCCGCGGATCACACCGATGACGTCCTCGGCCGCGTCGGAGACGGACAGCGCGAGGAAGCGGACGGGCCGCTCCGTGTCCGCCGTCAACGCGGCGCAGCGCCGCAGGACCTCCACCCCGCCGCCGCCGGGCAGGTGGACGTCGAGGAGGACCACCTCGGGCCGGGTCGCGGTGATGACCGCGACCGCCTGGTCGACGTCGGCTGCCTCGCCGACGACCTCCACGCCGGTCTGCTCGGTCCGGCCGATCTCGGCCTGGACGCCCGTGCGGAACATGCGGTGGTCGTCGACGAGGACCACGCGCACGTGTCTCCCGCCCGCACCGCCGTCGGCCGTTCCGGCCTCCTGTGCCGGTCCCGCCGTACCGTTCGCCTCGGTCGGGTCGCTCATGACGTGTTCTCCGCCCTCTCCATCTCCAGTTCGACCTCCGTGCCGCCGCCCGGCACGGCGCGCAACCGGGCCGTGCCGCCGTTGCGCTCCATGCGGCCGATGATCGATTCTCTGACGCCCATGCGGTCGGCCGGTATGGAGTCGAGGTCGAAGCCGGGTCCGCGGTCCCGGACGGACACGAAGACCGTCCTGCCGTCGACTTCGGCGAAGACCGCCACGGCGCCGCCGTCGCCACCGTACTTGGCGGCGTTCACCATGGCTTCCCGCGCGGCCTGCATCTGGGCACCGATCCGCTCGTCGAGCGGGCAGTCGCCGACCACGACCACCTCGATCGGCACACCGTGCTTGTCCTCGACCTCGGCGGCGTTGCGCCTGACCGCGTCGGCGAGCGTGGCCGGTTCGTCGGCCTCGTCCTTGCCGGTGCCCTCGGGCTTGTAGAGCCAGGCCCGCAGGTCGCGCTCCTGGGCGCGGGCGAGCCGGCGCACCTCGCCCGCGTTCTCCGCGTTGCGCTGGATCAGGGTCAGGGTGTGCAGCACCGAGTCGTGCACGTGGGCGGCGACCTCCGCGCGCTCCTGGGCGCGGATGCGCATCAGCCGCTCCTCGGAGAGGTCCTGGGTCATGCGCACGAGGTACGGGCCGACGAGGAGCGTGATGCCGACGAGGACCGCGAGGGCGGCCTGCAGGATCGCGCCGAGGTGGGCGGCGGAGCCCTGCAGGACGAAGATTCCGGAGACGCCGGCCGTGACCAGCAGGACACCGGCGCCGGAACGGAGCAGCGTGAGCGTACGGCGACGGCGGCCCACCTCGGCCCAGCGGGCCCGGCGGGCGTTGTCCGCCTGCCGCCAGACCAGGGCGACGCCCGCGCCGACGAGGACGGCGGGCAGGAGGTAGGCCTTGGCGCCGCTGCCGAGGTTGACGCTGCTGACGAAGACCATGGCCACGACGACCATGAGCAGCAGGGCGACGATCTGCCCCTTGTCCGGCTTGCGCGCGACGAGCCGGCGCCGGCCGTCGGGCGAGGTCTCCGCGGTGACGAAGGACGGGGGCTTCTGACCGCCGACGCCGCCCACGCCGAGCGGCACGAAGAACCAGAAGGCCGCGTACAACAGCGCGCCGAGGCCGTCGGCCATGAACAGGCCGGCGAAGACGAGCCGGACCCAGACCACCGGCAGCCCGAGGTGCCCGGCGAGGCCCCGCGCCACCCCGCCGAGCCAGCGACCGTCGCTGCTGCGGTAGAGCTTGCGCGGCGGCCGCGGGGCGTCGAGGGGCAGTGCTGCGGCTTCCGGCATGCCACCGATGGTCACACGGCTGCCGGTTCGGAGGCATCAGGGTCGGCCCCGGAGACTCCCCTGATCTCCGGCGACACGGTCCGCACGCCGTGGCCGCCGGGTCGCCGTGCCGCGCGGTCCGCGGCGGCTCCCGGGTCCGCCGGCGGCCCGTCGAACACATCCCGGGCCCGGCTCCGGGCCGATATCAGGGTTCGGCCAGGGTCGTCCCGACTGCCGCCACGACGGTACACCCGTGCACCATGGACGCATGACGGATCACCAGCACACGCCGACGGGCCCGGACCGCGGCCCGGGCCCCGGCGCGGACCGGGCGGCCGGCGCGGGTGCGGGTGGACGTGAGGAACGCCGCGCACCCGGGAAGCCGGGCGCGCGGGGAACAAGTGGACAGCGGGGCACGGCCGACGGAGCCCGCCGGACAGGGGAGGCGGACAGGGCGGGGACGACGGAGGCGCCCGGAACGCCGGCGGACGCCGCGCCCGGCGGCGCGGGGGCGAGGACGGACGCCGGCGCACGAACGGGTCCGGACGCCGGCGGGCGAGCGGGTCCGGAGGCTGCCGCTCAGCCGGCCCCGGAAGAGGCCGGACCCGCCCTGCGCTTCCGGCGCGACCGGCGGCACCGGATGATCGCCGGCGTGTGCGCGGGGCTCGGACGGCAGTGCGACATGGACCCGGTGATCTTCCGGATCACGCTGGCCGTGCTCGCCGCGACCGGCGGCATCGGCCTCATCTTCTACGGCTTCGCCTGGCTCTTCGTGACGTACGACGACGAGGACGAGAACGAGGTGCGCAAGCTCCTCACGGGCCGCGTCGACGGCCAGGCGCTGGCGGGCGTGCTGTTCGCGCTGGTCGGCTGCGGGGTGTTCCTGTCGATGCTGGGCAACGCCGGCGTGCTGACCTTCGGCGCCGTCCTGTCCCTGCTGCTCGCGGGCGCCGGGTACTGGTCGCAGCACCGCGGGGCGCCCGACCCCGATCCGCTGGCCGCGCAGGCGGTCGCCGACGCGCCGCCGGAGGCCCAGGCGCCCCCGGCCCCCGCCGCCTACCCCTCCTGGTGGCGGGACCCCATCGTCAAGGACGGCACCCACGACGGTGGCACGGGCTACCTGTGGGGCCCGGCGGACTCGCGCGACCGGGACCTCGCGGCGGCGGTCACCATCGGCCGCGGCGCGTACCGGACCGGCCGCGAGGGCCCGCGCGCGTCGGCCCCCGGACCGCCCCGCCGGCGCGGCGCGCGCTGGACCGGCGGCTGGACCTTCCTGCTCGCCCTGGTCGCGGGCGCCCTCGGCACGGGCGGCACCTGGCACGACCACACGCTCGGCACCAGCCTGCAGACCGGACTGTCCTGCGCACTCGTCGTCTTCGGCGTCGGCATAGCCCTGAGTGCCTTCCTGGGACGTACGGGCGCCGGCTCGGTGCTGCTGGCGATCGTCACGGCGGGCCTGCTCGCCGGTTCGACCGCCCTGCCCGAGGACATCACCACCCACTGGACCGACACGACCTGGAGACCCGCCGCGACGACCTCGGTCAAGCCCGCGTACTCCCTCGGCACGGGGGACGGCACCCTGGACCTGACCCGAATAACCGTGGCCGGGAACCGGACGGTGGCGACCAGGGCGCGCGTGGGGCTGGGACGGCTGCGAGTGATTCTGCCGCCGGGGGTGACGGTGAAGGCGACCATAGACGTCGGCGTCGGCGACATCCAGCTGCCGGGTGACCGGGCGAAGGACGTGGACGTGGCACCGGGCAAGTACCGGCAGGTGACGCTGCCCCCCGCACCGGGCGCCGGGGCCGGCGGCACCATCGAGCTCGACCTGCGGGTCGGAGCGGGACAGGCGGAGGTGAGCCGTGCTGCGTCATGAGTTCCAGCCGGGGAAGCTGGTCGCCGGCCTCTTCCTCACCGCCGCGGGCGTCGCCTACGCCGGGGACGCCCGCGGCGCCTGGGAGGCCCCCTGGTTCGCGGTGGTCCCGCTCGTCGTGGGCGGTCTCTGCCTGGCGGGCGCGGCGGCGGTCCTCAACGGGGCCGTACGCAGGCACCGGAAGCGGACGTCCCGCCCGCCCGCCGGTGAACCGGGGACGGACGGGACGGGGTGACTACAGGTACCCGTGCGCTCGGCGGCGGCGCGCGCGCAGCATCCCGTCCAGGGAGAGCAGCGGGGTGCCGGCCAGGACGAGGGGCAGCCAGGCCATCAGGTAGGCGAGGTCGTTGCCGTAGTAGTAGGGGGTCGACGCCCAGCTGACGGTCAGCCACAGGCTCAGGGAGATCAGCGCTCCGCCCAGCGCGGCGATGCGGCCGAAGAGACCGAGCAGGATACCGATGCCGACGGCCAGTTCGCCGAGCGCGATGGCGTAGGCGAAGCCGACCGGGTTCTTCAGGGAGAGGTCGACGAGGGCGGGGATGGCGGAGGAGTCGCGCACCGAGCGCATCAGATCGCCGATCGACCCGGAGCCGGCGCTCTTCAGGAACGCGCTGTCGGTGAGTTTGTCCAGACCGGCGTAGACGAAGGTCACGCCCAGGAAGATCCGCAAGGGCAGGAGCGCGTATCGGGTGGCGACGTCCCGCCAGTCTCCGCTTCGCTCCTCCTGCGAGGTGTGCGTGTCCATACGAACGCCGTAAGTCATCGCCGCCAGCCGCCTCTCACCGCCGAGCCGTTCGTCCTTCAACAGACCATACGTACGACAATCGGAAGTCACTCAATTCCGACGAACCCTTTTTACCGACTTCGCCACGAGTTCACCCCTGCTGGGAGCCACCCGGCGCACACCCGCCCGGCGCAGGGAGTAACCAGCTCCGGCTTTTCCACGGGTTGCCGGCGGTCCGGCTCGCAGCGCGGCACGGCACGACTGCCCACGGGTTATGCGGCACAAGTGCGCGCGGAGCGGGACGGCGTGACTGCCTGTGGGGTGACGCGGCACAACTGCCCGCAGGGGTGACGGAGGGGCCGGCGACGCGGTCCTCACCTGACGGCCGCGCCCCCCACCCCGTCACCGAGCCTCCGTCGCCCCACCCCTCGTCACCCCGTCCCCGTCCCCGTCACTCCGTCACTCCGTCACTCCGTCACTCCGTCACTCCGTCACATGGATGGTGTAGCCGTTGGTCTCCACCCCCGCCGCGGTGACCACCTGGACCAGCACCCGCCCCGGCTCCACATCCACCGGGACCGGCACCGTCAGCACCGCGTCCGTCGGGTTGCTGAAGCCGCCGGTCACCGGCACCAGCGGCACGCGCACGTTGACCGCGCCGATGCGCACCACCATCCGCGACAGCCGGTCGGCGCCCTGCGCCCCCGGCGGGACGAACCCCGCACCCCGGATCTCGATGTCGTCACCCGTGCGGATCGGCCCGTCCAGGTCCCCGGCCTCCCGCGCCCGCACCACCGAGAGGATCACCGGCCGACCGCCCTCGGCGTACTTGCCGGCCAGGTACGTCGCGGCGGACACCAGCACGACCACCGCCAGACCCCACGGCAGGTCCGGCAGTTGGTCCGGCCGGCGGGCCAGCCGCACCGCCGCGAACACGACCGCCACGGCGCTGATCACCACGTACTGGATGTCGGTGAACGTGCCCCGGCCGGCGTCGTCGGTCAGGAGGTCGGCCGCGCGCGGGCGGTCCGCCCGTACCTTCTGCAGCCGCTGCCCCAGCACCCGCAGTCCGACCACTCGCCGCACCAGCACCGCGACGGCGCAGACCACGGCGAGCACCGTCACCACCCCCGCGCCGCGGGCGAGTTCCAGCCCGGAGATCAGCGCGTCGCGCTCCGCGTGGTCCGAGGCCGCCGCCAGCCGGCCCGCCAGGACGAGGACCGCGTAGGCGACGAAGAGCACCCACGCCGCCGCCACCGCCCGCGACGTGGACAGCCGGTTGTCCTCGCCGATGACGGGCGCCGACGCTCCACCGCGGGCGCGGTGGAACCACGAGGCCGCCGTCAGCGCGCCGGCCGTCACCAGCGCGGCCAGGAGCCCGGCGGTGCGCGCCGCGGTCCACCCGGCACCGACGGCGGTCAGCGCCTGCGCCAGGAGCAGCAGCACGACCACCGCCCCCACCGCGCACACGGTCCGGCGCCACAACCGCGCGAGCCAGGCCTCGGCCTCGGCACGGCTGCGTTCGGCGACGAGTTCCGCGGACTGGGTCAGCTCCTCGGAGACCCATTGCCGGGAGGCCGACGCCGAATGGGCCACGGCCGCCGGCAGGCCCTGCCCGGCGGCGAACTCGTCCCGCTTCCGCAGGAACGCGGCGACCGCGCGGCGGTGCCCCTCACGTGCCCCGTGCGGGCAGTCCCCGCAGGCGCAGCCCCCCTTGTGGGTGCCGCCCCCCGTGCCGCCTCTCGCTTCCTGCACCGCCACGTCCGACGCCCGCCTTCCCCACGACCCGGAGCCCGACCCGGACCACGGGCCGGATCCACACCTCACACCGGCCCGGACCCACCATCCGGACCGTCACACCACGGCCCGGATCCACCACCCGGACCGCCAGACAACTCCCCTGCGACGACAGCGAATTGTGCCCTACGACACGTCACCCGCGTCGCCCTGGCCCGGTCAGTGCGGGTGATGGGCGGATCGCCGTGTTGACCCCGCCGGAAGCGTCCCGGCGGGGTCGGGATCGGCCGCCCGTCCCGCCCCTACCGGTCCTCAGTCCAGCAGGTCCGGCTCGCTGCGGCTGATCTCCTGCCACAGCGGCTGGTAGTTGATCCACGCCACGAGGTCCCCGCCGAGCTGCTCCCGGGTCGCCACCGCCAGCCTGTGCTCGATCAGCACCGGCCGGCCGGCCGCCCGCGCGGCCAGCTGGACCTGGCAGGAGCGCTCCATGGACAAGAACCACCAGGCGGCCGCGTCGACCGAGTCGCCCACCGTCAGCAGCCCGTGGTTGCGCAGGACGAGCGCCTTGCGGGAGCCGAGCGCGGCGGCGATCCGGCGGCCCTCCCCGGCGTCGACGGCGACACCCGAATAGCTGTCGTACAGGGCGTGGTCCTCGTAGAAGGCGCAGCTCTCCTGGGTGATCGGGTCCAGCAGTTCACCGAGGCAGGAGAGGGCGCGTCCGTGCACCGAGTGGCAGTGGGCGACCGCGACGACGTCCGGGCGGGCGGCGTGGACCTGGGCGTGCACGGTGAAGGCGGCCTGGTTGACGTGGTAGCGGCCCTCGATGACCTGGCCGTCCTGGTTGGCGAGCACCAGGTCGCTGACGGTGACGTGCCGGAACGGCATCCCGAAGGGGTTGACCCAGAAGCAGTCGCTGAACTCGGGGTCGCGGGCGGTGATGTGTCCCGAGACGCCGTCCTCGAGCCCCTGACGCCCGAACAGCCGCAGCGCGCCCGCGAGCCGTTCCTTGCGGTGGCGGCGTTCGTCCGCGACCGTCTCGTGCCTCGGCGGCATCGCGAACCGGAGCCGGTCGGTGGGCAGGGGCGGGGGCGGGGTGGGCCGCTGCGGTGGGCCTTGGGCACTGGGTTGGTTCACGGGCGGGAAAGTACCCCCGGCTGGGGGCGGTAGGACAGAACTGTTCCGTAAAGATGCGGCGGGGCCGTTCCCGGGCCGGCGAGCGCCCGCATACCCGACAGAGGATGTCGGGTATCGGCTCCACACTCGCCGTATGGCAACGAACTGGGCGGCCCTCGCCGCCGCGGAACCCGAGCTGGCCGCCACCGTCGAGAAGCGCTTCGCGGCCCACCGGCACCACGTGCTGGCGACCCTGCGCCGCGACGGCTCGCCCCGCACCACCGGCCTGGAGGTGCGGTTCCTCCACGGCGAGCTGTGGCTCGGCATGATGCCGGGCTCGCTCAAGGCGCTGGACCTGCGCCGCGACCCCCGGTTCGCGCTCCAGGCCAACCCGGGGGCGGGCACCGGGACGGACGGCGGCGACGTGCGCGTCGGCGGTCGCGCGGTCGAGGTCGACGATCCGCGGGTGAAGGGGGCGTACGGGGAAGAGGTGGAACCGCCGCAGCCGTTCCACCTCTTCCGCACCGAGCTGACGGAGGTCGTGCGGACCTACGTCGAGGACGACACGTACCTGGTCGTCCGGGTCTGGCGGCCCAAAGAGCCGGTGCGCACCCTCCGCCGCAGGTGAGCCGGGGGGCTCACTCCCACTCGATGGTCCCCGGCGGCTTGCTGGTCACGTCGAGGACGACCCGGTTGACGTCCCGGACCTCGTTCGTGATCCGGGTCGAGATCTTCGCGAGGACGTCGTACGGCAGGCGCGACCAGTCGGCCGTCATGGCGTCCTCGGAGGAGACCGGGCGCAGGACGATCGGGTGGCCGTAGGTGCGGCCGTCGCCCTGGACGCCGACGCTGCGGACGTCCGCGAGCAGGACCACCGGGCACTGCCAGATGTCCCGGTCGAGGCCGGCGGCCGTCAGTTCCTCGCGGGCGATGGCGTCGGCCTCGCGCAGCAGGTCCAGGCGCTCCTTGGTGACCTCGCCGACGATGCGGATGCCGAGGCCGGGACCGGGGAAGGGCTGGCGGTGGACGATCTCGTCCGGCAGGCCGAGCTCCTGGCCGACCATGCGGACCTCGTCCTTGAACAGCTTGCGCAGCGGCTCGATGAGCTTGAACTCGAGGTCCTCGGGAAGGCCGCCCACGTTGTGGTGGGACTTGATGTTCGCGGCGCCGGTGCCACCGCCGGACTCGACCACGTCCGGGTAGAGCGTGCCCTGGACCAGGAACTCCACCGCGGGGCCCTCGTCCGCGATGATCTCGGCCTGGGCCTGCTCGAAGACGCGGATGAACTCGCGGCCGATGATCTTCCGCTTCTCCTCGGGGTCGGTGACCCCCTTCAGGGCGGTGAGGAAGCGCTCCTCGGCGTCGACGACCTTCAGCTGGACGCCGGTGGCCGCGACGAAGTCCTTCTCGACCTGCGCGGTCTCGTCCTTGCGCATCAGGCCGTGGTCGACGTAGACGCAGGTCAGCTGCGAACCGATGGCCTTCTGCACGAGGGCGGCGGCGACGGCGGAGTCCACGCCGCCGGACAGGCCGCAGATCGCCCGCTTGTCCCCGACCTGCTGGCGGATGGCGGCGACCTGCTCCTCGATCACGTTGCCGGTGGTCCAGGAGGGGGTGAGCCCGGCGCCGCGGTAGAGGAAGTGCTCCAGCACCTGCTGGCCGTGCGTGGAGTGCATGACCTCGGGGTGGTACTGGACGCCGTAGAGCTTCTTCTCGTCGTTCTCGAAGGCGGCCACGGGCACGACGTCCGTGGAGGCCGAGACGGTGAAGCCGTCGGGGGCGGCGGAGCAGGCGTCGCCGTGGGACATCCACACCGACTGCTCGCCCGGGGTGCCCTCGAAGAGGGTGGAGGAGGGCTTGGAGACCGTCAGGGCGGTCCGGCCGTACTCGCGCGCACCGGTGTTGTCGACGGTGCCGCCGAGGGTCTGCGCCATGAGCTGGAAGCCGTAGCACATGCCGAAGACGGGGACGCCCGCCTCGAACAGGGCGCGGTCCACGGTCGGGGCACCGTCCTCGTACACCGAGGAGGGCCCGCCGGAGAGGATGATCGCCGCAGGGTTCCTGGCGAGGATCTCGTCGACCGGCGTGGTGCTGGGCACGATCTCGCTGTAGACCCGGGCCTCGCGGACGCGACGGGCGATGAGCTGGGCGTACTGCGCACCGAAGTCGACGACCAGCACGGTGTCGGGGGCGGCGGCAGCGGGGGTCGCTGATGACACGGGGTGCCTTCCGGCGGTTGGGGCGGGTCCTTGTGCTCACCGAGTCTACCGAGACGGCCGTGGGAGCCGGCCCGGCCGCCCGGGGGCGGTGACCCGCGAGCGGCCCGTCCCGTCCGCCCGGCGCGGCGGTTCTCCCGGCCCGGGGCCGGTCTCATGATGCGAACCGTGTTGGACGTCACCTCGCACCACGGCATACTGGGTTCCATGTTCACGCGGACGACCTTCTTCTTTACCTATGGCACCCGGCCCGCCGGCTGCCATGGTCGTGCTGCTTGATCATCTGACAAGCGACTTCCCAGGCGCCCCGGGCCGACAAGGCCCGGGGCGTCTGGCGTCTTCCGGGTCCTGCCGCCCGGGGCACGCCTCTCATCCGACGAGGAGCCCCCGACATGACCGCCACCGCGACCACCGCCGCCCACGCCTGCGCGGCGCCCCACGCATCCGCCGCCGCCACCGAGCGGACCGGCGCCCGCACCGACGAGGCCGCGGACGTGATCACGAACGCCCGGGAGCGCATCGACGCGCTCGACGACCGGATCATCGGCCTGGTCCAGGAACGGATGGCCGTCTCCGCGGTCATCCAGGAGGCCCGGATCACCTCGGGCGGGCGGCGCGTGAACCTCTCCCGCGAGATGGAGATCCTCAGCCACTACAGGGACGCGCTGGGCAAGCCGGGCACCACCCTCGCGATGACCCTGCTGGAGCTGTGCCGCGGCAAGATCTGATCCGCCGGGGCGGACGGCTCCCGCACCCGGCCCGCGGACCGTGCCCCCGGCGCCGTGCCCGGAGTGCCGGGCCCCGGACCGGCCGGACGCACGGGCCGTGCGCAGCCGCCCTCACCCGTACGGCGCGTGACCGCCCCACGCGCCCCGTCGTTGATCCGGGTGTCCGTGCCGGCCAGGGGCGGACCCGAGAGGACGCCACGTGCGGCTCCCCGGGGCGGTGAGGCGTGCGGATCGTGCCGTGCGTCGTGGGACCTCGCTCCGGGCAAGTGGCCGGACGGCAGGGGACAGCCGTCCGGTCACCCGGGCAACGGCCGGCTCCTGGGACTCCCGGAGCCGGTCGGCGGGATCCTTCGCCGCCGTCCCAAGGGCCCCTCATGACATCTTCACTCCTGTGACACAGGCCACATAAAAAATGTGTGAGTGGCCGTGCAACCCTTCACAGGCCTCCCGGGTCTCACCTCTCGAACACGGGCCGTCCCGCGCCCCACACGCGGAGGCCTCTTCAGAGCTTGTACTGCGCCGTGCAGTACTCCGACTTCCCGAGGTCTTCATGAAGCTTCGCCGCGCCATGGTCACCGCGGCCGCGACGGCTGTCATAGCCCCGCTGGCGCTGCTGTCCGCTCCGTCCGCCTTCGCGGAGGACACGCCGAGCACCCCGCCGAGCTCGTCTTCGTCCGAGTCGGCCCCCGAGTCGGCCCCGGAGTCGACTCCCGAGTCCACCCCGCCCACCAGCGAGCCGGAGTCGACTCCGCCCACCAGCGAGCCGGAGAGCACGCCGTCCACCAGCGCTCCCGGGGCCAGCCCCTCCACGAGCGCGCCCCAGGCCAGCCCCTCCACCAGCGCACCCTCGTCCACCCCGTCGGAGCCCGGCGACTGGACTCCGGACGAGTGCAACGACTTCAACCTCGACGAGAAGCTGCAGGTGACCATCAAGGGCCTGCCCAGCAAGATCGTCGCAGGGTCGGGCTGGCACGGGTTCACCTTCTCGGTGAAGAACAAGTCGAGCAAGGACCTGAAGAACGTCTGGGTGAGCACGATCACCGAGTACGCGGATGACGTGAACCTGGACGACTCCTTGGCGTACGACCTCGCCCAGCTTCAGTTCAGGGACCCCGAGACCGGCAGGTGGACCGACTCGTACCAGATGGGCGACGACTCGGGTGACGCCAGCGGCACCTTCGTCGGCGTCATCGACGCCATCGACAAGGGCGCCAAGGTCGACATGGACCTCCGGGTGAAGGTCAGCGCCAAGGCTCCCGCGGGTTCCTCCTTCGCCATGAGCACCGCCGTGTACGCGGGTGACAAGGGCGCCTGCAACGGCAACGGCGACAGCTACGAATTCACCGTCGTCAAGGCCGGCAGCAAGCCCGGTGACGTCGGCGACTCCAAGCCCAACGGCGAGAAGCCGAGCGGGAAGCCGCAGGGCGACCTGAAGCCGCAGGGTGGGTCCGAGCAGCTCCCGGTCACCGGCAGCCTCGCCGAGACGGGTTCCAGCTCCGCCCTGCCGATGATCGGCCTCGTCGGCGGTGCCGCCGTCGTCGCCGGTGCGGGCGCGGTGGTGCTGGTGCGCCGCCGGAAGGCCGGCGCGAGCGCGTGACGCGTCCGTCGGCGCGCGGGTTCAGCGCGCCGTAGGGGCACTGCGCACCAAACAGGGAAGGACCTGCGCCAGGAGGGGGGCGCAGGTCCTTCTTTGCTGTGCCGGGCACCGCCGGGGGTTGCCGGCTGTGCCGTGTCACTTCTTCGGCGGCACCGCCGGCATCCCCAGGAACGGCAGCCGCAGCGCGCCGAACGCGTCCGCCGGGACGGCCGGTGACACCGGCTCCACCGGCTTGAGGCGTTCGTAGGCGGCGCCCGGCGCCGGCCGGGGGTCGGCCTCGCCCTTGTTGGGCCAGTACGACATCGCCCGTTCGGCCTGGGCGGTGATGGTCAGGGACGGGTTCACGCCCAGGTTCGCCGAGACCGCGGCGCCGTCGACGACCGAGATGCCGGGGTGGCCGTGCAGGCGGTGGTAAGGGTCGATGACGCCGGTCTCGCGGGAGGCGCCGATCGGGCAGCCGCCGAGGAAGTGCGCGGTCAGCGGAGTGCCCATCAGTTCGCCCACGTTGGAGCCGGCGAAGCCGTTGATCTCGGCGGCGAGCGCGGAGGCGCCCTCGGTCGCGGCCCTGATCTGCTTGGGGTTGGGCGAGCCGTGGCCCTGCCGGGCCGTCAGCAGGCCCTTGCCCACCCCGCCCGGCTTCAGGTACGTGGTCAGGGAGTTGTCCAGGGACTGCATCACCAGGCCGATGATGGTCCGCTCCGACCAGCGCCGGTTCGACAGCGACCGCAGCACCAGCACCGGGTGGCGGGCGGCGTTCCGCAGCCAGGCCGCGATCCGTGAGGAGCCCTCCGCGTAGGGGACCTGGAGGATCGACAGGCTTCCCATCGAGTTCGATCCCTTGCCGTAGCGGACGGGTTCGATGTGGGTGTTCTCGTCCGGGTGGATCGAGGACGTGATGGCGACGCCGCGGGTGAAGTCGGCCGCCGGCACGCCGGTCGCCCTGCGGTAGCGCCGGTTGTCCGTCTGGGCGCCCACGAGCGCCTCGGAGTTGGTCCGGGTCAGTTCGCCGAGCCGGTCGGAGAGGTACGGCAGCTGTCCGCCGGCCTTCATCCGGTGCAGCAGCGTCTGGGTGCCGTAGGTGCCGGCCGCGAGGACGACCCGGCGGGCCGTGAAGACGCGGCCCGTGCTCCTCTTCCGGTCGTGGGTGGGCAGCGTGGCGACCGCGTACCCGCCGCGCGAGTCGTCCGTGACCGAGACGACCGTGGTCATCGGGTGCACCACCGCGCCGGCCTTCTCGGCAAGGTACAGGTAGTTCTCGTTGAGGGTGTTCTTCGCGCCGTGTCGGCAGCCCGTCATGCACTCCCCGCACTCGGTGCACGCCGTGCGCTCCGGGCCGGCCCCGCCGAAGTACGGGTCGGCGGTCCTCTGACCTGGCCCGGCCGTCGCCGTGCCGTCGGCGTCCTTGCCGTCCCCGAAGAACACGCCGACCGGCGCCATGTGGAAGGTGTCGCCGACGCCCATGCGCTCCGCCGCCGCCTTCAGGTGC
>NZ_JBEYXZ010000006.1:189610-248349 GCF_040645305.1 Streptomyces sp. NPDC046831 | reverse complement strand
GCCTGATCAGCGTGGGGATCTTCAACTTCCTGGGGCAGTGGAACCAGTACATGCTGCCCACGGTGCTCAGCGAGACCCCGGGGTCTCGCCACCCCGCCCGGCCGTACGCGTGCGCGACACGGGACGGAGTCCCGGCCGTACGCGGCACGGAACCGGTCCCGGCCGTACGGGCAGCGAACCGACCCTCGGCCGTACGCGGCGCGGAAGCCCCCGGCCATGCGCGGCACGCGACGAGGCTTCGGTTCTGCGCCGCGCGCGCTACCAAGCTGCGGCCGTGCGCCGCGCACGGAGCGCGACGCCCTGGCCCTGCGCGCCCCCGAACGGACGCGTGGGCCCTGCGCGCCCCCAAACAAGCCGGAGACCGCGCGCGGTACACGACAGGCCTCCGGCCGTGCATGCAGCCCGTGGACCTTGGGGGCCGGGCGCGCGGCCTACGCGGCCGGCCGCGCGGGCGGCGCACAAGGCGGCCCGGCCATGGCGGACCGGGGCAGCCCGGTCACCGTGTATCCCGGGACGGCCCGGGGCCGTGCCCAGGACCCGGGAACCGCCGGTCACCCGGCGCATATCCGGCGTTTCCCAGCGCCAGGAAGCACTCTGGTGGCAATCTGCTCACCAGCAGATACGCAAAGTAGAGGCACGCAGCCGGAGGTGACGTCCCGTGGCGTCCAATGTCAATCCCACCGTCAGGCGACGCCGGCTGGGCCAGGAGTTGCGCAGGCTCCGCGAGCTCAAGGGCATGACGGCCGAGGAGGTGGCCGAGCGGCTGCTGGTGTCGCAGTCGAAGATCAGCCGCCTCGAGAACGGCCGGCGCAGCATCAGCCAGCGCGACGTGCGCGACCTGTGCGGGGTCTACGAGGTGGAGGACCACCGGGTCGTGGAGTCGCTGATGCAGATGGCGAAGGACTCGCGCCAGCAGGGCTGGTGGCACTCCTTCGGCGACATCCCCTACAGCGTCTACATCGGCCTGGAGACGGACGCGGCCAGCCTGCGGGTGTACGACCCGCAGGTCGTCCCCGGCCTGCTGCAGACCCGCCAGTACGCGGAGGCGCTGATCGCGGGGGCGCTGCCGGAGACGGCGGCCGCGGACATCGAGAAGCGCGTGCAGGTCCGGATGCGGCGGCAGGAACGAATCTCCGCCGCCGAGAACCCGCTGCGCCTCTGGACCGTCCTGGACGAGGCCGCGCTGCGGCGCGTGGTCGGCAACCGCGCCCTGATGCGGGAGCAGCTGGAGCACCTCGTCGAGCAGTCGCAGCGGCCGCACGTCACCGTGCAGGTCATCCCGTTCGACATGGGCGCGCACCCGGGTCTCAACGGCCAGTACGCCATCCTGGAGTTCCCGGACGCGGCCGACTCCAGCGTCGTCTACATCGAGGGTGTCACCAGCGACCTGTACCTGGAGAAGGCGAACGACGTCCAGAAGTACAGCGTGATGTACGAGCACCTGCGGGCGCAGGCCCTGAACGTGGAGCAGTCGCGCCAGTTCATCGACCGGATCGCGAAGGACTACGCGGACCGCTGAACGGCCGGCTCCGCGGCGGGCGTTCGAGGAGGAAGTGCCGGGTTCCGGCGGCAGGGTGCCGCACAGTACACCGTCGCCGACCCGGGGCGGAAGACCGCTTTGGAATATGCCATCCGGTCGAGTGAATCGTCTCTTCGCAGGTCGGAGTTGGCGAGTAGCGTCGATCACGCCATCGAGCAAGAACGTTGGCGCAAACCGCGCTGTGGGTTCCAGCCGAACGCGTCGTGCGGTGACAGCAACTCAACAACTGGCAATGCGGAGCGGAAATGGCAATTCGTCAGGGCGCCACGGACACGTGGACCAAGTCCTCGTACTCCACGGGCAACGGCGCATGCGTCGAGGTCAAGTCCCCGGTGGTCGCGGCCATGGCGGTCCGGGACTCCAAGGTTCCCGAGGGCCCTGTGCTGGCCTTCCCCGCCGACGCGTGGAACGCGTTCGTGACGTCGATCAGGGTCTGAGGCCGAGGGCCCCGTCGCCCCCGCGCCGGGGCCACGGTCCCGCGCGGCACGGCCGTCGTGCCCGGCCCGGCGCGACCCACCGGCACGGCCCCCGGTCGGCCTCAGGGCCGGCCGGCAGGGGCTCGATCCACAACTTCACAGTCATCACACCAAGAGCCCTCTCGACGAGTCCGCCGTCCTTGCCGAGGGGGCTCGGCCATGCCCGCCCCCGCCCGGACCGGCGCGGGCGGGCATGAGCGTGTCTCCCTCTCCACACACCCCCTTGCGGCCGGCGGTCATCGAGCGGGTCAACACGGACGACGACTCGGCGGCGGCGTGCCCGCCCCGGCCGCGCCGGGAGACGACGTGGTGGGGCTGACGGCGAAGGACTGAACGCCCTCCCGCCCGCCTCAGGTCGCCCGCGGATAGCGGGCCAGCCAGCCCGGGGACGACGCCGCCGGGCTGTGCAGCGCGGGGCCCTGGGTCATCTCCATGGCGAAGTCGTCCGCGAGGAGCAGCATCGTGGAACGGCCCTCCAGTTCGGCCAGCCAGGCCGGCGGGAGGGCCGTTTCGCCGTGCAGGGCGCCCAGCAGCCCGCCGGTGAGGGCGCCCGCCGCGCCCGACGGCCCGCTCTGGTTCACCGCCAGGCGCAGGCCGTGCCGCACGTCCTCGCCGACCAGCGCGCAGTACACGGCGACGGCCAGCAGGCCCGCCGCGCTCCCCTCCCCCGCCAGCTCCTCCACCCGGGCCGGGCCCGGCATGCCCTGCCGGACCGCGCCCAGCGCCTGCCGGAGCGCCTCCGACACCGGCTGGTGGCCGGGCCGCACGGCCAGCAGCGCCAGCGCCTTCTGCACGGCGCCGTCGAGGCCGTCCCCGCGGGCCAGGGCGTGCACGATCACCGCGTACGCGCCCGCGGCCAGGCAGGCGACGGGATGGCCGTGGGTCTGCGCCGCGCACTCCACGGCGAGCTGCACCACCAGGTGCGGCTCCCAGCCGACGAGCAGGCCGAACGGGGCGGAGCGGGCCGCCGCCTCCGGGCCCGGGGCGCCCGGGTTCTTCGGCACGTCCAGCGTGCCCATCGTCTCGTCCCCGAGGCCGAGCAGCAGGGTCCGGGCCGGGTCGCGGCGGGCGTAGAGCCACTCCTCGCGGGCCAGCCAGCCGTCCTCCTTGCGACGCTCGTCGGGCCCCCAGTCCCGCTGGGTCGCGGCCCAGCGGAGGTAGGCCCGGTGCAGGTCGGTCGGCGGGTGCCAGGCTCCGCTGTCCCGGCGCACCTGGGCCCGTATCAGGCCGTCGACGGAGAACAGGGTGAGCTGCGTGAGGTGCGTGACGGCACCGCGGCGCCCGTAGGCGGGGGCCAGGTCCGCCAGCCCCTCCGCCCCGTACGCCTCGCGGATGGCGGCGAGGTCCAGCCGGTCCACCGGCGCCGCCAGGGCGTCCCCGAGGGCCACCCCCAGCAGCGTGCCGCGCACCCGGCTGCGGAAGTCCTGCTGTTCGGTACGGCCCCAGACGGCACCGGACGTCGTACCCACCCAGTCCTCCTCACGGCACCGTCCGCACGTACGCCAGTTCAGCACTGTAATCGAACGGGAACGGTCTGTTCGGAGACCTCATCGGAACGGTCCGGGCAGCAGCGGTCGGCCGTCCGACCACGCCCACCCAAGGGGTCAATTTCCGGCTCGTGTCACCGGGAGTCGTCGTGCGTCCCTACGCTGAACAGCCGTCACCACAGTACGCAACGTGACGGCACGGGCGCGCGGCGCAGTCGCCCGCCCGTGCGTCGTCGGGAGGGCAGGACATGGAGGACGAGGAGACCGAGGTCGTCCTCAGGACGGTGGGCCGGCAGATCAGGATGTGGCGGGAGGCGGCCGGGCTGAAGCAGGCCGAACTCGGGGCCGCGATCGGCTACGGCGACGAGATGGTCTCGTCGGTGGAGCGCGGGCGCAGGATCCCCAAGCCCGACTTCCTCGACAGGGCCGACGAGGTGCTCGGCGCGGGCGGCAAGCTCTCCGCGATGAAGGAGGACGTGGAGCGGGCGCGGTATCCGAAGAAGGTCCGGGACCTGGCCAAGCTGGAGGACGAGGCGGTGGAGTTGGGGGCCTACGCCAGCCACCAGATTCACGGCCTGCTGCAGACTGCGGAGTACGCCCAGGCGCTGTACGCCATGCGACGGCCCGCGTACACCGAGGACGAGATCGAGCGGCACGTCGCCGCGCGAACGGCACGGAAGGCGGTCTTCGAGCGGGTGCCCCGGCCGCTGGTCACCTTCGTTCAGGAGGAGGTGACGCTGCGGCGGCCGATCGGGGGGAGGGCGGTACTACGGCGGCAGCTCGAACACCTCCTGGAAGTCGGCCGGTTGCGGCACGTCGCGATCCAGGTGATGCCCACGGACCGTGAGGACCACGCGGGCATGGGTGGCTCGCTCCAGGTGCTGAAACTCCGGGGCGGGAAGACACTGGGGCACTCGGAGGCCCAGCTCCACAACCGCGTGATCAGCGACCCTCGGGAGGTGCAGATCATGGAAATGCGCTATGGAATGATCCGGGCGCAGGCTCTCCCGCCCCGGGAGTCGCTGGCCTTCATCGAGAAAGTCATGGGAGAAGAGACATGACCTCCGCGAACGGTTCCGCGCTGAAGTGGTTCAGGAGCAGCTACAGCAGCAATGACGGCCCCGAGTGCGTCGAGGTCGCCATATCCCCCTCACCCGCCACCGTCCACGTCCGCGACTCCAAGGACCGCGACGGCGCCCGTCTGGCGTTCACCGACGCCTCCTGGACGGCGTTCGTCCGCTTCACCGGCCACTCCGCCTGAGGCCGACGGATCCGCCTCGGCCCGCCCGGGCCCGCCCGAGGCGGCGCCGTCACTTCACCACGGTGACCGGCGTGCCCTCGGTCGCGAACGTCCACAGGGCCGTCCCGTCGGCCTTGGGCATGCGGATGCCGCTGGTCTGCGTGCCCGCGGCGGGGGCCGGCGGCGAGGCGCCGTCGACGGCGTTGGAGAACGCGATCGACAGGCCGGACTTGGCGGCGAAGTACACGATGTGCTCGATCTCCACACCGTCGGAGCCGGTCGTCGCGTCGCGCCGGTTGGAGACCGGGTAGGTGCCGGGGTCGGGGCTCACCGTGCCCGGCCAGACGACGAAGGTGCGCAGGGCGGCGTCGCTCGCGTCCACCAGCCACACCCGGTGCTGGCCCAGGGAGTAGACGACCCGCCGCCCGGCGCCGGAGCCGGCGGGCACCGCGGGAGGCGCGGACGGCTTCGGGTGGGGGCGCGCGCTCGCGGACGCCGACGGCTTCGGCTCGCCCGCCGCCGTGGGATGCGGTCCGGCGTCGGCCTGCACCGCCAGAACGGCGACCGCGGCGACCGCCCCGAAGGTCAGACCGCTGACCCAGGCCCACGAAGGTATTCGGGCAGGCACGGGCACGCATCTCCTCAGCTGTTCGGCCCCTCCGCCGGGGGTCGGATCATCGTACTGTGAGCGTCCCGTCCGTCGGCTGCGCAGCCCCCGTGCGCCGACCGCCCGCGGACCGCCCGCACGCCGCTCGCCGGTCCGGCCCCCGGAGTCAGTCCAGCACCGGCAGCAGCTCCGGCAGGTGGCCGTCCGACGCCGCCGCGGCCCGCTGCCGTTCCTCGGGCACCTCGCCGTAGAGCGTGGTCCGCGGCTTCGCCGGGCGGCCCGCCGCCTCGGCCACCGCGACCAGGTCCTTGACCGACTTGTACGAGCCGTACGACGAGCCGGCCATCCGGGAGATGGTCTCCTCCATCAGCGTGCCGCCGAGGTCGTTCGCGCCGGAGCGGAGCATCTCGGCCGCGCCCTCGGTGCCCAGCTTCACCCAGCTGGTCTGGATGTTGGGGATGTGCGGGTGCAGGAGCAGACGGGCCATCGCCGTCACCGCCCGGTTGTCGCGCATGGTCGGGCCCGGCCGGGCGATGCCCGCCAGGTAGACGGGCGCGTTGGTGTGGACGAAGGGCAGGGTCACGAACTCGGTGAAGCCGCCGGTCCGCTCCTGGACGCGGGCCAGGGTGCGCAGGTGGCCGAGCCAGTGGCGGGGCTGGTCGACGTGGCCGTACATCATCGTCGAGCTGGAGCGGATGCCCAGCTCGTGCGCCGTCGTGACGACCTCGATCCAGGTGGCCGTGGGCAGCTTGCCCTTGGTCAGCACCCAGCGGACCTCGTCGTCGAGGATCTCGGCGGCCGTGCCCGGGATGGTGTCCAGGCCGGCCTCCCGGGCCGCCGTGAGCCACTCGCGCACGGACATCCCCGTCCGCGTCGCGCCGTTGACGACCTCCATCGGCGAGAAGGCGTGCACGTGCATGCCGGGCACGCGCTCCTTGACCGCCCTGGCGATGTCGAAGTACGCCGTGCCCGGCAGGTCGGGGTGGATGCCGCCCTGCATGCAGACCTCCACCGCGCCCACGTCCCAGGCCTGCTGGGCGCGGTCGGCGACCTGCTCCAGGGAGAGCGTGTAGGCGTCGGCGTCCGTGCGGCGCTGGGCGAAGGCGCAGAAGCGGCAGCCGGTGTAGCAGACGTTGGTGAAGTTGATGTTCCGCGTGACGATGTACGTCACGTCGTCGCCGACCGCCGACCGGCGCACGTCGTCCGCGATCCGGCACAGCGCGTCGAGCGCCGGGCCGTCGGCGTGCAGGAGGGCGAGGGCCTCCTCGTCGGTCAGCCGGGTCGGGTCGTCGGCGGCGGCGCGCAGGGCCGCCCGTACGTCGGTGTCGATGCGCTCGGGCGCCATGCCGGGCGCGGCCGCCTCCCGCAGGGCGCCCCAGTCGCCGTAGACCTCGTCGAAGTCGTCGCGGCGGTCGGTGGTGCGTCCCTCGGTGTCGATGGTGCGGTGCAGGTCGGTGCGGCCCGACGCCTGGAAGACCTCCTCGGGCTCCTGCCACGGGCGGCCCTCGACGACCGCGTCCGCGCGGGCGAGGCCGGTCTCCGGGTCGGCGAGGGCGCGCACGTGCGGCAGCAGCCGCGGGTCCAGCCAGGGCTCGCCGCGGGTGACGAACTCCGGGTAGACGCAGAGCCGTTCGCGCAGCTCGAAGCCGGCGGCCCGGGACCGCTCGGCGAGCTGCTCGATCTGCGGCCAGGGGCGCTCGGGGTTGACGTGGTCGATGGTGAGGGGGGAGACGCCGCCCCAGTCGTCGATGCCGGCGCCGATGAGCCGTTCGTACTCGGCGTCCACCAGGTTGGGCGGGGCCTGCAGGCAGGCGGACGGGCCCATGATGTGCCGGGCGACGGCGACCGTGGCGACGAGGTCGTCCAGTTCGGCGTCGGGCATGCCGCGCATGGCCGTGTCCGGCTTGGCGCGGAAGTTCTGGATGATCAGCTCCTGGATGCCGTGGTGGGCCCGGGAGACCCGGCGCAGCGCGAACAGCGACTCGGCGCGCTCCTCGTACGTCTCGCCGATGCCGACGAGGATGCCGGAGGTGAAGGGCACGGAGGAGCGGCCGGCGTCCTCCAGCACCCGCAGCCGCACGGCGGGTTCCTTGTCCGGGGAGCCGAAGTGCGGGCCGCCCGGCTCGGACCACAGCCGGGTGGCCGTGGTCTCCAGCATCATGCCCATCGACGGGGCGACCGGCTTCAGGCGCTGGAAGTCGGTCCACGTCAGGACACCGGGGTTGAGGTGGGGCAGCAGCCCGGTCTCCTCCAGGATGCGGATCGAGACGGCCCGGACGTAGGCGATGGTGTCGTCGTAGCCGTGCGCGTCGAGCCACTCGCGCGCCTCGGGCCAGCGGTCCTCGGGCTTGTCGCCGAGGGTGATCAGGGCTTCCTTGCAGCCGAGTTCGGCACCGCGGCGGGCGATGCCGAGGACCTCGTCGGGGGACATGAACATCCCGTGGCCGGCGCGGCGCAGCCGGCCGGGCACGGTGACGAAGGTGCAGTAGTGGCACTTGTCCCGGCACAGCCGGGTCAGCGGGACGAAGACGCTCTTGGAGTAGGTGATGACGCCGGGACGGCCGGCTGCCTGAAGGCCCGCGTCCCGCACCCGGGCGGCGGAGGCGGCGAGGTCCTCCAGGTGCTCGCCGCGGGCCTGGAGGAGCACGGCCGCCTCGGCCACGTCCAGCGCGACGCCGTCACGGGCCCGTTTGAGCGCGCGACGCAGGGAGTTCTCGGTGGGGCCGGTTCCGGAGGTCGCGGAGGTCGTCATCCTTCGAGCATACGATCGCGGTGATCAGCGCCAACGGGCCTGGCCGGTCCGCCCTCCCCCGGTCGGCCCGGTGTCCTCCGGGTGGCGGGTGCGGGGACCGGGCGGCGGGGGTGCGGGCCGTCGGCGGGAGGCCCGGCTGTCCACGGCAGTCGGCCGGGATTCCGCCCGGGGAGGCGACGGGCCGACTGCCCGCGGAAGGTGAGGGTGCCGGCGGCGACCGGGGGCGACGCCCGCTCGCGTGGGCTTCCGGCGCCGGCCCGGGCGGTGACGGGACGGCGTCGCGGTGCACACGTGCCGTGCACAAGGACCGCACACGATCCACCCGGTGCCGTGCGCGGCGGCGCCGGAGCCCGTCCGGACCTGTGCGGACACGCCGTCGGGACCCCGTGCGTGCGGTGCGCCGCCTTGGGACCGGCGTCTCCGGCTGCTGACGCAACCCGCCTGAACAAGGCAAACTGACGTGGTTGTTCGGGATATCCAGGGGGACGGCATGGAGGGTCTACCGCGAGTACCGGAGCAGCGGCGTTCCGGGTCGCCGGCGGAGCCGGCTCGGCTGCGCTTCGGCGTGCTCGGCCCGGTGCGCGCCTGGCGCGGCGACGCGCCGCTGGTCACCGGCTCCCCCCAGCAGCGCGCCCTGCTGGCCGCGCTGCTGCTGCGCGAGGGCCGTACGGCGACCGCCGCGGAGCTGATCGACGCGCTCTGGGGCGAGGAGCCGCCGTCCCAGGCGCTGGCCGCGCTGCGCACGTACGCCTCCCGGCTGCGCAAGGTGCTGGACCCCGGTGTGCTGGTGAGCGAGTCGGGCGGCTACGCCGTGCGCGGACCGGGCGAGGACGCGCTGGACCTGGCGGTCGCGCGGCAACTGGCCGCGGAGGCGGACCGGGCGCGCGCGGCGGGGGAACTGCCCGAGGCGCGCGAGGCGCTGGACCGCGCGCTCGCCCTGTGGGACGGGGAGCCGCTGGCCGGGGTGCCGGGCCCGTACGCGGAGGCCCAGCGCGTACGGCTGAACGAGTGGCGGCTCCAGCTGCTGGAGGCGCGGCTGGACATGGACCTGGAGCAGGGCCGCCACGCGGAGGCCGTCTCGGAGCTGACGGCGCTGACGGCGGCGCACCCGCTGCGCGAGCGCCTGCGGGAACTGCTGATGCTGGCGCTGTACCGCAGCGGCCGGCAGGCGGAGGCCCTCGCGGTGTACGCCGACACCCGGCGGCTGCTCACCGACGAGCTGGGCGTCGACCCCCGCCCGGAGCTGCGCGAGCTGCAGCAGCGCATCCTCCGGGCGGACCCGGCCCTCGCGGAGCCGTCGGCGCCGGTCGCCGAACCGGCGCACGTGCCGGTGCGCCCGGCGCAACTGCCCGCGACCGTGCCGGACTTCACCGGCCGGGACGCCTTCGTGTCCGAGCTGAGCGACGTGCTGGCCTCGGCGGAGGGCGGTGTGATGGCGGTGTCGGCGCTGGCCGGCATCGGGGGCGTGGGCAAGACGACGCTGGCGGTGCACGTGGCGCACCAGGCGCGGGCGGCCTTCCCGGACGGGCAGCTCTACGTCGACCTGCAGGGCGCGGGCCCGCGGGCGGCCGAGCCGGAGACGGTCCTCGGCTCCTTCCTGCGGGCGCTGGGCACGGCCGACTCGGCGATCCCGGAGACCCTCCAGGAACGGGCGGCGCTGTACCGCTCGGTGCTGGACGGCCGCCGGGTACTGGTCCTGCTGGACAACGCCCGGGACGCGGCGCAGGTCAGACCGCTGCTGCCGGGCACCGACGGCTGCGCCGCCCTGGTGACGTCCCGGGTGCGCATGGTCGACCTGGCCGGCGCCCACCTGGTCGACCTGGACGTGATGTCGCCGGAGGAGGCGCTGTCGCTGTTCACGAAGATCGTCGGCGAGGAGCGGGTCGCGTCCGAGCGCGAGGCGGCCCTGGACGTGGTGGCGGCGTGCGGCTTCCTGCCGCTGGCGATCCGGATCGCGGCCTCCCGCCTGGCCGCCCGCCGGACCTGGACGGTCTCGGTCCTCGTCGCGAAGCTGGCGGACGAGCGGCGCCGCCTGGACGAGCTCCAGGCCGGCGACCTGGCCGTGAAGGCCACCTTCGAACTCGGCTACGGACAACTGGAGCCGGCCCAGGCCCGGGCGTTCCGCCTGCTGGGCCTGGCGGACGGCCCGGACATCTCCCTCGCGGCGGCCGCGGCCGTCCTCGACCTGCCCGCGGAGGAGACGGAGGACCTGCTGGAGTCCCTCGTCGACACGTCCCTGCTGGAGTCGGCGGCACCCGGCCGGTACCGCTTCCACGACCTGGTCCGCCTGTACGCGCGGGCGTGCGCGGAGCGGGACGAGCACCCGCCGGGCGAACGCGGCGCGGCGCTGTCCCGGCTGCTGGACTTCTACCTGGCCACGGCGGCGGGCGTGTACGCGATCGAGCGGCCCGGGGACCGGCTGGTGGACCACCTGGAGCGGACCCGGTACCCGGGCCTGGCCTTCCCGGACCGGCACCGGGCGCAGGACTGGCTGTACGCGGAGGCGGTGTCCCTGCTCGCCTGCGTCCGCCAGTCGGCCGGCCCGGCCCGCCCTGACCACGCCCGCGACGCGGCGTCGTCCGCCCGGCGGGCGGACGACGCGAGCGCCGCGGCAGGCCCCGCCCCGGCGGTCCTCAGGCGCGCCGTCGACACACTGTGGGCGTCCGTGGACCTGGCGGAGTCCGGCACGAACTCCAAGGCGTACGAGGGCGTCGCGTCCCTGCTGCGCGAGGCCGCGCGGCGGTCGGGGGACGCCCGGGCGGAGGCCCGCGCCCTGATCATGGTGGCGTACGTGCACCACATCACCGGGCGTTTCGACCTCGCCGTCGAGGCCGCGGAGCAGGCCGCGCGGCTCAGCGCCGGCACCGACCCGCTGGCGTCCTGCTGGGCCGACAACACGCTCGGCGTGATCGCCCTCTACCAGAACCGCTACGCCGACGGCGAGGCCCGCCTCACCCGCGCCATCGAGGGTTTCCGCGCCTGCCTGGACCGCCCGGGTGAGGCGAGCGCGCTGTGCAACCTCTCGCGCATCCACCTGGCCACCGGACGCACCCTCGGCGCCGTGTCCCTGGCCCAGCGGGGCACCGACATGTACGACGCCATGGGCCACGCCCTGAAGGGCGCCAACGGCCGGTACGCGCTGGGGCTCGCCCTCACGCAGAGCGGGCGGACCGCGGAGGCCGCGGCCCGGCTCCAGGAGGCGCTGGCCGTGTTCCGGGACAGCCGCCAGCAGCTCTGGGAGGGCATGTCGCTGTTCCGCCTGGCCGAGGTGGACCTGGCCGCGCAGCGCCCGGCGCGGGCGGCGGCGAACGCGGAACTGGCGCTGGGCGTGCTGCGCGACATCGGCGGCGCCTGGCGGCGGGGGAACGTGCTGGTCGTCCTCGGCCGCGCCCTGCACGGCATCGGGCAGACCGGCCGGGCACAGGTGTGCTGGCGGGAGTCGCTGGACATCTTCGAGGCGCTGGACGCCCCGGAGGCCGCGACGGTGCGCGCGCTGCTCGACCCGCTGGCCGTGGCCTGAGAATTCCCGCTGCTCCGGGCCCCCACGGCGGGCGTTCATCATTCGTTTATCGCCGTCCGCCACTCTGAAGTGGTCGAACCGCCGCGTCGGGGGGCAGGCGGACGACCTTCGGGCCGTGCCTTGGGGTGAGCGGCCCGAGCGGCCCGGCCGGCGGCCCAACGGGGGAGTCGCCGGCCGGGCACCGCACCAGTGAACCGAGCCCGAACGGGGAGGCAGCCGTCATGAGCGACGACCTGAGCACCGAGAACATCCACGCGACCGACGCGAAAGCGGACACCCTTCGCACGGACAACATCCACGCCACCGGTGAGCCGCTGAGCACCGAGAACCCGCTCAAGGCGGACGACGGCACCGGCGAGGCCGGCACGGACAACATCCACGCGACGGGCGAGCCCGTCTGACCGGCCTTCCTCACACGGGGCACGACCGCGGCGGCGCGGAGGGGAGCCGCCGCGGTCGACGTGTGTCCGCCGGGCCGTCAGTCCACCGGCTCGGCCCGCGGTACGGCCTCGCAGTGCTCGTACCCGGACACGCGGGAGACGTCGAAGGGGATGATGGCGGTCCTGGTGCCGCCGGCGGCCACCGCGACCTCCGTCACGCCGTCGTCGACGGGGAGGGAGGCCCCGTCCAGGAAGTGCACCACCACCCGGAAGTCCGCCTCGCGGCCGTTGGGGTTGGTGACCTCCGCCTCGGCCCACGGCCGCGTCCCGGTCGGGCAGCTCAGCAGCTCCACCGTGGCGTCCTTCAGGCCGCTGCCGTGGCCGGATGAAGAAGCGCTGGGGGTGTGAGCGGGGCGGCGGTGGGTGGATCCGTAGCCGGTGCCCCCGCCGCTGGTGGAGTCGCTGTCGGCCGTGCTTCCGCCGCTGCCCGCGTCGCTCGTGGGGTAGCTGTCGCCGCTGCCCGCGTAGCCGCTGCCGCTGCTCCCCCCGCTGCCGCCGCCGGACCCGTACGACGACGAACCGTCGTGGTCCTGACGGGAACTGCTGCACCCGCCGCCCGAGCCGCCGCCGTGCCGGCCGCTGTGCCCGTGGCCCCGGGAGAAACCCGTCAGCGCGAGCACCGTGACCGCCAGGACCGCCGTGAACCTGAGTCCCCGCCCCCGTATCCTCATGGGCTCACTCTAAGGCTCGCCTGGCGGGGGGTGCGCACAGGGAGTAGCGTCGTGCGCGGGAACGGTGACCGGTTTGCGACCGGCCGCCGTCCGTCCGAGAGCGACGGCCGCCGTCCGGGCCCTTCCGTGAACCCGTACGACGGCCGTCACCCGCCCGCTCCGCGGGGCGCCGGCGCGTCACGCGGTGCGCGCGGTCCCCGTGCCCTTCTCCGCGTCCAGGGCGTAGACGCAGCGGTCCTTGCTGCACGCGTACACGACGCCGTCCCGGACCACCGGGGAGCCGGTGATCTCGCCGCCGGTCGCGAGCTTCCAGCGCAGCCGGCCGTCGTCGGCCTTGAGGGTGTACAGCAGGTGGTCGGTGGAGCCGAAGTGGATGCGGCCCTCGGCGACCGCCGGGGAGCCGACGATCTCGCCGCCCGCCTGGAACCGCCACTTGGGCGTGCCCGTGACCGCGTCCAGCGTGTACAGACCCTTGCCGCTGCCGACGTGCACGTGCCCCGCGGCGACCAGCACCGGGTCGATCCCCGCCCGGGCCTCGGTGGCGATGCGCCAGCGGTCGCGGCCGTCGGTGGCGTCCAGGGCGTAGACCGTGCCGAGGTAGTCGGCGAGGTACACCCCGCCGCCGGTCACGGCGGGGCCGGGCACGAAGGCGGGCGGGCACAGGAAGACCGCGGGCGCCTCGAAGTGCCAGCGCACCCGGCCGCTCGCCACGTCCAGGGCGAGGACGCGCGTGCCCGCCGAGACGTACACGTAGCCGTCGGAGGCCGGGGTCAGCCGGACCGGGACGCCGCCGCAGGAGGCCGCGTCGCCGATCGGGTAGGACCAGCGCTCGTCGCCGGTGCGGGCGTCCAGGGCGCGCAGCCGGGCCTCCTGCCAGACGTACACCGTGCCGTCGTGGACGGCGGGGCCGGCCTCCGGCGACTCGAAGTCGGCCTGGGCGCCGGTGATCTCCCACAGCTTCCGGCCGTTGGCCGCCTCCCAGGCCTGGACGCCGCCGCCGCGGGTGCCGGTGACGACCGTGCCCCGGTCGGCCTTGAGGGAGTAGACCCAGGCGTCCGTCTGGAGCCGCCACAGGTCGGCGCCCTCGCGGGCGTCGAGGGCGAACAGGGTGGGTCCGTCGGAGGCGTGGACGCGGCCGTCGGCGACCGCCATCGACCAGGCCACGTCGCGGGTCTTGAAGCGGCGGCGGCCGGTGGCCACGTCGAGGGCGTGCACCTCGAAGGAGGTGACGTAGACGAGGTCGTCGGCGACGGACGGGGTCCCCCACACGTCGTTCGACATGCGGAAGCGCCAGGGGCGCCAGCCGGACGCGGCCTCCGGGGGCGCGGCCGGCACCGGCGGTGCGGCGGCGCCGGCACCGTCGACGCCGTTGACGCCGGGGCGCGGCCTGGACCATGAGGCGGCCAGGCCGGCCTCCGGAGGGGGCGCCTTGACGGCGGCGGCGCGGGCGTCGGCCACGCGCGGACCGGGACCGATCGGCACCGGGGCGCCGGCCAGCCGCACCGGGCCCGTGCCGGCCGGCGCCGGGACGGGCGGCGCGGGGACGACGGGGTCGTGCGCCGGCGGCGGCGGCACAGGGGCCCGGCCGCCGCGGTGGCCGGTGGTGGCGGGCCGGCCGGTGGGGCGGCCGCCGCGGCGGCCCTCGATCAGGCTCACCGCCCGCTCGGGCAGCCACGCCGAGGCGGTGCCGCTGTCGTCGGAGCCGGAGCCGAACAGGTGCGGGGCGAGCTGGGCCTGGAGGTCGGCCGGGGTGGGCCGGGCCGACGCCTCCATCTGCATGCAGGACTCGATCAGCGGCCGCAGTTCGTCGGGCAGCCCTTCGAGGTCCGGGCCCTCCCGCAGCAGCATGAAGACCGTCTCCACCGGGTTGGCGCCGTGGAAGGGCGCGTGGCCGGTGGCCGCGAAGACGAGGGTGGACCCGAGGGAGAAGACGTCGCTGGCGCCGGTCACGCTGCGGGAGTCCTTCGCCTGCTCCGGCGACATGTAGGCGGGCGTGCCGACGGCGACGTTCGTCATCGTCAGACGGGTGTTCGAGACGCCGGAGGCGATGCCGAAGTCGATCACCCGGGGGCCGTCCTCGACGACGAGGACGTTGGAGGGCTTCAGGTCCCGGTGCACCAGTCCGGCCCCGTGGATGGACTGCAGCGCCTCGGCGACGCCGGCGGCGAGCCAGCGCACCGCCTGGGCCGGGAGCGGCCCGCACTCGTTCACTATCTCCTCGAGGGAGGGCGCGGGCACGTAGGCGGTGGCCAGCCACGGCACGGCGGCGCGCGGGTCGGCGTCGACGACCGCGGCCGTGTAGAAGCCGGAGACCGCCCGTGCCGCCTCGACCTCCCGCGTGAAGCGGACCCGGAACAGCTGGTCCTCGGCCAGTTCCGTGCGCACCGTCTTGATCGCCACGCGCCGGCCCGACGCCGAGCGCGCCAGATAGACCAGCCCCATGCCGCCGGCACCCAGCCGTCCCAGCACCTCGAACGGCCCGATCCGCCGCGGATCGTGCTGCGTCAGCTGATCCACCACTTGCCTGCCACCTCCCCGTACGCGCCGCGCCGCCCACCTGTGGACGCGACCGAAGTGCAGCGTCTCACCACCGCACCGCCGTGGCGGCACGCACCCCGATTCTTCCTGTCCCGGGCACTGGTTGCGAACCCGGCGACGAATCGGGGTGTCCCGCCGCAAACCCCCCGTTTCACCCCGGGAGGGCGGCCTTCACCTCTGGAGCAGGGCGAAGGACGCCCCCTGATTGTCGAGGACGACGGCCACCGTTCCGTACGACGTCTCGAAGGGTGGCACCTGCGTCCGGCCGCCGAGCCGGTGCACGTCGGCGAGGGCCGCCGCGCAGTCCCCGACCCGGAAGTGGACGAGGAAGTGGGGCGGCATCTCGGGCGGGAAGACGTCCAGGACGGGCGCGCGGCCGAAGTCGGGCTCGGCGCCGGGGCCGAAGAGGGCGTCGTGGAAGAGGCCGCCGTAGAAGGCGTTGACGGCGACCGTGTCGCGGGCGTACAGCTCCGCCCAGGCGAACGTGCCCACCTCGTGGCGCCGGCCGAAGCCCTCGTGCCGGCCCGGCTGCCACAGGCCGAAGACAGCGCCCTCGGGGTCGGCCACGAGGACGGTCGTGCCGAGGTCGTCCACCGGCAGCGCGGGCGTGACCGTCTGCCCGCCGGCGGCCCGGATCCGCGCGGCCAGCGCCTCGGCGTCCGGGGCGGCGAAGTACACCGTCCACACGGTGGGCAGCCGGCCGTCCGTCTTGCGCGCGAGCGCGGCGACGGGCTCGCCGTCCAGCCGCGCCCACACGGAGCCGCCCCGCCCCGCCTCCTCGAAGTCCCACCCGAAGAGCTCACCGTAGAACCGCTTGCCGGCCTCGACGTCGGGGAGCTGCGCGTCCACCCAGCAGGGGACGCCCTCTGTATACGCGGATGCCCTGTTTTCGGCCATGCCGTCAAAGTAACCGGGCCACCCGCAGGCCGCAGACCAGGCACAGCTTGCTCTTCGGGCCCCCGACCCCCGTTTGCACTCGGCCGAATCGCGCTCCCATCCCCCGTCGGTAAGCTGACGGCATGACAGGACAAGTGCGTACCGTCGACGGCCGCGTGGCCGGCCGGCGTGGGCAGGCGACCCGGCAGAAGCTGCTCGACTGCCTCAGCGAGATGCTCAGCTCCTCCCCCTACCGGGACGTCAAGGTCATCGACGTCGCCCGAAGGGCGGGCACTTCGCCCGCGACCTTCTACCAGTACTTTCCGGACGTCGAGAGCGCCGTCCTGGAGATCGCCGACCAAATGGCCTCGGAGGGGGCCGCGTTGGCCGAGCTGCTCGAGGGGCGCTCGTGGGTCGGCAGGGCCGGCTGGCAGACCGCCCAGGAACTGGTGGAGGGCTTCCTGGAGTTCTGGCGCGCGAACGACGCGATATTGCGCGTGATCGACCTCGGCGCCGCGGAGGGCGACAAGCGCTTCGCCAAGATCCGCGCCAGGATCCTGAACCCGGTGATCAGCTCCCTGGCGGATTCCGTGGCCGAACTCCAGTCCAAAGGACGCGTCGACAAGGACGTGAACCCGGCCGCGATCGCCGGTTCGCTCGTCGCGATGCTCGCGGCCGTCGCCTCGCACCAGAAGGGCTTCGGCGTGAAGCAGGCCGACCTCAAGCCCAACCTGGCCCTGCTGGTCTTCCTGGGTGTCACCGGGAGGAAGCCCACGCGGTAGCCCCCCACGGTCCCGGGCCCGTACCCACGCCCCACGTCCTGTCAGGCAGGCGGCGGTCCACTGCGGTGGACCGCCGCCTGCCGCGTTGTACGGCCCCGCCGGGCCGCCCCGGGGATACTCGACGGCATGGGAACCGATCTTCACGAGCTGCTGAGGTCACTGCGCGTCTGGGACCCGGAGGTCACCGAGCTGCCCCCGCTGGATCCGGGCGCCGCGCCCGCCGACCCGCTCGCCCTGTTCACGACGTGGATCGCCGAGGCGGCGGCCGCCGGGGAGCGGGAGCCGCACACGATGTCGCTGGCGACGGCCGGCGAGGACGGCCAGCCGGACAGCCGGATCGTGATCCTGCACGACGCCGACGCCGACGGCTGGTCGTTCGCGTCCCACTCCGGCAGCCGCAAGGGCCGCCAGCTGGCCGCCCGCCCGTACGCGTCACTCACCTTCTACTGGCCGGTGCTGGGCCGCCAGGTCCGGCTGCGGGGCCCGGTCGCGGCAGCCCCGCCGCCGCAGGCGCAGGCCGACCTCCACGCCCGGTCGACGGGAGCCCTGGCCGCCGCACTCACCGGCCGCCAGAGCGAGGTCCTGGGCTCGCCGGCGGAACTGGCGCGGGCGTCCGAGGCGGCGTGGGAGCGGGCCCGGCGCGAGCCGGACGCCGAGGTCCCCTCGTGGACCCTGTACCGCCTGCGGCCCGAGGAGGCCGAGTTCTTCCAGGGCGACGAGCGGCGCCGGCACACCCGGCTGCGCTACCGGCGCACCGGGGACGGCTGGACCCGCGAGCTGCTGTGGCCGTGACCGGCGGCCGCGCCCGCGCCGTTCCGCGTCGCCGGCGGGGTCACCGGAAGCCGTGGACGGCGAAGTCGGACACCGGCCGGTACCCGATCCGCTGGTAGAGCCCGTTGCTGGTCGGGCCGGCGAGGTCGGTGAACAGCAGCACCTCCCGCACGCCCCTGTCCAGCGCGGCGGGTGAAGTACCAGTCGTCGGTCGGCCTGCCCCCTCATCCTGCGCCGCCCGGCCGGGACGCCCGGCGTTCTCACGGGGCGGTGCCGCGCTCCGGCTCCGGGTCCGTGGCGAGCCGCGCGTGCAGGTGCGCGTCACGGTAGGCGTCCCGCCGTCCCGCTTCGAACAGTGCCCCGCGCAGCGTCCCCTCGTACCGGAACCCGCACCGCTCGGCGACCCGGCAGGAGATCTCGTGCCCGACGGCGTGGTCCAACTCCAGCCGGTGCAGTCCCAGTTCGCGGAACGCCCAGCGCGCGACCAGGCCGAGGGCCCGGGTGGCCACCCGCTGCCCGCGCGCCTCGGGCAGCACCCAGTAGCCGATCCGCGCGACCGCGAGGGCCCGGCGGATCTCGGTGACGCCGATGTGTCCGAGGGTGGTGCCGCCGGCCGCGTCCGCGATCCGGAAGGACACCCCCGTGCCGTCCGCGAGGCGGGCCGCCCGCGCCAGGAGCGCCTCACGGGCGCCGTCCGGGTCCGTGACCGGGGTAATCGGGGTGTTCCACCGCTGGAACTCGGGGTCACTGGTTCCCCGCAGGAAGGCGTCGACCTCGGCGTCGGACAGCGGATCCCACGGGCGCAGCAGCAGCCCGTCCCCTTCCACGCGTGCCGAGAACAGGCTCCGGGAGTCGCGGGGGTCGGCGTTCACCGGGCCATTGAACACCGCGCCCGCCCGGGCCGCCCACCGGCCCCGTCCCGCCGGACGTCCCCCGGGAACGAGGCGCGGCGGGCGGGCCCCGCGCGGGCTTGACGGGCCCCGCGCGGGCTTGATGGGCTCGACGGGCGTGACGGGCGTGACGGGCGTGACGGGCGTGACGGGCTTGATGGGCTCGACGGGCGTGACGGGCGTGACGGGCTCGACGGGCTCGACGGGCTCGACGGGCAACCCTGCCCGCACCGGGCGACGTCCCGCCGCATCCGCCCCGGTGCCGAGCGCTCCGGCGCCTCGACGCCTCGCCCGCGGCCGGTACGGAGCGCGCCGGGTGACCGGGCCGTCCCGCCCGCACGCGGCTTCCGCCGACTCCGCGCACGGTTCCCACAGGCGTGATCAATCCGCAACCAATTCCGGTCTTGACCGAGACCCATCAATCGGGTGCGTGATTACGCTCGCGCTCATGGCCGACTCCACAGCGCCCCACCCGACGGCGCCCGAACCGACCGCGCCCGACCCCGCCGCACCCGACCCCGCCGCACCCGAGGCGGCGGCGCCCGACCGCGCGTCCGGCGCCCCCGCCGCGCCGAACCCGGCCGACCGGCCCGTGTACGTCGTCGGCGGCGGGCCGGGCGGACTGGCCGCCGCCCACGCGCTGCGCGCCCGGGGCATCCGGGCCGTGGTGCTGGAGAAGTCCGACCGGGTCGGGGCCTCCTGGCGGCGCCACTACGACCGGCTGCACCTGCACACCACCCGGCGCCTGTCGGCCCTGCCGGGGCTGCCGATGCCGCGCCGGTTCGGGCGCTGGGTCTCCCGCGACGACGTGGTGCGCTACCTGGAGAAGTACGCCGAGCACCACGAGCTGGAGATCGTGACCGGGGTGGAGGTCTCCCGGATCGAGCGCACGCCCGACGGCACCGGCTGGCTGCTGCGCGCCTCCGGCGGACGGGAGCTGACGGGCGGCGCGGTCGTCGTCGCCACCGGCCACAACCACACGCCCCGCGTGCCCGACTGGCCCGGCCGGGACGCCTGGACCGGCGAGTTCCTGCACGCGTCGCAGTACCGCAACGCCCAGCCGTTCACCGGCCGGGACGTCCTCGTGGTCGGCGCCGGCAACACCGGCGCGGAGATAGCCGTCGACCTGGTGGAGGGCGGGGCGGCCCGCGTACGGCTGTCCGTGCGCACCGCCCCGCACATCGTGCGGCGCTCGACCCTGGGCTGGGCCGCGCAGTACACGGGCGTGCTCGTCCGCCGGCTGCCGGCGGGGCTGGTGGACCGGCTGGCCCGGCCGGTGGCGAGGCTGAGCGTGCCGGACCTGTCCGCGCACGGGCTGCCCCGCCCCGACACCGGCCTGTACAGCAGGGTCAGGCAGGGCGCGATCCCCGTGCAGGACGTCGGCCTGATCGACGCCGTGCGCAGGGGCAGGGTGGAGGTCGTGGCCGCCGTCGACCGGTTCGAGGACGAGGCGGTCGTCCTCGCCGACGGCAGCCGCGTCGACCCGGACGCCGTCGTCGCCGCGACGGGCTACGTCCGCGCCCTGGAGGACCTCGTCGGCCACCTCGACGTCCTCGACGCCGGCGGCCGGCCGGTCGTCCACGGGGCCCGCACCCCGCGGAACGCGCCCGGTCTGTACTTCACCGGCTTCACCAACCCCATCAGCGGCATGTTCCGCGAGATGGCGATCGACGCGGAGAAGATCGCCAAGGCCGTCGCACGGGCGAGTGCCCGCCACACGGACCGGCAGGTGTCCCGCCTGCCGGTCTGAACGGACGACCCGGCCGTCCCGCACGCGGACGCCCGGACGAGCCCGAGGGCCGACCCGCGTGCGCCGACGCCCGGACGAGCCCGAGGGCCGACCCGCGTGCGGACGACCGGACGGGCACGGAAGTGAGGCCGCGTGCGCGGGCGGGGGCCCGGACCGGAGGACGCCGTCCGCGGCCGGAGCTCCGGGCCGCGGCGCCGGTCCGGCGCCGCGGCCGTTGGCCGGGGTTCAGGCGAGGGCCGGGCTCGCCGCTCGCGGCCGGCGCCGGATCACCAGGGCCATCAGGGCCGCCGCCGCGCACAGCGCCCCGGAGGCGTACCACATCACGTCGTAGCTGCCGAAGGCGTCGCGGGCGGCACCGCCGAGGTAGGCGACGAGCGCGGCGCCGACCTGGTGCGAGGCGAGCACCCAGCCGAAGACGATCGCGCTGTCGTCGCCGTAGTGCTCCCGGCACAGGGCGAGGGTGGGCGGGACGGTCGCGACCCAGTCGAGGCCGTAGAAGACGATGAAGAAGACCATCGGCGGGTGCACCGACGGGCCGAGGAGCAGCGGCAGGAACAGCAGCGACACGCCCCGCAGCGCGTAGTACACCGCGAGCAGCCGGCGCGGCTCGAAGCGGTCGGTGAACCAGCCGGAGGCGATCGTGCCGGCGACGTCGAAGACGCCGATGACCGCGAGCAGCGAGGCCGCCGCCGTGATCGGCATGCCGTGGTCGTGGGCGGCGGGCACGAAGTGGGTCTGGATCAGGCCGTTGGTGGAGGCGCCGCAGATCGCGAAGGTGCCCGCCAGCAGCCAGAAGGGGCCGGTGCGCACGGCCGAGAGCAGCACGGCGACCGCCCGGCGGGCGGCGCCCGGCACCGGCTCGGGCCGGGGCACGAACTCCGTCGCCCCGTACGGCTTCACGCCCACGTCCGCCGGGTGGTCGCGCAGCAGCAGCCAGACCAGCGGGACCACGGCGAGGGCGGCCAGCGCCACCGTGACCGCCGCCGGCCGCCAGCCGTGCGCCTGGACCGTCCAGGACAGGACCGGCAGGAAGATCAGCTGACCGGAGGCGGACGCCGCAGTGAGGATGCCGCTGACCAGGCCGCGGCGCTCGGTGAACCAGCGGTTGGTCACCGTCGCGGCGAACGCCAGCGCCATCGAGCCGGCCCCGAGGCCGACCAGCAGGCCCCAGGACAGCCACAGCTGCCAGGGCGCCGTCATCCACACGGTCGCCCCGGCACCGGCCGCGATCATGGTCAGCGCGCCCGCGACCACCCGGCGGATGCCGAAGCGGTCCATCAGCGCGGCGGCGAAGGGGGCGGTGAGCCCGTACAGCGCCAGGTTGATCGAGACGGCCCCGCCGATCGTGCCGCGGGACCAGCCGAACTCCTGGTGCAGCGGGTCGACGAGCAGGCCCGGCAGGGACCGGAAGGCGGCGGCCCCGATGATCGTCACGAAGGTGACGGCGGCGACGAACCAGGCCCGGTGCGGTGCCATCGTGCGGCGCCGCCGCGGGCGCGGCTCCGGCCGGCCGAGCCGGGCGCGCTCTGCGGCTGCGGTGTCGGTTGTCTGGGTCACGCCATGAGCCTCCGTCCCGGAGCCCGTCCGCACGAGTGGCCGGAAAGACAGCATTCGTTAGGATCGGGCCATAGGATCGGGCCATGGACACGGACCCGGGCCACCGCCCCCACCGCGTCGTCGTGCTCGCCCTCGACGGCCTGCTCCCCTTCGAACTGGGCATCCCGCACCGCATCTTCGGCCGCCCCCGCGACGCCGCCGGCCGGCCCCTGTACGAGGTCGTCACCTGCTCGGTGCGGCCGCCGGGGCCCGTCCGGACCGACGCGGACTTCGCGGTCCAGGTGCCGCACGGCCCGCAGGCCCTGGCCACCGCCGACACCGTGGTCGTCCCCGCCTCGTACGGCCTCGGCCCGGTGTACGAGGAGGGCGTGCTGCCCGCGGAACTGGCCGCCGCGCTCGCGCTGGTCCGGCCCGGCACGCGGCTCGCCTCCATCTGCACCGGCGTGTACGTGCTGGCGGCCGCCGGGTACCTCGACGGACGGCCCGCCACCACCCACTGGGCCGAGGCCGACCGGTTCCAGCGCCTGTTCCCGCGGGTCAGGGTGGACGCGGACGTGCTGTTCATCGACGACGGGGACGTGCTGACCTCCGCCGGCGTGGCGGCGGGCATCGACCTGTGCCTGCACATGCTGCGCCGCGACCACGGCACCGCGGTCGCCAACGACGTGGCCCGCCGCACCGTCGTACCGCCCCACCGCGACGGCGGGCAGGCCCAGTACATCCACCGGCCCGTGCCCGATCCGCAGCAGTCCACCACGACCGCGGCGCGCGCGTGGGCGCTGGGGCGGCTGCACGAGCCGATCCAGCTGCGGGACATGGCCGCGCAGGAGTCGATGTCCGTGCGGACCTTCACCCGGCGGTTCCGCGAGGAGGTCGGGGTCAGTCCCGGCCAGTGGCTCACCCAGCAGCGGGTGGAGCGGGCCCGGCACCTGCTGGAGTCCACCGGCCTCTCCGTCGACCAGGTGGCCCGCGACGCCGGGTTCGGCACGGCCCAGTCGATGCGGCAGCACCTGCAGGCGGCGCTCGGCGTCACCCCGACGGCCTACCGCCGCACCTTCCGGGCCGGTGCCGGGAGCGAGGCACGTCCCCGCCACCGCGGCAGCCGCCCGGAGCCCGTCTGAGTCGGCCCGGAAGCGCCGGAGACTGTCCACAGCCTGTGGAGGAAGGACGGCCGGGAGTGTGCCCCGAGGGACGGGAACGCGGGCGGGGAAAGGGAACAGGTCCGGCCGGCGGCGCGCTCGTGCCCGCCCCGAGCACGGCACCGCGCGCCGCCGGCCGGTTCCGGCGCACCGGTTCCGCCCCCGTGCCCCCGGGGAACCGGCCGGCGCCGGGATCACGACCCACACTCGCCGAGGGCTCCCGTCGACCGAGCCCTCGTCGTCCCCTCGCGGCGAATCGCTGCTCCTCAGCGTGATCAGGCGGCCATCGACCGTCAACACCCGCACGGCACCCTGCCCGTTGTGCGCCTTTTTTACCGGTGCGCACGGAAGCACGTCCCGGCGCACAACGGCCCGGCCGGGCGGGTGCGCGAGCACTTTCTGCCACCGTGCACCGGCCGTCACGGCAGGCGGGTGGCCCGGGGGGACGGCGGAACCCGGGCCGCGGGGCGTCGCCGGTCTCCTCCGGCTCGATCCGCCGGACAGCACACCTAGACAGCCTCGTACGCCAGGCCCCCGTACGACGACGGCTCGGCTCCGCAGGCGGCCGGGACGGCCGCCCCCTTCCCGGTCCGCCCGCAGCGGTCCAGCTCGCACCAGATGCGCTTGCCCGCGCCCTCGGAGCTCCAGCCCCAGCGGTCGGCGAGGCCGTCGACCAGTGCCAGGCCCCGGCCGCCCGTGGCGTCGTCGTCCGCGCAGCGGGGCACGGGGGCCCGCGTGCTGGCGTCGGCGACCTCCAGGCGCACGGTCGTCGCCGTCCCGGCCGACGGACAGGGCAGACACAGCCGCAGCACGGCCGGACAGCCGGTGTGCACCACGGCGTTGGTGACGAGCTCGGACACGAGCAGGATCAGCGTCTCGGCGAGCGGCTCGTCCGCCTCTATCCCCGACCCGGCGAGCCGCGAGCGGGCCCACCTTCTGGCCCGCGCCACCTCCGCCGGGTCGGGCCGGATCTCCAGTTGGACTTGAAGCACCTGCACCTGCACCGCTCACACCATCCGAACCGGCGGATCATGGCCTCGGTCGCCCCGAGCGCCACGATCGTAGCCATTCTCTGCATGGCCAGGACAAGGGCCAGAGCAGGGGTCACGGACTGTGACTCCCCTGCGAGACAGCATGGTTGACGTTCCGTCACCACAACAAGCGCTTCGGGCATATTCCCGCGCGAAGGATTACTCGTGCGGCATACTGTGCGACGCTCGTCGCGGGATGTCGAACAGGAGGGCGCCGAAGGCCGCCCCGCCCCGTGAGCAGCGGCACGCACCGCCGCGGACGGCGCCGCCCACAGGGCGGCACCGGGCTGGTTCGGAGCCGGAACCACTCGCATCCCACACAAGGTACCCGAGCAGGACGGCGACTCCGGGACGTGACGAGTCACGCCCCGGAAAGAACGCGGTGTCAACGCTGCGTAATCCAGTCGCGCCACGATCCGTTACATCGTAGGCCAAGGCTTGCGGTTGCCCCCAGCGAGGCGCGCATACAACCACACCGGCCTGTCGCACGGTGGGCCATCCGTTTCTCACTGTCCGTCACGAACGGATCGCGCACGAGACGGCGACCGCCGCCCGCCGCCGGGCACGCGGACACGTCCGGGCCGGCCGGGCGCGGTCGGACGCGCCTCGGCGGCCGGCCCGTCGCGGACGGCCTTCACGGGACGCGGTCACCCCCGGGGGCCGCGTGCACCGGCCGA
Source organism: Streptomyces sp. NPDC046831 (assembly GCF_040645305.1). Lineage (NCBI taxonomy): Bacteria > Bacillati > Actinomycetota > Actinomycetes > Kitasatosporales > Streptomycetaceae > Streptomyces > Streptomyces sp. NPDC046831. Next base: position 223,605 of record NZ_JBEYXZ010000006.1, on the reverse strand, counting down.
AGGCGTTCGCCCGGAAGCCGGCCGTGCGCTGACGGCGGCCGGCCGCCCCGGCGAACGCGCGCGCCGGCGGCAGTCCGTCACCCGGGGCGGGACGCCGCCCTATTCGGTGACGGTGAAGTACCGGGCGAAAGCCGGGACGATGTCCGCCTCGGCCACCACGCCGTCCCCGTCCGTGTCGAGCGCGGCGGCCACCGCGCGGGCGGCGTCCTCGCCGGCCCCGAGCACCCGGAGCACGCGCGCGGTGTCGTCGACGGTGGCGGACCCGTCGTCGTCGGTGTCCGCGACGCTCAGGGCGGCGTGCAGGAAGGGACGGGCGATCTCGGCGAAGCGGTCCGGGTTGTCGCGCAGGCGCTTGACCGCCCCGTCCACGAACTCCTCGCGGGTGATGCGCTGGTCGCCGTCGCGGTCCGCGATGCCGGCCATCCCCTGCCAGAACGCCTCGGCGCCGGCGTAGAGGGCCTGTCCCTTGTCGGACCGGGCGGCCGTGCCGAACTCCGCGAGCAGGGACTTGGCCGCCACGCCGAAGTCCGCACGGTCGATGTAGCCGTTGCCGTCCTGGTCGAAGACGGCGAACCGGGCCGCGATCCTGCGCTCGTAGTCGCTGCTGACCATGTCTTTCGGGCCGCCTCACGTGTGTCGGGTCGTCTCGCACGGAGCGTACGACGCCGGAGGGCGCGCGGGGACGGGAAACCCACGCTTGTGCCAAGTCCGGGCGAATTTCGGGACAACGGCGTGGCGTGGACCGGTGAGGATGTGGCACCGGCGCCGGGGGCCGGCGGCCCGCGCCGGGAGGGCCGGGTCCGGCGCGGGGCGCGGCCGTTCAGGCGGAGAGCGGTTCCTCGTCCACCGCGGCCGCAAGGTCCGGGTAGACGTCGAAGAGGCGGCGGACGCCGAGGGCGCCGAGGACGCGGTTGACGTGCGAACCGTCGACGGCGCCGCGGGCCGGGAGGATCAGCCGCAGGCTGCCCTGGCAGGAGCGGATCAGCCGGCGGGCCGCGATCAGCACGCCGACGCCGCTGGAGTCGCAGAAGAAGACCTCGCCGAGGTCGAGGACGAGGTGGTGGCGCCCCTCGGCGACCACCTCGTGCACCCGCTGGCGCAGCACCGGCGAGGTGACCAGGTCCAGTTCCCCGGCGACCCGGAGCACGGTCCACTCGCCCTGTTCGTCACCGGTCACCTTGAACGTCACGGCCCGCCCTCCGTTCGCCGGAAAATCCCCGCAACCGCCCGGAAACGGAAGCAGTTCCTACGCTTCTTTCCGCGTGGCTGCCCAGCGGCCGTTCCCCCAAACCCCTTACAGCAAACCAGTGTCCATCAACTGAGGCCTTGTTCCAGTCGCCTTCGATCGTGTTCCATCGCGTTCCATCGTGTTCGGTCGGAGTTGGTCGTCAACGGCAGGGACGGGCGGGACGGAACGTCCGCCTCCACCGGCGCGCGCAGTCCGGTGCGCCCCCAGTACCACCTGCGGCTCGCCGGGGGCGCACATTGTCACAAAGGGGCGTGCGCTGCCGGGCGTGCCGACTACATTCGAGGAGACGACGCCCGCACGCTGGACGCGGGGACGAACCGAGCACACGGGCAGGGCAGGGCCGTACCGGACGTGGAGGGGGCCGCATGGCGGCGAAGGACGCACCGCCCCGCTGGGACCGCACGATGCAGCAGCGGCTGGCCCGCGGCGAGGCGGCCGCCCTCGGCGAGCTGTACGACCGCTTCGCCTCGCTCGTGCACGGCCTCGCCCACCGGGTGCTGGGCGACGAGCGGGCCGCCGACACCGTCACCCGCGAGGTCTTCGGCCACGTCTGGGAGCACCCGGACGCCTACGACCCCCGGCAGGGCACCCTGCGCTCCTGGGTGGCCGGGCTGACCCACCGGCTCGCGGTGCAGCGGCTGCGCACCACCGGGACCGCGGCGCTGGCCCGCGGCGGCGACGGCTCCCGGGAGGAACTGGAGCGCGAGGTCCGCCGCGCCTCGGCCGCCGCCCGTGCCGACTACATCGTCCACTCCATGCCGGCCCCGCTGCGGGCCGCCCTGGAACTGGCCTACTTCCAGCGCCGCGACTACCGCCGGACCGCCGCCGCCCTGGGCGTCACCGAGGAGGAGGCCTGCCGCCGGCTCCGCCTGGGCCTGCAGCTGCTGTCCACCGCCCACGACGCCACCCCTCCCGCCGCACCGCCCGGATACGGGGGTGCGGCGTGAGCGGATCCACCGGGGACGAGCACTCCGGGGCCGGACCGGCGGTGCGGGGGGCGGCGCCGCCGGCGCTGGAGCACGCTGTCCTGAAGTCGCTCCTCGGGGCCTGGGCGCTGTCGGCCTGCTCCCCGGAGGAGTCGGCCGCCGTCGAGGAGCACCTGGGCGAGTGCGGCGGCTGCGCGGACGAGGCGCTGCGGCTGCGCGAGGCGGTCGGGCTGCTCCATCCGCCCGAGAGCCTCGACCTCGACTCGGGCCTGCGCACACGGATCCTGCGGAACTGCCTGGAGCGGCGGCCCCCGCGCATCCCGGTGCCCGGCTGGGTTGCGCCCTACGACGCCGAGACGGCCCGCCTGGACGCGCTGCTGCAGGACATCGGGGAGACCGACTGGCAGGCGCCGGTGCGGCTGCGCTGGTTCGAGGGCGACGGCGCCGCGAGCCGCCGGACGACCGTCGCCGGGGTCGTCGCCCATCTGATGAGCGTCGACGGACTCGTCGCGGTCGCGCTGGGGCTCGACGACCCGCTCGGGGACGGCACCGCCGGCGCTCCGGCGCCGACGGCGCGCACCGAGGCCTGCTGGCGGGCCTCGCGGATACCGCGGACCCGGTCGGTGCGCGCGCCGTGGCGGGAGCAGACGCACGCCCTCGTACGGGCGGCGTCCCTGACCGAGGGACCGGCCGGCCACTCCGGCCCGACGGCCGTCTCCTACGGCGACTTCGAACTGCCCCTGCCCGACGCGATGCTCGACCGCGCCTTCGAGTGCTGGGTGCACGCGGAGGACGTCGCCGAAGCGGTGGACTACCCGTATCCGCCGCCGGCCCCGCGGCATCTGCACCGGATGATCGACCTCGCGGCGCGGATGCTGCCGGCCGTCCTCGCCGGCCGCCGGCGGTCCGGGCTCGCCGCGCCCGGCCGCGTGCGGCACCTCGTCCCGGCGGGAGCACCCGGGCGCAGCCTCCGGCTGGAGATCGAGGGACTGGGCGGGGGCGAGTGGCTGATCCCGCTGGACTCCCCCGGCGCGGTGGGCTCCGCGGAGTGGGAGGTTGCGCATGTGGCGCTGGACGGCGTGGAGTTCTGCCGGCTGGCGGCGGGACACGTCCCGCCGCTGGACGCCGCCGCCGGGCAGACCGGGGACCGGGAGGCGATCAGGGACGTCCTGTACGCGGCGGCGTCCCTGAGCCGCCTGTAGGGCCGTCCGGCGGCCGTGCGGCCGTGCGGCCGTCGCCCCGCCACCGCGCCGCCGCCACCGCGCCGTGCGGCCGTCACCGCGCCGCGCCGCCGCCACCGCGCCGTGCGGCCGTCACCGCGCCGTGCGGCCGTCACCGCGCCGCGCCGCCGCCACCGCGCCGTGCGGCTTTCACCGCGCCGCGCCGCCGCCACCGCGCCGTGCGGCCGTCACCGCGCCGCGCCGCCGTCACCGCGCCGTGCGGCTTTCACCGCGCCGCGCGGCCCGGGCCGCCGTGCGGCGTCCCGGCGGACACCGCCGTCCCGGGCCGCGGGGAGTCCGGTCGCCGGCCGGGCGCAGCCCGCGGCGGGCCGGCAGGGGACTGATCCGCCTCCTCACCAGGTCCTCCGCCGCGGCACCTTCCGGCCCACCGGCGGCGCCTCACCGGCCGCCCAGGCGAACACCACCGCGCACCTCACCGGCCCACCGGCGGCGCCCACCGGCCGCTCAGGCGAAGACCACCGTGCGCCGGCCGTTCAGCAGGATCCGGCGCTCGGCGTGCCACTTCACCGCCCGCGCCAGGGCCTGGCACTCCACGTCCCGGCCCACCGCGACCAGTTGGTCCGGCGTGACGTCGTGGCCGACCCGCTCGACCTCCTGCTCGATGATCGGGCCCTCGTCGAGGTCGGCGGTGACGTAGTGCGCGGTCGCCCCGATCAGCTTCACGCCCCGCGCGTGGGCCTGGTGGTACGGCTTGGCGCCCTTGAAGCTCGGCAGGAAGGAGTGGTGGATGTTGATGATCCGGCCGCTGAGCTGCTTGCACAGGTCGTCCGAGAGGACCTGCATGTAGCGGGCGAGGACGACCAGCTCGACGTTCTCCTCGCGGACGAGCTCCAGCAGCCGCGCCTCGGCCTCGGGCTTGGTGTCCCTCGTCACCGGGATGTGGTGGAAGGGAATGTCGTAGGAGGCCACCAGCTCGGCGAAGTCGGTGTGGTTGGACACCACCGCCGCGATCTCCACCGGCAGCGCTCCGATCCGGGTGCGGAAGAGCAGGTCGTTCAGGCAGTGCCCGAACTTGCTGACCATCAGCACGATCCGCATCCTGTCGTCGGCCCGGTGGATCTGCCAGTCCATCTGGAAGGAGTCGCCGATCGCCGCGAAGCTGGCGCGCAGCTTGTCCACCGTCACCGGGGGTTCCGCCGAGAAGTGGACGCGCATGAAGAACAGTCCCGTGTCCTGGTCACCGAACTGCTGGCTGTCCACGATGTTGCATCCGGTCATGAACAGGTAGCTCGACACGGCGTGCACGATGCCCTGCCGGTCGGCGCAGGAGAGGGTGAGGACGTACTGGTCGGCCTGGGCCGGGGGCCGCGGGGACTGCTCGCTCATGCCAGCCAGGATCTCACGTCCGCCCCGGCCCGCGGGGCGCCGTCCGCTACGCGGACCGGGTCATGATCCGCAGCACCTCGAGGGTGCGCGGCGGGGCGTCCGGGTCCTCCCCGTCGCTCACCGCCATCCGCACGTGCGCGTCGCGCGCCGCCCGGACCGCCTCCGGCCAGGCGTGGTGCTCGAGGTACGCGGCCACCGGGGCGTCCGGACCGACCTGGTGCATGAGGCGCAGCACGCGCAGGACGGCCGTGTCGACGAGCGCCGCCTCCTGGGAGTCGCGGAAGATGGTGCCGACGTACTTCTCGGCGGACCAGTTGTCCAGCCAGGTGTCCTCCACCAGGCGGTACACGGCGTCGGTGACGTCGCCGTACCCCTCGACGCCGGCGAGCCAGACGTCCCGCTGGAAGGCCGGGTCGGAGAGCATGTGCAGCGCCGAGCGCACGTTGCTGCGCCAGCGCCACCACGGCATGTCGTTCACGGGCATACCGCCCATGGTGGACGAGCGGCGGCCGCGACGGGAAGAGTTCTCCGAACCTTGCACGGTCATCGATCGTACGTTCCCCCTCGCACCGGTCTCACCGGCCCCCGTAATTCACCTGGACGTCACCGTCCGTTGAGCGAGGGTCACTCGCGGGTTAGTGATGTGACGGAATCGTGCGTGCCCATGACCGGCAGGCAGCGCAAGCGCAGCATGTTACTCCCCGCCTCCCTCCGGCCCGCCGCGAGACGCTCCGCGCTGTGCGCGGTCGCGCTGGCGGTCTGTGCCTCGCTGGCGGCCGGCTGCGGGCTGGTCCCCGGTGCCACGGGGGGCTCCGGGGACGAGCCCGTGACCGTGATGACCTGGGCGCCTGAGGACACCCGGGTCACCAACAAGCCCGGCATGCCCGCCATGGCCCGGGCGTACGCCCGCTGGGTCAACTCCCACGGCGGCGTCGGCGGCCGCGAACTCAGGGTGCTGACCTGCAACGAGAGAAACGACAGCGTGTCCGCGGCGAAGTGCGCCCGGCGGGCCGTCAAGGAGAACGTGGTCGCCGTCGTCGGCTCCTACAGCCAGTACAGCGACTCCTTCTTCCCCCCGCTGGAGGGCGCGGGCATCCCGTACGTCGGCGGCTACGGCGTGACCACCGCCGAGTTCACCCGGGCGCTGTCCTACCCCGTCAACGGCGGCCAGCCGGTGCTGCTGGCCGGCCTCGGCAGGCAGCTGGCGCCCGACTGCGGCCCGGTGGCGCTCGTCCGGCCCGACACCATCACCGGCGACGAGCTGCCCGGCCTGCTCGACGCGGGCCTGGCGTCCGGCGGCCACGGGCCCGCGCAAGACCAGCGCGCGGCGGAGGACGCCACCGAGTACTCCGGCCAGGCGGACCGGGCGCTCCGGCGGGCGACCGCCACCCCGGGGGCGAAGGGCTGTGTGATCCCCGCGCTCGGCGACCGCACGGGCATCTTCATGGACTCCTTCCGGCGCGCCCGCGAGGACTACCCGGCGGTGCGGACCGCGGCCGTGCTGGGCAGCGTCGACCAGACCGTGGTCGACGCCGGCGGCGGGCGGACGGGACCGTACGAGGGGGCGTACATCACCGGCTGGTACCCGGTGGCGAGCGACCCGCGCTGGAACGCGATGAAGAAGGTGATCAACGAAGAGGCCTTCGGCGACAACCGCATCGACCCCGCGGATCCCGGCGTGCAGACCACGTGGATCGCCTACACGGTGCTCCGGGCCGTCCTGGAGCGGATCGGCGCCGGGGAGGTGACCCCCGGCAGCGTGCGCCGCACGCTCGACGACGGGCTCACGGTGCGGACCGGCGGCCTGACCCCGCCGCTGCGCTGGCGTTCCGAGGACCTCCTCGCCTCGGTCGGCCTGCCCCGCCTCGTCAACGCCGACGTCACCCTGCAGGTCGTACGGCAGGGGCGGCTGGTGGCGGCCACCGAGGGCTTCGTCGACATGGCCAAGCCGCTGGAGAACGCGGACGTGGACTGAGCCGCCCGGACCCCGGCTCCGGGCCCCGCCCCGTACCCCCGGCCCCGGCTCCGGTCCCGGGTCCCGCCCGCCCCGGCGCCCCGGCCCGTGACCCAGGGTGCGCGGTCCGGTCGCTGTGCCGGCCCGGCGCCGGTCCACATGGCGCCGGTCCACCCGGCCGGCCGGCGCCGGTCCACCCGGCCGGCCCGGCGTCCCGCCTTATGGCCCGGGGTGCGGGGTCGATCGCGGCGGCGGACCCGCGCCCGGCCCGTACCCCCGGCTCCGGCTCCGGGCCCGGGTCCCGACCGCCCCGGCGCCCCGGCCCGTGACCCAGGGTGCGCGGTCCGGTCGCTGTGCCGGCCCGGCGCCCCCGCCGTGGCCCAGGGTGCGCGGTCCGGTCACAGGGCCGGCTCGGCGCCGGTCCACACGGCCGGCCCGGCGTCCCGCCCCGCGGCCCGCGATGCGGGGTCCGGTGCCCCAGCCCAGGCCCAGGATGCGTGCGCGGTCCGGTCGCTGTGCCGGCCCGGCGCCCCGCCGTGGCCCAGGGTGCGCGGTCCGGTCACAAGGCCGGCCGACGCCGGTCCACCCGGCCGGCCCGGCGTCCCGCCCCGCGGCCCGCGAGGCGGGGTCCGGCGCCCCAGCCCAGGCCCAGGGTGCGTGCGCGGTCCGGTCACGGCGTCGGCCCGGCGCCCCCGCCGTGGCCCCACCGTGCGCGGTCCGGTCACAGGGCCGGCTCGGCGCCGGTCCACACGGCCGGCCCGGCGTCCCGCCCCGCGGCCCGCGAGGCGGGGTCCGGTGCCCCAGCCCGGGCCCAGGATGCGTGCGCGGTCCCGTCACGGAGCAGGTTCGCGCCGGGCGCGTCACCGGGGGCGGGGCCGGAGTCCCGTCAGAGCTGGGTGGGCTGGCGCTGGGTCAGGCCGTAGGTCGTGGCGATGCTGTTCCACAGCTGCGCGGCCTTCGTCTTCTGCGCGCTGGCCACGCCGCTCGCGCGGTTGCCGGCCTGGGCCTCCCCGGTGACCCGGGCCTGGCCCTTCTTGCAGCCCCTCTTGCCGCCCACCTGGTCCGCCCAGGCCGCGTAGTGGTTGTCCGCCGACTGGGACGCCTTCCACGCGCTGGTCAGCGCGGAGGTCAGCGCGGTGTGGTCCGGGAGCTTGTCGGTGGGCAGCTGCGCCAGGCGGGCCACCAGCTCGCCGCGCTGCCTGGCCGCGTCGCGCAGGTCGGCGGCCGCGTCGCCGAGGTTCTTGCAGGCCTTGACGTCGGCCACGGCCTGGATGACGGAGGCACGGCTGCTGCCGCTGTCGGCCAGCAGCTTGTCCAGGCCGGCCGCCTGCTGCCGGGCCGGGTCCGCGGACGCCGGCGCGGAACCGCCGGGCGTCGCGGGCGCGGTGGCGGAGACGGTCTGGTTCTTGCCGTCGGCTCCCTTGTCGTCACCGCCGTCGCTGAGCAGGGCGCCCGCGCCGACACCGAGCACGACGATGCCGGCGCCGACGGCGGCGATCAGCGGCACGCGCGAGCCGCTGCGCCGGCCCCGGCCGCCTCCGTCGCCCCGGCCGCCGTACGACGGTCCGCCGCCGGGACCGGACGGGGCGGGGGCGGCGTGCGGGGCCTGCTGCTCGAAGCGGGGCAACTGCTGGGTGGAGGCGCCGGGCGCCTCGCCGCGGGACCCGTCGCGGAAGAGGTTGTCGAACTCGGCCGGCGTGCCGCCGTACGACGGTCCGCCGCCCTGGGCGTCCACGGGCGGGATGTACTGCGTGGCCTCGGCGTCCGGGTTGCCGCCGGTCGCCGCGCCCGGCAGCGGACCGGAACCGCTCTGCGGTACGCGGCCCAGGTACCGGGTCGCCTGGTCGCCCGCCTCCGGCGGCAGGGCGCCGCCCGGCACGGGCGGGATGTACTGCGTGGCCCCCTCGTCGGCCGGTGCGGCGGCGACCGGCGGCAGGTACTGGGTGGCCCCTTCGTGCGCGGGGGCCGCGGCGGCCGGCGGCAGGTACTGGGTCGCGCCCTCGTCGGCGGGCGGAAGGGGGGCGCCGCCGTAGGCGCCCTGCCCGTGCGGCGCGCCGTGCCCGGCCTGCCCGTGCGGCGCGCCGTGCCCGGCCTGCGCGTGCGGGGCGGGCTGTCCGGCCTGCGCGTGCGGGGCGGGCTGTCCGGCGGAGTAGCCGTACGGGTCGGCGCCGGCTTGGGGCATGGCGCCCGCCTGGCCGGTCTGCTGGTCATACGGCGGCTGCGCGGCGCCGTGGTGCGTGCCCGGGGCGCCCTCGGGCGGCAGCGCGCCGGCCCCGTGCCGGGCGGCACCCTGGCCCGGCGCGCCCCACTGCCCGGCGGTCTGCTGCTGGTACGGGTCCGCCGCACCCCACGGCTGCTCGGCCGACGTCTGCCAGCCCTGCGGGGACGGGGCCTGCTGCTGGTCGGGTCCCCAGGGCCGGCCCCAGGCCTGGCCGCCGGCCGGGGCCTGGCCGGCCGGCTGCGCGGGCGGGTGGCCGCCGGGCGTGCCCGTCATGCCCGGCAGCAGGGGCTCGCCGCCGTCGGAGGGCAGCACGATGCCTTCGCGCGCGGGCTGCGCCGAGGGCTCCTCGCCCTGTCCGCTCTGCGTCACCGGGACTCCTGTGAATGGGGGACCTTCGGAATCGTCGGCTCACGCTACCGGGTCCCCGGAGCCGGGTGCCACGCAGTACGCGACCTGACCTCCTTCCCTGTGACAGCAGTAACAAAACCGGCCCGCCGCACGCTGATGAGCTCCGTCCCGGCCCGACCGGCCGCCGTCCGCGCCCAGTTGCCGCGGCCGCCGCCGGCCCGCCGCCGCCCCCCGGCGGCCGCCCGCCCCGGTCGGCCGCGCGAACTGCCCCGCTGGGCACCGCACTCGGCGGGTCGCGGGCTCAGGCCGCCGCCGGCACCTCCAGCCGCGCCCCGAACTCCCGCACCACCGGCTCGTCCCGGTACGGCTCCAGCCGCTGCTGGAAGTCCTCCAGGTACTCGGCGCCCCGGTTGGACCGCAGCGTCTCCAGCAGCCGCACCGCCTCCGTGCCCGTGGCGCAGGCCTGCTCGACCTCCCGCTGCTGCACCTGCGCGGTGGCGAGCAGCAGGTAGCCGATGGCCCGCCGCCGGGCGCGCGACTCGGGGTGCCCGGCCAGCGCCTGCCCCGCACAGCGCGCCGCCGCCTCCGCCTGGCCGAGGTCGCGGTGGCAGTGCGCCAACTCGTCGGCGAGGTAGGCCTCGTCGAAGTGCGCGATCCACACCGGGTCGTCACCCGAGGCGGCTTCGGCGGCCTCCAGCGCGCCGACCGCCCGCCCGGACGACAGCTGCGCCGCCCGCAGGTCGCCCATCAGCGCGTGCCCGCGCGCCTCGGCCGCGTGGAACATCGCCTCCGCGCGCGGGGTGACCCGCCCGCGCGTCCCCTCCTGCGCCGCCCGCGCCAACTGCGCGATCTCACGCGGGTTCCCGAGCTGCGCGGCGAGGTGGCTCATGGACGCGGCGAGGATGTAGCCGCCGTAGCCGCGGTCGCCGGCCGCCTGGGCCAGCCGCAGCGCCTGGATGTAGTACCGCTGGGCGAGCCCCGGTTGCCCGGTGTCGACGGCCATGTAGCCGGCGAGCTCCGTCAGCCGGGCGACGGCGGCGAACAGTTCGCGCCCCACCGCCTCCCGGTAGGAGCCCGCCAGCAGCCCGGAGACGACGCTGTTCAGGTAGTGCACGACCACCGGGCGCACGTGTCCGCTGCCGTACTGGTGGTCGAGGTCGGTCAGCGCCTGCGTCATCGCCCGCACCGCGGCCACGTCCGCGCGGCCCACCCGGGGCCCGGCCGAGCGCGCCACCTGCGCGTCCGGCCCGGAGATCAGCCAGTCGCGGCTGGGCTCGACCAGCGCGGAGGCCGCGACGGAGGAGCCGGACAGGAAGTCCCGGCGCCCGACGTCGCTGCGCCACAGCTCGCAGACCTGCTCGATGGCCCCCAGCACCGTCGGCGAGAACTGGAGCCCTACCCCGGAGGCGAGGTTCTTGCCGTTGGCCATGCCGATCTCGTCGATCGTGACCGTGCGGCCCAGCTTGCGGCCCAGCGCCTCGGCGATGACGGCCGGCGCCCGTCCCCGCGGCTGCTGGCCGCGCAGCCAGCGGGCCACGGACGTCTTGTCGTACCGCAGGTCCAGACCGTGCTCCGCGCCGCACAGGTTGACCCGGCGGGCGAGCCCGGCGTTCGAGCATCCCGCTTCCTGGATGAGCGCCTGCAGCCGTTCGTTCGGCTGCCGCGCGACAAGCGGCCTTGCGGCCATGGCGTACCCCCTGCTCATGGCGGGTCGCCCCCGGGGCGCTCCACCGGCGGCGGGAGGACTCCCGCGCCCGGCCCCTCGGCCTCGGCGCGGTCGCCCTCCCGTCCCCGGCGCGTCCCTTCGGCTCACCCGCCGTCTGGCTGCGGTGCCTGCCCGTGCACCGAGTTGTCGTGTCCTGAGCGGCCGGATCCCTCGCGTCCCGGCGAACCGGTCCGGCTGTGACGATCAATGCCCCGCGGACATACCGACAATGCGAGGCATGCGAGGATTGCCGGGGTAAAGGCGGATGCCAACCCCCCACGGGACTACCCCACGCCGCCGTCGTTCCTCCCGCGCGCCCCCACGGATGCACCCGTGCGCCCCAGGCGCGGAACCAGTGCTCCTCCCCCGCGCGCGGGCGGCCGTGACTCCCGGTGGACGCGGGAGTTGAGTGGATCGTGGAAGAGACGATCCCGGACACCGAAGCCGCACCGACTGCCGGACAGATCCCGCAGCAGCGTGGTCAGTCGCCGCTGGACGCCGCCGTCCGCTACGCCGAGGAGCGCCACTGGGACGTCGTCCCCGGCACCTGGCTGGAGACCGTCGACGGCGTGCGGCGCTGCTCCTGCGGTGCGCCCGCGTGCGCCGCGCCCGGCGCGCACCCCGCGCGGGAGGACTGGGCGGCGCAGGCCACGGGCAGTGCGACCGCCGCGCGCCGGCTGTGGCAGCGGCGGCCGGCGGCGTCGGTCCTGCTGCCCACCGGCCGCACGTTCGACGCGATCGACGTGCCCGAGAGCGCGGGCTTCCTGGCCCTGGCCCGGATGGAGCGGATGCGGCTGACGCCGGGGCCGGTGACGCTGACGCCGGACCGGCGCATGCAGTTCTTCGTGCTGCCGGGCGCGTCGGCGAAGGTGCCGCAGCGGGTGCGCGCGCTGGGCTGGTCGCCCGCCTCCCTGGACCTGGTGGCGCTCGGCGAGGGCGCCTACGTGGCGGCGCCGCCGACCCGGTACGGGACGGGCGGCGCGGTGCAGTGGGCGTGCCGGCCCACCGCGGCGAACCGGTGGCTGCCGGACGCGGACGAGCTGGTCCCGCCGCTGGCGTACGCGTGCGGCAGGGACCGCTGACGGTGCCCTCCGCGCCCGGCCGGAGCGGGCCCTCGACGGCCGCGGTCCGGCGCTGTGCCCCATGACCCTCCGGTGCGGCACCACCGTAGGGTGGGGCCCTGACGGAGGGAGCGGGGAGTGGGTTCAGCGGCCGTGCGGGTGCGGGGGCTGTGGAAGCGGTTCGGGCAGCAGGTCGCCGTCGCCGGGATCGATCTGGAGCTGCCCGCCGGGAAGTTCATCGGGCTGGTCGGGCCCAACGGCGCCGGGAAGACGACCACCCTGTCGATGGTGACCGGGCTGCTGCGGCCGGACCAGGGCACCGTCGAGGTCGTCGGGCACGACGTGTGGCGCGACCCGGTCGCCGTGAAGGCGCGCATCGGAGTGCTGCCCGAGGGGCTCCGGCTCTTCGAGCGGCTGTCGGGGCGTGAACTGCTGTCCTACTCCGGGCGGTTGCGCGGCATGCGGGGCGACGAGGTGGACCGCCGGGCGGCACAGCTCCTCGACGTGCTCGACCTGGCCGGGGCCCAGCACAAGCTGGTCGTCGACTACTCGACCGGCATGCGCAAGAAGATCGGGCTGGCGGCGGCCCTGCTGCACAATCCCGAGGTCCTCTTCCTGGACGAGCCGTTCGAGGGCGTCGACCCGGTGTCCGCCCAGACCGTCCGCGGCGTCCTGGAGCGCTACACCGCCTCGGGCGGCACCGTCGTGTTCTCCTCGCACGTCATGGAACTGGTCGAGTCGCTGTGCGACTGGGTGGCCGTCATGGCGGCGGGCCGCATCCGCGCCCACGGCCCGCTCGCCGAGGTGCGCGGCCAGTCCCCCACCCTCCAGCAGGCGTTTCTCGAACTCGTTGGCGCGCAGGGCCGCGACGCGGGCTCGGACCTCGACTGGCTGGGCGGCGGGGCGCGATGAACGGTGTTCCGCCCGCGCCGGCGCACCCCGCCGGCCCCGCCGCGCCCGGCGCCCGGGTCGTCCCCGTGATCGTGCGGCTGAAGCTGTCGCTGCTGCGCAACGGGCTGCGGCGGTCCGACGGGCGCCGCGCCGCGTACGTCGCGTCGATGGTCCTCGTGCTGCTGTTCGCCGCGCTGCACCTGCTCGGGCTCGTCGCGCTGCGGGGCCACGCGCACGCCGCGTCCGTGGCCGTCCCGGCCGCGGCCGTGCTGGCGCTGGGCTGGGCGGTGATGCCGCTGTTCTTCCCCGGCGGCGACGAGACCCTGGACCCGACCCGCCTGGTGATGCTTCCGCTGCGCCCCCGGCAGCTGGTCCGGGGGCTGCTCGCGGGCTCCGTCGTCGGCGTCGGCCCGCTGTTCACGGTCCTGCTCCTGGCCGGCTGCGTGCTCTGCGTGGCGCACGGGGCGGCCGCGTACGCCGTGGCGGTCCTCGCCGTCGTCCTGGCGCTGCTGGGCTGCGTCGCCCTGGCGCGGGCCGTGGCCGCCGCCAACCTGCGCCTGCTGACCAGCCGCAAGGGGCGGGACCTCGCCGTGCTGAGCGGCCTGGTCGTCGCCGTCGGGGCGCAGCTCGTCAACTTCGCCGCGCAGCGGCTCGGGGAGCGGGGCCTCGCCCAGCTCGATCCGGCCGCGGAGGTGCTGCGGTGGGTGCCGCCCGCCTCCGCGGTCGGCGCGGTGGACTCGGCGAGCAGGGGCTCGTACGCGGTCGCCGCCGCGCAGCTGGCCCTCACCGCCGCGGCCGTGCTCGCGCTGCTCCGGCTGTGGGAACGCAGCCTGACCCGGCTGATGGTCACCGGCGACGCCTCCACGCTCCAGGCCGCCGGGCCCGCCGCGCGCGGCCGTTCCGCCAAGGGCCCGGCCCGGCTGCTGCCCTCGGGCCGCACCGGCACGGTCATGGAGCGCAGCCTGCGGTACGTGTGGCGCGACCCCAAGACCAAGGCGGCCTGGATCACCTCGCTCGCCGTCGGCCTGATCGTGCCGGTGTTCAACGCCGTGCAGGGCACCGGCAGCCCGTACTTCGCCTGCTTCGCCGCCGGGATGCTCGGCATGCAGATGTACAACCAGTTCGGCCAGGACACGTCCGCCTTCTGGATGGTGGCCCTGACGATCTCCTCGCCGCGCGAGGCGTACGCCGAGCTGCGCGGACGGGCGCTGGCCCTGCTGTCGATCACCCTGCCGTACGCCACGCTCGTGACCGTGCTGACGACGGCGCTGCTCGGCGACTGGTCACGGCTGCCCGAGGTGCTCGGCCTGTCCTTCGCGCTGCTCGGGGCGATGCTGGCCACCGGCGCCTGGGCCTCGGCCCGCTTCCCGTACTCCATCCCGCAGGAGGGCCACAAGAACGTGGCCCCCGGCCAGGCGAACCTCGCCTGGATCTCCCTCGTCGGCGGCATGGCCGCGGCGGCCGTGCTCTGCGCGCCCGTCATCGCCCTGACCGTCTGGGCGCGGGCCGGCGCGGGCGGCGAGGTCGTCAGCGGGCTGCTGCTGCCGGTGGGCGCGGCGTACGGCGCCGGGCTCGCCCTGCTCGGCCTGCGCCTGGCGGCGCCGCGCACGGCGGGGCGTCTGCCGGAGATCCTGGCGGCGGTGAGCAAGGGCTGACGGGGCGGCCGGGCCTCACCCCGTCAGCACCGCGTCCAGGAACGGCTCGACGGCCGCGCGCCAGGCCTCCGGCTGGTCGTAGTGGACGAGGTGGCCGGCCTCGGCGACCTCCGCGTACTGGCCGCGGGGCAGGACCCGGACCATCTCCTGGGCCTCGGCGCGGCCGAGCTCCCCGTCCAGGCCGCGGACGACGAGGGCGGGGCACTGGACCTGGGCGAGCTCCTCCCAGTGCGCGTCGTACACCCAGGACTCGCGGGACTTCAGCATCTGCCCGGGGTCGAAGACGGGCCGCCAGCCGTCCGGGCACTCGTGCATGACCTCGGCGTAGAACTCGCCGCGGGCCGGGCTGGGGCGCTCCACCCACGGGTCGTCCTCGCCGAACCACTTGCGGACGTCGGCGAGGGTGGCGAAGGGCGTCGGCCAGGTCGTGAACCAGTCCTCCCACTCGCGCTGGGAGGCCGCGCCGAGCGCGGAGGCCCGCATGTCGCAGATGACCAGACCGCGCACCAGGTCCGGTCGCCTGGCGGCGAGCTGCCAGGCCGTCAGCGCGCCCATGGCGTGGCCGATGACGACGGCCGGGCCGAGCCCGAGCTGGTCGACGGCGGCCTCGGCGTCCGCCACGTAGGCCTCGCGGGTGTAAGCCGCCCGCGGGGGCTTCTCGCTCTGGCCGTGGCCGCGCTGGTCCAGGGCCACGGCCCGGTGCCGCCCGGCGAGCCAGCGGGCGGTGCCGGCCCAGTGCGAGGCCCGGCCCATCAGGCCGTGCAGTAACAGCACGCCGGGGTCGTGCGCCCCGGCGCCCGCGCCTTCCGCGCCCGGACCGCCCGGCGCCGGTGCCTGCGGACCGTCCTCACCGGGTCCGGCCGCGCCGGCCTGTTCCGGCACGAACGGCGCCGGGTCGCTCTTGGGAGGATCGGCGAACTCCCAGGCCGCCAGGCGTACGCCGCCCGCCCCGGTCACCTCGATGCGCCGCGCCATTGGTTCCGGCACCCCCTTGCTTTCCTCGGGCCGGTCGTTCCGACCGGTGCCGGCCGGCTCCGAATGACCCACAGGCTATCGAATACATATTCGAAAATGCGGCCCCTGGCGGTAACACCCCTCGTTCGAGTGACCCTTCGTCAGGCATGATCGCCGCCGCCGGGGGGAGATCTTCAACGGGAGGCGGACCGCTCGGGGAAAAACGGTCCGAGGGGGACGACCCTGAGAGCTCGGGGCTCCGGGTCGACACTGGGGAGGACGGGCCCCGGCGCCCAGCGGCGCCGGGGCCCTCCACATCTTCGCGACGCATTCTCCCCACCCCCTCCACGCCGTACGCCTCTCGCGACAGCCTCGCACGCGCGGGGGCCGGGCGCTGCGATTCGACGCACCGGAGGCCGCGCGTGGCGGCGCCTCCGGGCGAACGCCTTCGGCCGGTGCACGCGGCCCCCGGGACCGCGTCCCGTGAGGGCCGTCCGCGACGGGCCGGCCGCCGGGCCGTACACGCCTCGACGGGCCCGGCGGTCACCCGGCCGCACCGGCCACCGGGCCGAGGACGCCGCGGGGACGCCAGAGATGCCGGGGCGCCAGGGACGCCGCCGACGGGCTGGCGAACCGCGGCGGCGGGGGCGGCGCGCGGTCGGCGTCCACCAAGGCCTCGCGCCCGTCCTGGACGTCGTCCGCGATCGGGCCCCGGTCCGCTGGGCCGTCTCGTCGACCAGGTCCGGGTCGAACGACACCCCCGGGCCGGCGGCACCGGGCACGCCGTGGCACGCCGGGCCGTGAAGCCGGCCAGGCACTCCTCGTGCGCGCCGGCCGGGACGCCGAAGCGGCCCGCCGGCGTCCGCAGGCAGGGGTCAGCGCTTGGCCACGAAGACGTGCGAGGCGGTGTCCGCCTGCAGCTCGGCCGCCTCACCGCCGCTGCCGACCAGCACCCCGCCCGCCGACTGGGTGACGCTCACCACCGCACCGGGCTGCACGCCCGCACGACGCAGCGTGTACATCAGCTGGGCGTCCGTCTGGATCGGCTCGCCGATCCGCCGCACGACGACCGTCTTGCCGTCTGGGCCCGGCGCCAGGTCCGCCAGCGACACCATGCCCTCGTCGAGGAACGGGTTCGACCCGTCCGGCTCGCCCAGCTCCTCCAGGCCCGGGATCGGGTTGCCGTACGGCGACTCGGTCGGATGGCGCAGCAGCTCCAGCACCCGCCGCTCGACGGCCTCGCTCATCACGTGCTCCCAGCGGCACGCCTCGGCGTGCACCTGCTCCCACTCCAGGCCGATCACGTCGACCAGCAGGCACTCCGCGAGCCGGTGCTTGCGCATCACGCGCGTCGCCAGCCTGCGGCCCTCGTCCGTCAGCTCCAGATGGCGGTCCGGGGCGACCGACACGAGGCCGTCGCGCTCCATCCGGGCGACCGTCTGGCTGACCGTCGGACCGCTCTGGTCGAGCCGCTCGGCGATCCGGGCGCGCATGGGGACGACGCCTTCCTCCTCCAGCTCGAGGATGGTGCGGAGATACATCTCCGTGGTGTCGATCAGTCCGGACATTGTGCCCCTCGATTACCTCTGCCGAAGGCTCGACGGCTCTCGGCGGTGTGCGCTGGCCCTGGACTCAATTCTGACGCATGCCGCCGACAACCGGACCGGCCGCGCGAGGGCGCCGCCCGGCTCGCCCGCTGCCGCACCGTATTGACACGGCTCCGGTCCGGACCGCACCGTGATCCGCGACACGGACACCTCGAAGGGGCATCGCATGAGCGACCGCACTCCGGCCGGCCAGTTCCTCGACGCCGCCATCGGCCTGCTCCAGCGGGTCCACGACGAGGAGGCCGAGACGATCGCGGCGGCCGGCACGCTGCTGGCCGACACCGTCGCCGCCGGCGGCCGCCTGTTCGCGTTCGGCGCCGGCCACTCCTCCCTCGCCGCCCAGGACGTCGTCTACCGGGCCGGCGGTCTGGCCCTGATGAACCTGCTCGCCGTCCCCGGCACCGTCGGTGTCGACGTGGTGCCGGCCACCCTGGGCTCCGCCCTGGAACGCGTCGACGGCCTCGCCGGCACCGTGCTGGGCTGCTCCCCCCTGCGCGCCGGCGACGCCCTGGTGATCGTCTCCCTGTCGGGCCGCAACCCGCTGCCCGTCGAGATGGCCCAGTCCGCCCGCGCGCTCGGCGTGAAGGTGATCGGCGTGACCTCGGTGGCCTACACGCGGGAGACGGCGTCGCGGCACTCCTCGGGCACGTACCTGAAGGACCACTGCGACGTCGTCGTCGACTCCAAGATCGCCCCCGGTGACGCGGAGCTGACCCTCGACGCCGTCCCGGCCCCCTTCGCGCCCGCCTCCACCGTCGTCACCACGGCCCTGCTCCAGGCCGTCATGGCCACGACGGCCGGTGTCCTGGCCGACCGCGGCATCGAGCCCCCGCTGCTGCGCTCCGGCAACATCGACGGCGGCCACGAGTGGAACAGCCGCGTGTTCGAGCAGTACGCCGACCGGATCTTCTACCGCCGCTGATCCCGGGGCGCGTCCGGGCGTGTAGGGAGTGATCCCTGGGGAACGCGTGCCTACAACGATTCCTTCAATCTTGCGGGAACTCGATGTGTGCTGCGTCACGTTCCAGTTGAATGAGGGCGAGTGAGTGAACGGACGCGCCGTACCGTGCGGACGCAGCCTGCAGGGGGTCCAGGTGAGTGCTTCCCGGCGTAGTGGGACCACCGACGAGCTGGGGCCGGACGAGCCCGAGCGCGACGGCCCGGAGGGCCCCGACGGCTCGGACCTGCTGGCCGCCCTTCTCGACGGCATGGACGCGGCCCTGTGCGCCTTCGACGCCCAGGGAGTCGTCACCCACTGGAACCGCGAGGCCGAGCGCATCCTCGGCTGGACCGCCGCCGAGGCCGTGGGCCGGCACGGGTTCGCCGGATGGGCCGTCCGCCGGGCGGACGCCGAGGAGGTCGAGCGGCGGCTGATGTCCGCCATGCACGCGCCCGGACGGCAGGTGAACGAGTTCGCCCTGCTCACCAAGGACGGCGGGCGCGTCCTCGTGCGCACCCAGTCGGCGGCCGTCCGCGGCCCCGACGGCCGGCCCGCGGGCGTGTACTGCGCCTTCAGCGAGGTGCACGCGCAGATCGACCTCGAACGGTCCATCGCGCTGAGCGAGGCCCTGTTCGAGGAAGCCTCCTGGGGGGTCGTCCTGGTCGACGCCGACCTGCGCCCCGCCGTGGTGAACGCGTACGCGGCCCGGGCCCTCGGCACCGGCCGCACGGCCCTGCTCGGACGCCCCCTGGGCGACCTGCTCACCCAGGGCTTCGAAGAACTCGAGAGCGCGCTCACCCACGTCCTCGCGGAAGGCGCCCCGCCCGCGCCCGCCGAGATCTGGGTGGCCGTGCGCACCCCGGAGGGCGAACGGCGGCGCTGCTGGCGCTGCGGATTCGTCCGGCTCGCCTCGCCGCTCGCCGAGGAACCGGTCCCCCTCGGCGTCGCCTGGCTCTTCGTCGACGTCACCGAGGGCAAGCAGGGCGAGCAGGAGGCCTCCCTGCTGCGGTTCCGCACCAACCAGCTGCACCGGGCGGCCCGGGCCGCCGCCGAGTGCGAGGACCCGGCGGAGGCGGCCACCGTCCACCTCGACTTCGCACTCGCCGGCTTCGCCGACGACGCCCTGGTCGACCGGGTCACCGAGGGCGCCCCGACCGACACCGGGGAGGCGACGGGACCGGTGCGGCTGGTCCGCGTGGCCGCCACCCCCTCCGCGGGCCCGGGCCCCAGCCTGCTCACCGGCCGGGCCGGACTGCCCGTCCGGTACACCGAGGGCCACCCGGCCCTGCAGTGCGTCGAACGCGCCGGGTCGGTGCGCTCCACCGCCGGCGCCGTCTCCGCCGAACAGGCACGCGCATGGGCGCTGGCCCGCCAGTGGCCGGCCGGGTCCGTGCACGCCCTGTGCGCGGTGCTGCGCAGCCGGGGCCGGACCCTGGGCGTCGTCACGTTCCTGCGCGGCTCCGGACGCAGCCCCTTCGAGCGCTTCGACGCGGCCTACGCCGAGGACGTGGCCGCGCGTATCGCCACGGTTCTGGACCTCGCCGAACAGCTGAGGAACGGGCCGGGCAACGCGGCGGACAACGGGCTGGGCAGCGGAGTGAACGGGGCGAACGGGCAGGCGTGAGGCCGGACGCGTACGGGTGCGGGCGCCTCGGCCCGGCGCCCGGCCCCGACGCCCGTCCGCCGGCGCCCGTCCGCCGACGTCTGGCCCCGACGCCCGGCCTCGGCGGACGGCCGCCGAGCACCGCACGCCGCTGCGTCCCGTCCGGATCGGAGCGGACCGGTGAGTGGGCCGGTCCGGTCCGGGCCGGGCTCTCCGGCCGTTCCCCGGCCCCCTGGCAGGCGCATGGGCGGCCTCCCGCGGGCCCGGGCGGCACCTGGGAATCGGGCCTGCCGGAAAAAAGGTGTTGATCGGTGGCCGACGGGTTCCTAGGGTGTGCGGTACACGAGAAGGGAGGTGGTTCGGCAGATGTATGAATACCGGACGCGTGAGGTGACTGCGGGCTAGCGGCCCGTCACCCCATTCAGTGCGGTGCCGGACCAGCACGTGACAGTCGCGTGCAGCCGGCCCAATCCCAAGCAGTCACCCGACCCGCGGGCTGCCGGTACGTCCGGCCGGCTCCTCCCCGGAGGAACCAAGCCCGCGGGTCGTCTGCGTTCACGGACGGAACGAGGGCCGGCGGGGGACGCCGACGGCGGGCGGTAGCGGACGGCGGGAGGGCGCCGACGTCAGGAGAGCGCCCACGCCGAGGGAACACCGGCTCCCGGCGGACGCGGGTGCGCGTCCCGGCCGAGCGGGCCGTGGGCGGCGACCCCGGCGCGCAACCCGAGGCCGCAGGCCACGGACAGCAGCCACGCCGACCCGACGCACCGGCTCCCGGCGGACGCGGGTGCCGTGAGAACACCGGGGTCCGGCGGACGCGCGCGTCAGGGGCTCAGGCGCTCCACCCGCCAGCCGCCGCCCGGCTCGGCCACGTACCGCAGGCGGTCGTGCAGCCGGTTCTCGCGGCCCTGCCAGAACTCCACCGACCGCGGCTCCACCCGGAAGCCGCCCCAGTGCGGCGGCACGGGGACCTGCTCGCCCTCCGGGTAGCGGGCGGCCAGACCGGCGTAGGCGGCGTCGATGTCCGCGCGCGAGCCCACCACCGACGACTGGGCGCTGGCCCAGGCCCCCAGCTGGGAGCCGTGCGGGCGGGTGCGGAAGTACGCGGCGGTCTCGTCCCGGCCGGTGCGGCGGGCCACGCCCTGGACGATGACCTGGCGGGCCATCGGGTGCCACGGGAAGAGCAGGGAGACGTGGGGGTTCGCGGCGAGGTCGCGGCCCTTGCGGGAGTCGTAGTTGGTGTAGAAGACGAAGCCCTCTTCGTCGAACGCCTTCAGCAGCACGGTGCGGGAGCTGGGGCGGCCCTCGGCGTCCGCCGTGGAGACGACCATGGCGTTGGGCTCGAACAGCCCGCCCTCCGTCGCGGCCTGCCGGAACCAGCGGGCGAACTGGGCCACGGGGGTGTCGGCCAGCTCCTCCTCGGCGAGGCCCTCGGCCCGGTAGTGCTTGCGCATGGAGGCGAGGTCGAAGGGGGCGGTCTCGCCGGCTTCTCGGTCGGTCACGCGGTCATCTTGCCGTATGGACGGCCCGCCTCCGAGAGGCGCCCGTCACACCCGGCCCGCCCCGGTGCGCGCCCTGCCGTTCCTCCCTCCGGGAGCTCGGGACCGGCCGGGCCACCCGAGCCCCCGGCCGCCCGCCGACCGGGACGTGGGTGGCCTTGGTCACTGCGTGGCACTCAGTGCCGTACACCCTCCCCATCCATGGCACTCGGGGATATCGTGCTGCTTCCCGGTTGGGTGACCGCCGAGCGAACGGGGCATCACTGGGAAGACCGCCCCGGACCGCGAGTCCCCGCACACGACCGCGGATCCGCACGACGCACGCCACTTCTGACATCCGACGCATGGTCGTCGCCTCCGGCGCACCATCTGTCGCACACATCACGAGGAGCCGCCTGATGTCCGACTTCGTACCCGGGCTCGAAGGAGTCGTCGCGTTCGAGACGGAGATCGCCGAACCGGACAAGGAGGGCGGCGCCCTCCGGTACCGGGGTGTCGACATCGAGGACCTGGTCGGTCACGTCTCCTTCGGCAACGTGTGGGGTCTGCTCGTCGACGGCGCCTTCAATCCCGGTCTGCCGCCGGCCGAGCCGTTCCCGATCCCCGTGCACTCCGGTGACATCCGGGTGGACGTGCAGTCCGCGCTGGCGATGCTCGCCCCGGTGTGGGGCCTGAAGCCGCTCCTCGACATCGATGCCGAGGAGGCCCGCGACGACCTCGCCCGGGCCGCCGTGATGGCGCTGTCGTACGTCGCCCAGTCGGCGCGCGGGCAGGGCCTGCCGATGGTGCCGCAGCGCGAGATCGACAAGGCGCAGTCCGTGGTGGAGCGCTTCATGATCCGCTGGCGGGGCGAGCCGGACCCGAAGCACGTGGCCGCCGTGGACGCCTACTGGACGTCCGCCGCCGAGCACGGCATGAACGCCTCCACCTTCACCGCCCGCGTCATCGCCTCCACCGGCGCGGACGTGGCGGCCGCCCTGTCGGGTGCCGTGGGCGCGATGTCCGGGCCGCTGCACGGCGGCGCCCCCTCCCGGGTCCTCGGCATGATCGAGGAGATCGAGCGGACCGGGGACGCGGAGGGCTATGTGAAGCGGGCGCTGGACCGGGGTGAGCGGCTCATGGGCTTCGGTCACCGTGTGTACCGGGCGGAGGACCCGCGGGCGCGGGTCCTGCGCCGTACCGCCCGGGAGCTCGGCGCGCCGCGCTTCGAGGTCGCCGAGGCCCTGGAGAAGGCGGCCCTGGAGGAGCTGCACAGCCGTCGTCCGGACCGGGTGCTCGCCACCAACGTCGAGTTCTGGGCGGCGATCATGCTGGACTTCGCCGAGGTGCCGGCGCACATGTTCACGTCCATGTTCACCTGTGCCCGGACGGCGGGCTGGTCGGCGCACATCCTGGAGCAGAAGCGCACCGGCCGTCTGGTCCGCCCGTCCGCCCGGTACGTCGGCCCCGGCCCCCGCAGCCCGCGGGAGATCGAGGGCTACGAGGACATCTCCGGCTGATCCGGGTCCGTACGGCGAGCGCTGATCACGCGGGGCTCAGCAGCCCCGCGTGGTGGCGCCGGGCCACGAGCGGGTGGGCGCGGAGCTTGCCCTTGAGCTCGTTGTAGCCGTACTCCGCGTACAGCGGGTTGTCCGGGTCGTTCGTGACGCCGGGCGCGGTGGAGGCGTGCGCGAAGGGCAGCGGGGCGACGCGGGCGTCCAGGCGGGGGTTGTAGAAGAACGGCACGGAGAACCGCTCGGTGGCGCCGGGCGGGGAGACGACCCGGTGGTTGGTGGCGAGGAGGTAGCCGTTGGTGGCGACCTCCAGCAACTCGCCGAGGTTGACGACGAAGGCGCCCGGGATCGGCGGCACGTCGTGGAACCGTCCGTCCTCGCGCTGTACCTGCAGTCCGCCGATCCGGTCCTGGAGCAGGAGCGTCAGGAACCCGTAGTCCTTGTGGGCGCCGACGCCCTGGTCGGTGCCGTCGCCGGCGCTGCCGGGGTAGCGAACCAGCTTCAGGTGCGGGTGGGCGTGCTCGCCGAAGACCGGGTCGTAGAAGCCGGCGGGCGCGCCGATGGCGGCCAGGAGTTCGTGGAGCAGCTTCCCGGCGACCTCGCTGAGGCGGTCGATCCAGTGCAGCGCGGCGGTCTGCAGTCCGGGCAGGGCGGCGGGCCACTGGTTGGGGCCCTGCAGCCACCAGTAGGCGGGGTCGTCCGGTCCGGGGACGCGAGCGGGGCGCTCGGCGCCGATGTCGAGCTGGTCGCGCCAGTCGCGGGCGCCGGCGGTGCGCTCGTCGCCGGTGCGGGTGTAGCCGCGGAAGTGCGGCGAGTTGACGTTGTCGAGGGCGAGGCGGTCGGCCTCGGGGAGCCGGAAGAAGGCGTGCGTCGCGCCGAGCAGCGCGTCGGTCTCCTCTGGGGTGACGCCGTGGCCGACGAGCTGGAAGAAGCCGACGTCGTGGGCGGCGCTGTGCAGCTGCGCGTGCAGCAGCGCGCGGGCCTCGGGGCCGCGGTCGGCCGCGGCGAGGTCGATGATGGGGAGCTGGTCGTAGGACGGGTTCGCCGCCGTGTGGGTGACCGGATTCGTCATGAGTGCGTCCGCGGGGTGTACGGGGCCCGGGCCGCGGCCATGGGTGGGCGGCGGCCCCGGGTGCCGGGTGGAAGTACCGGATGAGGTGGGCGGGGCGGCGGAAGGCCGCCGCGCGGGGGCTGGATCAGTCGCTGATCAGGCGGAACGCCGACAGCCCATGCTCGTGACGCGCCCGTAGTCCACGTGGCGGCGTCGCACGAGCATCTCAGACATGCGAGGAGGGTACTGCGGAAGCCCCGGCGGGGGTGTGACGCAGGTCACGGGCCGGGGCGCGGGGCGGCCGCCGGCGGACGGACGCGGGCGGGGCGCACGGGGACGGGCCGGGGCCGGCGGTTCGGGACCGGGGTTGGGCACCCCGGTCCCGAGGCCGCCGGGCCCGCCGCCCGGGGTCGGGGGCGGGCCCGGACCCCCGCCACCGGACGGGGCAACGTCCCCGGAACCCGCCCGGCACGAGGCATCCGTCCCCGAACCCCGCCACCGCTTCGACACCCCGGTCCCGAACCCCGCCACCGCACGGGGCAACGTCCCCGGAACCCGCCCCGCACGGGGCAACCGTCCCCGAACCCCGCCACCGCACGGAGCAACCGTCCCCGAACCCCGCCACCGCACGGAGCAACCGTCCCCGAACCCCGCCACCGCACGGAGCAACCGTCCCCGAACCCCGCCACCGCACGGAGCAACCGTCCCCGGACCCCGCCACCGCACGGAGCAACCGTCCCCGGGCCCCGCCACCAGACAGAGCATCCCGGCCCGGGCCTCGTCGGCCACCCGTCGTACGGAGTCCGCGTCAGCCCAGTGCCTCGTCCAGGAGTGCCGCCCACTGGGACACCACCCGCTCGCGGCGGGCGCGGTCGTCGGTGAGGAGGTTGGCGAGGCCGAGACCGCGGGCCATGTCGAGCAGGCCCTGGACGCTCTCCCGGACCCCCGGGCGGGCCTCGTCGGCGCCGAGCAGTTCGACCGCGATCCGGTGGGTCTCGCGGCCGACGCGGGCCTCCAGCTCGGTCACCCGGGAGCGCAGCTGCTCCTCGCTGGAGGCGGCCACCCACAGGTGCAGCGCGGCGCGGAAGACGGGGCCGGTGTAGAGGTCGACGAGGG
The DNA here is from genome assembly GCF_040645305.1 of Streptomyces sp. NPDC046831. NCBI lineage: Bacteria > Bacillati > Actinomycetota > Actinomycetes > Kitasatosporales > Streptomycetaceae > Streptomyces > Streptomyces sp. NPDC046831. Next base: position 198,765 of record NZ_JBEYXZ010000006.1, on the reverse strand, counting down.
CCGAGACGACCGCGCGACGGTCACCGGCAGCGGCCGGGAACAGGGCGCGCAGGGCGGTCGAGCGTTCCTCGGCGACGTACTCGACGGCGGCCGTGAACAGGTCCTCGCGGGTGGGGAAGTGGTGCTGGGCGGCGCCGCGGGAGACGCCGGCGCGCTCGGCGACGACGGAGACCGTGGAGCCCGCCCAGCCGCGCTCGGCGAGGCAGGCCACAGCCGCCTCCAGGAGCCGCTGCCGGGTGACCCGGCTGCGGTCCTGCTTGGGAACGCGGTCGCGTTCCGCCGTGCTCACACCACCCATGAGGGGTCCCGTCGTTCGAGGAAGGCCGTCATGCCCTCACGCGCCTGCGCGGAGGAGAACAGCCGCGCCGAGAGGGCGGTCAGGGCGTCCGCCTCCCGGTCGAAGGCTTCCAGCACCCTAGCCGTGAGCAGCCGTTTCGTCTCGGCCAGGCCCTGCGGGGAGGAGCGGCGCAGCCCCTCCAGGACGGGTGCGAGGACGTCGTCGACGTCGTCGGCGCCGTCGCCCCCGGGCGCGGCCACGGTCACCAGGCCGATCCGGGCCGCCTCGGCGGCGTCGAAGCGCTCCCCCGTCAGGCAGTAGCGGGCCACCGCGCGCGGGTCGGTCCGGGGCAGCACCGGCAGGGAGATCACGGCGGGGGCGACGCCGATGCGCACTTCCGTGAACGCGAAGGTGGCCGTGTGCGCGGCGACGGCGATGTCGCACGCGGCGAGCAGGCCGAGGCCGCCCGCGCGGACGTGTCCGGTGACCCGGGCGACGACCGGCTTGGGCAGTTCGGCGATCTGCCGGAGCAGGGCGACGAGCGCCTCCGGGCGGGGCGGGTCGCGCAGGTCGGCGCCGGCGCAGAAGGTGGTGCCGGTGTGGGTGAGGACGACGGCGCGGACGGCGTCGTCCCGGGCGCAGCCGGCCAGCGCGTCGGCCAGGTCGCCGACGAGCGCGGCCGACAGGGCGTTGCGGGTGCCCGTCGCGTCGAGGCTGAGTGTCTCCACGGCCCGCGTGCGCGAGCGTCCGACCGATGTCATGGTCCCTCCTCCGGCTGCGGCCGCCGCCCGCCGCGCGCGTCTCTCGGTTCCCGGCGCAGGATCTTCCCGGAGGCGGCCCGGGGCACGGCGTCGACGAAGGTGACGCGGCGGACCCGCTGCGTGCCGTCCGTGCCGTCGATCAGCGCGGGCGTCTCGCCGAAGGCGGCCGCGCCGCCCAGTACGGCGCCGTGGACGGGCAGTTCGACGGCCGGGACATCTGCGTACTCGCTGCGTGACACGGATCCTCCTCGCCCACCGGTGTGCTTCAGGGACGTCCTGCGACCGGTCCGGCGGCAAGGGCCGGCGGGTCCCCGTCCGGACCGGCCCGGCCCCGTCACGGGACCTCGGGCTCTGAGCCTTCCCTCCGGGCCCGGGGCGCGCCGCGCCGGCGCGGCGTCAGTACGACTTGGGCAGGCCCAGCGTCCGGTGGGAGACGTAGTTGAGGATCATCTCCCGGCTCACCGGGGCGATCCGCGCCACGCGGGCGGCGGTGACCAGTGACGCGATTCCGAACTCGCGCGTGAGGCCGTTGCCGCCGAGGGTGTGCACGGCCTGGTCGACGGCCTGCACACAGGCCTCCGCCGCGGCGTACTTGGCCATGTTGGCGGCCTCGCCCGCGCCGGCGTCGTCGCCCGCGTCGTACAGGTGGGCCGCCTTCTGCGTCATCAGGCGGGCGAGTTCGAGGTCGATGTGGGCCTGGGCGAGGGGGTGGGCGATGGCCTGGTGGGCGCCGATGGGGGCCTTCCAGACGGTGCGGTCGCGGGCGTACTCGACGGCCCGGGACAGGGCGTAGCGGCCCATGCCGATCGCGAAGGCGGCGGTCATGACGCGTTCGGGGTTGAGTCCGGCGAACAGGTGCAGCAGCCCGGCGTCCTCCTCGCCCACCAGCGCGTCGGCGGGCAGCCGGACGTCGTCCAGGACGAGCTCGAACTGCTTCTCGGCGGCGGTGAGTTCCATGTCGATGTGGCGCCAGGTGAAGCCCTCGGCGTCCCGCGGGACGATGAACAGGCAGGGCTTGAGGCGTCCGGTGCGCGCGTCCTCGGTGCGGCCGACGACGAGGGTGGCGTCCGTGGCGTCGACGGCGGAGACGAAGACCTTGCGGCCGGTCAGCAGCCAGTCGGCGCCGTCGCGGCGGGCGGTGGTGGTGATGCGGTGGGAGTTGGACCCGGCGTCGGGCTCGGTGATGCCGAAGGACATGGTGCGGGTGCCGTCGGCGAGACCGGGCAGCCAGGCGCGCTTCTGCTCCTCGGTGCCGAAGCGGGCGATGACCGTGCCGCAGATGGCGGGCGAGACGACCATCAGCAGCAGCGGGCAGCCGGCGGCGCCGAGTTCTTCGAGGACGACGGACAGCTCGGAGATGCCGCGGCCCCCGCCGCCGTACTGCTCGGGCAGGTTGACGCCGAGGTAGCCGAGCCTGGCCGCGTCCGCCCACAGCTCCTCTGGGTGGCGGCCCTCGGCGACGACCCGGGTGAGGTAGTCGCGGCCGTAGCGCCTGCCGAGGGCGGCGACGGCGGAGCGGAGGTCCTTCAGTTCGTCGGTCTCGATGACGGCGGGCATGCGGGCTCCCAGTCAGGAGGGGCGGCGGGTGGGCAGGGGGTGCGGGTGGGGTGCGGGCCGGGTGCGGCTCGCCGCGTCCGCGGCGGGGCCGGGTGCCGGTGCTGGTGCGGTCCGGGCGTCTCGGGGCGTGCCCGGTGCGGTCCGGGCGTCTCGGGGGGTGGCGGTGCGGTCCGGGTGTTTCAAGGGGTGCCGTCGCTGACGACCGCCAGCAGGGCGCCGACGTCCACCTGCCGGCCGACGGCCGCGTGCAGGGCCGTCAGCGTGCCGGTGACCGGGGCGGAGACCGTGTGCTCCATCTTCATCGCCTCCAGCCACAGCAGGGGCTGCCCGGCGCGTACGGCGGCGCCGGCGGTCAGGCCGTCGGCGACCCGGACGACGGTGCCGGGCATCGGGGCGAGCAGGGAGCCGGGCGCGCGCTGGGCGGCCGGGTCGGGAAAGCGCGGCAGGGCGGTCAGGGCGGTGGCGCCCACGTACACCCGGTCGCCGTGGCGGGCCACCTCGAACCTGCGCCGTACGCCGTCCACTTCGAGGACGACGAGCGAGGCGTCGGCGTGCACGACCCGCACCCCGTCGGCGGCGAGGCCGGCGCGGGTGTGCCGGTAGCGGACCTCGATCTCCTCGCCGGCCAGGGCGTACCGCTTGACCTGCGGCTGCGAGGGGACGTTGCGCCAGCCGCCGAACCGGGAGCGGCCGTGGGCGTCGGCGAGCGCGGCGGCGAGCGGGGCGTACGGGTCGGGGGCGGGGGCGGTGAGGGCCGCGAGGTGGCGGTCGTAGAAGCCGGTGTTCATGCGGGCGGCGGTGAACTCCTCGTGCCGCAGCGAGCGCACGAGCAGGTCCCGGTTGGTGACGGGGCCGTGGATCACCGCCCGTTCGAGGGCGCCGGCGAGCTTGCGGACCGCCTCGGCGCGGGTGGGCGCGTGGGCGACGACCTTGGCGATCAGGGGGTCGTAGTGGACGCCGATGGTGTCGCCGTCGGCGTAGCCGGTGTCGAGGCGGACGCCGGCGGGCACGGCGAGGCGGTGCAGGGTGCCGGTCTGCGCGGCCCAGCCGGCGGCCGGGTCCTCGGCGTAGAGGCGGGCCTCGACGGCGTGGCCGTGCGCCCGGGGCGGCTCCCCTTCGAGGGCGTGCCCCTCGGCGACGCGGATCTGCAGGGCGACCAGGTCGACGCCGAGGACGGCCTCGGTGACGGGGTGTTCGACCTGCAGGCGGGTGTTCATCTCCAGGAAGTGCGCACGGCCGTCGGCGACGAGGAACTCCACGGTGCCGGCCCCCACGTAGCCGGCGGCGCGGGCGGCGCGGACGGCCAGCTCGTCCAGCTCGCGGGCGAGGCCGCCGCTCAGGCCGGGAGCCGGCGCCTCCTCGACGACCTTCTGGTGGCGCCGCTGGAGGGAGCAGTCGCGGGTGCCGAGGGTCCACACGGTGCCGTGGGTGTCGGCGAGGACCTGCACCTCGACGTGCCGGCCGCCCGCCTCGCCCCCGAGGTACGGCTCGACGAACACCTCCCCGTCGCCGAACGCGCTCGCCGCCTCGGCGCGGGCGGCCGCGAGTTCGGCGTCCAGGTCCTGAAGGCGCCGCACGATTCGCATGCCGCGCCCGCCGCCGCCCGCCGCCGCCTTCACCAGCACCGGCAGGTCGGCCTCCGTCACCCGCTCCAGCGGCCGCAACCCCATCAGCGCCTTGGCGCGGGTCTTGGACGCCATGGCCTCGATCGCCTCCGGCGGGGGCCCGATCCAGGTCAGGCCCGCGTCGGTGACGGCCCGGGCGAAGCCGGCGTTCTCCGACAGGAAGCCGTACCCGGGGTGGACGGCGTCCGCACCGGCGGCGAGGGCCGCCTTCACGATCAGGTCGCCGCGCAGGTACGTCTCGGCGGGCGCGGCGCCGGGCAGCCGTACGGCGGCCTCGGCCTCCCGCGTGTGCAGGGCGTCGCGGTCGGCGTCGGAGTGCACGGCGACGGTGCGGATGCCGAGGTCGCGGCAGGTGCGGAAGACACGGCAGGCGATCTCGCCCCGGTTGGCGACGAGCACAGAAGTGATCACTGGTGACCCCTCACATCCGGAAGACGCCGAAGCCACCGCGCACGCCCTCGAAGGGCGCGGTGTGGATGGCCGACAGGCACAGGCCCAGGACGGTGCGGGTGTCGCGCGGGTCGATGACGCCGTCGTCGTACAGCCGCCCGGACAGGAACATCGGCAGGGACTCCGCCTCGATCTGCTGCTCCACCATGGCCCGCAGCGCCGCGTCGGCCTCCTCGTCGTACGGCCGGCCCTTCGCGGCCGCCGACTGGCGGGCCACGATGGACAGCACGCCCGCCAGCTGCTGCGGGCCCATGACGGCGGACTTGGCGCTGGGCCAGGCGAACAGGAAGCGCGGGTCGTAGGCGCGGCCGCACATGCCGTAGTGACCGGCGCCGTAGGAGGCGCCCATGAGCACGGACAGGTGCGGCACCCGGCTGTTGGAGACCGCGTTGATCATCATCGCGCCGTGCTTGATGATGCCGCCCTGCTCGTACTCCCGGCCGACCATGTAGCCGGTGGTGTTGTGCAGGAACAGCAGCGGCACGTCACGCTGGTTGGCGAGCTGGATGAACTGCGCGGCCTTCTGCGACTCCGCGCTGAACAGCACGCCCCGCGCGTTGGCGAGGATGCCGACGGGGTAGCCGTGCAGGGTGGCCCAGCCGGTGGTCAGGCTGGTGCCGTACAGCGGCTTGAACTCGTCGAAGTCGGAGGCGTCGACGATCCGGGCGATGACCTCGCGCGGGTCGAAGGGGGTCCTGAGGTCGCCGGGCACGATGCCGAGGAGTTCGTCCTCGTCGTACCTGGGTGGCTCGGCCGGGCCCGGATCGGGGTGCGCCTTGCGGTGGTTGAGGCGGGCGATCACGCGGCGGGCCTGGCGCAGGGCGTCGAGCTCGTCCACGGCGAAGTGGTCGGCGAGGCCCGACACGCGCGCGTGCATGTCCGCCCCGCCCAGGGACTCGTCGTCGCTCTCCTCGCCGGTGGCCATCCTCACCAGCGGCGGCCCGCCGAGGAAGACCTTCGCCCGCTCCTTGACCATGATCACGTGGTCGGACATGCCGGGGACGTAGGCGCCGCCGGCCGTGGAGTTGCCGAAGACGACGGCGACGGTCGGGACGCCGGCCGCCGACAGCCGGGTCAGGTCCCGGAAAACGGCGCCGCCGGGGATGAAGATCTCCTTCTGGGAGGGCAGGTCGGCGCCGCCGGACTCGACGAGGCTGACGCACGGCAGCCGGTTGGCGAGCGCGATGTCGTTGGCGCGCAGCGCCTTGCGCAGGCTCCACGGGTTGCTGGCGCCCCCGCGCACGGTGGGGTCGTTGGCGGTGATCAGGCACTCCACGCCCTCGACGACGCCGATGCCGGTGACGAGGGAGGCGCCGACGGCGTACTCGCTGCCCCAGGCGGCCAGCGGCGACAGCTCCAGGAACGGGGTGTCCGGGTCGAGGAGCAGTTCGACGCGCTCACGGGCGAGGAGCTTGCCGCGCCGGCGGTGCCGTTCGACGTACTTCTCGCCGCCGCCGGCCAGCGCCCTGGCGTGCTCGGCGTCGAGGTCGGCCAGTTTGGCGAGCATCGCCTCGCGGCGGGCGCGGTGGTCGGCGCCGTGGACGTCCAGGGCGGACGCGAGGACGGTCACAGGAGGACCTCCGGGATGTCCAGGTGACGGGAGCGCAGCCATTCGCCGAGGGCCTTGGCCTGCGGGTCGAAGCGGTGCCGGGCGGCGACGCCGGCGCCGAGGATGCCCTCGACGACGAAGTTCAGGGCGCGCAGGGCGGGCAGGACGTGCCGGGTGACGGTCAGCGGGGCGGTCTCGGGCAGCAGCTCCCGGAACCGGTCGCAGGTCAGCTCGTGGGCCAGCCACCGCCAGGCGTCGTCGGTGCGCGCCCACACCCCGACGTTGGCGTCGCCGCCCTTGTCGCCGCTGCGGGCGCCGGCGACGAGCCCGAGGGGGGCGCGCCGGGCGGGCCCGGACGGCAGGGGCTCGGGCAGCGGCGGCCCGGGCACGTCGCCGAGGGCGCGGGTGCCGGGGACCGGGGGCACGGGGAGACGGCGCCCGTCGGGGAGGACCGCCACGTGGTTGACGGTGTCCCGCGGGACGTGGACGGCCTCGAACACGCCGTAGGGCGAGCCCGGCCCGGGCGGGGCGAGCACGTGGAAGCCGGGGTAGCTGGCCAGCGCCAGCTCGACGGCGGCCCGGCCGAGGGAGCGTCCCACGGCGTCCTGGTCGCGGTCCCGCACGACGAGGCGGAGCAGGGCGCTCGCGGTCTCCTCGGTGGCGGCGTCGGGCCGGTCGGTGCGGATCAGGTCCCACCGCACCTCCTCGGGCCGGTTCCCGGCGGCCAGGGCGTCCTCCATCTGCCGGCGCACCAGGTCGGCCTTGCGGTCGACGTCGAGCCCGGTGAGGACGAACGTGACCTCGTTGCGGAAGCCGCCGAGGCGGTTGAGGCCGACCTTGAGGGCGGGGGGCGGGGCCTCCCCGCGCACGCCCTCGACACGGACCCGGTCCGGGCCGTCCTGGGCGAGCCGCACGGTGTCCAGCCGGGCGGTCACGTCGGGCCCGGCGTAGCGGGCGCCGCCCGTCTCGTACAGCAGCTGGGCGGTGACCGTGCCGACGTCGACGACGCCGCCGGTGCCGGGATGCTTGGTGATGACGCAGGTGCCGTCCTCGTGGATCTCGGCGAGCGGGAAGCCGGGGCGGCGCAGCCGGTCGGGGGCGTGGTCGGTGAACAGGGCGTAGTTGCCGCCGGTGGCCTGGGTGCCGCACTCCAGGACGTGCCCGGCGACGACGGCGCCCGCGAGGCGGTCGTACTCCCCCGGCTCCCAGCCGAAGCGGGCGGCGGCCGGCCCGGTGACGAGGGCCGCGTCCGTCACCCGCCCGGTGACGACGACGTCCGCGCCCGCGCGCAGGCAGGCGGCGATGCCGAAGCCGCCGAGGTAGGCGTGGGCGGCGAGGCTGTCCGGGTACCGCTCCTTGAGGTCGTCGCCCTCGACGTGGGCGACCCGCACCGGGACGCCGAGCCGGCCGGCCAGCTCCCGCACCCGCTCGGCCAGTCCCGCCGGGTTGAGGCCGCCGGCGTTCGTGACGATCTTCACCGACCGCTCGTGGGCGAGGCCGAGGCACTCCTCCAGTTGCCGCAGGAAGGTGCGGGCGTACCCGGCGGCGGGGTCCCCCAGCCGGTCCCGGCCGAGGATGAGCATGGTCAGTTCGGCGAGGTAGTCGCCGGTGAGGACGTCCAGCGGGCCGTCGGTGAGCATCTCGCGCAGGGCGTCGAAGCGGTCGCCGTAGAAGCCGGAGGCGTTGCCGACACGCAGGGGCGCCGCCGTCACCGCTCGTCCCCCGCCGGCGGGCGGCCCGGGCCCGGCGGGCCGGCGAAGGCCTGGGCGATGCCGAGCCAGCGGTCGGCCTCGGGGCCGTCGGCGCGCAGGGTGAGGTCGCGCCGGTGGGCGCGCTGGGTGACCAGGAGGCAGAAGTCGAGGGCGGGGCCGGTGACGCGCTGGGGCGCGTCCTCGGGGCCGTACGCCCACACCTCGCCGGAGGGCGCGGTGAGCTCGACGCGGAACGGGTCGGCGGGGACGGGCAGTCCGTGCACGCCGTGGGCGAAGTCACGGGTGCGCACCCCGAGCCACGCCACGTGCCGCAGGCGGTCGGTGGGGGTCCGCGTCACCCCGAGCGCGTCCGCCACGTCCTGGCCGTGGGCCCAGGTCTCCATCAGACGGGCGGTGGCCATGGAGGCGGCGGACATCGGCGGGCCGTACCAGGGGAAACGGGCGCCGGGCCGGGCCTCGCGCAGCGCCCTGTCGAGGGCGGCGCGCCCCTCCCGCCAGCGGGCGAGCAGTTCCCCGGGCGGCCTCCGGGCGCCCTCCTCGGCCCCCTCGTCGACGAACGAGCCGGGAGCGGCGAGCGCCTTCCCGGCCAGCACGCGGAAGGCGTCCTCGTCCGTGACGGCCAGCAGGGCGGAGTGGTCGGTCCAGGCGAGGTGGGCGATCTGGTGGGCGACGGTCCAGCCGGCCGCGGGGGTGGCGAGCGCCCACTGCCCCGGACTGAGCCCGGCCACGACCCGGTCGAGCTCCTCGCTCTCCTCGCGCAGATCGTCGATCACGGTCGTCGGGTCGGACACGAAGACGCTCCCCTCGGGGCACGGCGGTGTGCGGCGCGGTGCGGTGCGGAGCATGGCAGCGCCCGGGGAAACAATCAAGCGTGCTTGCATGAATTGGTCCGCGGCACGAAGGGGACGGCGTGGACAGCGGCACCGGGCGAGCGGGCCGACAGGTGAGCGCCGAGCGGGCCCGGACGCCGGGACGCCACCGGCCCGGGCCGCGGCCTCGCGTCTGCGGGAGACCGGACGACGACGGGAGCCGGCGACCGGGGCGCGACATGAGAACGCGGACGCTGGACGCTGGACGCAGGCGCGGACGCGGGGCGCGGGCGCGGCGCGCGGCCGCCAGGCGCCGCTGCGCGCGGGGAACGCAGAACGCGGGGAACGCAGAACGCGCGGGACGCAGAACGCGCGGGACGCAGAACCCGCGGGACGCAGAACCCGCGGGACGCAG
>NZ_JBEYXZ010000006.1:61733-189518 GCF_040645305.1 Streptomyces sp. NPDC046831 | reverse complement strand
GTACGCAGAACCCGCGGAACGCAGAACCCGCGGAACGCAGAACCCGCGGAACGCAGAACCCGCGGAACGCAGAACCCGCGGAACGCAGAACCCGCGGAACGCAGAACCCGCGGAACGCGGGACCCGGGGGACCCGGGGGACGCGGGACCCGGGGGACCCGGGACCCGGGGGACCCGGGGGACGCGGGACGCGGGACGCGGGGGACGCGGGACGCGGGGCGCGGACGGCTGTGGAAGCCGACGCATGACCCCAGGGGGCGGGCCTGCCCCCGCGGCAGACCGGGTGCCGGCGTCTTTCGAGGCACCGACAGTGGACGGGAGCGCGGACGGGAGGCGCGCACCGCCGACGGAGCCCCGTCGCGCCCGACGCCGGGGACCGGGCGCCGGCCGGGGCCGAGACATCCACGACGGGCGCGCGTCCGGCGAGCCGGGGCCGGGCCGGCCGCCGGCCGTCCGTGCCGCCTCGAGCGGCCCGGCTCACCCCGGCCGGGCGGGGGGGCCGGCACGCGCGGTGGCGGACAGGCGGGCACCCGGGGCGGAAGCACCCTCCGCCCCGGGGCAGCCGCGGTCAGAGGCCTCCCCGGCCCGGAGCGCCCGCTTCGGCGGCCCCGGGCCTGGGGCGCCTCACCGCACCCCGGCTGCGGTCAGGGGGCCAGATCCGGTACGGGTGTCCTGCGCCGCCCCACCTGGGTCCGCACCGCCCCCATGCTCGCCGCGATCACCAGCGCGATGGCGAGGGCCTCGGCCGCGGACATCGACTGGTGGAGGACCAGGAAGCCCGCCGTCGCGGCGAGGGCCGGTTCCAGGCTCATCAGGATCGCGAAGGTGGAGGCGGGCAGGCGGCGCAGGGCGAGCAGTTCGAGGGTGTACGGCAGCACGGAGGAGAGCATCGCGACCCCCGCGCCCAGCCCGAACGTCACCGGATCGGCGAGCTTCGCCCCGGACTCGGCGATCCCCAGCGGCAGGAACAGCAGCGCCCCGACCGCCATGGCCAGGGCCAGCCCGTCGGCCTGCGGGAAGCGGCGGCCCGTGCGGGCGCTGAAGACGATGTACGCCGCCCACATCGCCCCGGCGCCCAGGGCGAAGGCGACCCCGACGGGGTCCAGGCCGCTGAAGCCCCCGCCGCCGAGGAGGAAGACCCCGGCGAGGGCGAGAGCGGCCCAGACGACGTTGATCGCGCGGCGGGAGGCCAGGACGGACAGGGCGAGCGGACCGAGGACTTCCAGGGTGACGGCGGTACCCAGCGGGATGCGGGCGATCGACTGGTAGAAGAGCCCGTTCATCGCGGCCATGGCGATGCCGAAGACGACGACCGTGGCCCAGTCGGCCCGCGAGTGCCCGCGCAGCCGCGGGCGGCAGACCAGCAGCAGCACGACCGCGGCCACGAACAGGCGCAGGGACACGACGCCGAGCGCGCCGGCCCGGGGCATCAGGGTGACCGCCAGGGCACCGCCGAACTGCACTGACACACCGCCGGCGAGGACCAGGCCGACGGGCCCGAGGGACCCGCCGCGACGGGGGGTGCCGGCCGGCGCGGAGACGGCCGGGGCCGGTGCCGACGACGACGGGCTGGCGGGACGGGGCATGGTCACGGGCGGTCCAGGGAGCGGCTCGGAGTGTGTGGCGACGCTTGTCCATCAAGATGTACTACCGAGTCCATGGTAATGGACCCGGTCAGGCGTGTGAAGCCTCCACGCCACTGTCCCACACGCCCCGGAGTCGGCCATGGCTCCCCCACGACACACCAGCGGGCGCCCGCCCGCCGCCCGGAAGGCGTGAGCGGAGGGCACCCTCGGGCCGTGGCCGCACCCCGCGCCCGCCCCGCACCGGGCCGTGACCGCACCCGGCGCCGCGTCCGCGCCCGCAGACCGGCCACCCCAGCGCCCGACGTGCCGCGTCCGCCGCCGCACGCCCGGGACGGCCCCCGCCTGCGCCTCAGCGCCCCTCCTCGCCCCGGGTGTCGAGGCCGTCCGCCAGGACCTCCGCCAGGTGCCGTCCCCTTACGCCCGCCAGCTGCTCCAGCTGGGTACGGCAGGAGAAGCCGTCCGCCAGGACCACCGCCCCGTCCGGGGCCTGCCCGACCGACGGCAGGAGCTGTTCCTCCGCGCACGCCGTCGACACCTCCCAGTGGCCCTTCGTGAAGCCGAAGTCGCCGGCCAGGCCGCAGCAGCCGCCGGACAGGTCGCCGGTCAGGCCCGCCGCCGCGCGCAGCCTGCGGTCGGCCGCGTCGCCGAGAACCGCGTGCTGGTGGCAGTGGGTCTGGCCGGCGACCGGGCGGTCCAGGCGGGGCGGCGTCCAGCCGGGCGCGTGCCGCTCCAGGGTCTCGGCGAGGGTGAGCACGCGGCCGGCCAGGCGCCGGGCGCGCGGGTCGCCGGGCAGCAGCTCCGGCAGGTCGGCGCGGAGCGCGGCGGCGCAGCTCGGCTCCAGGACGACGACCGGCACGTCCGTCTCCAGCACCGGCTCCATCAGGTCCAGGGTGCGGCGCAGCACCGCGCGGGCGCGGTCGAGCTGCCCCGTCGAGACGTACGTCAGGCCGCAGCAGACCCGGCCGCGGCCCTTGAGCAGCGCCACCGGGTTCAGCAGCGCCGACCTGCCGTCGCCCACCGGGGGCCGGCGCAGGCGCAGGCCCGGCGGCAGCGCCACCCGCAGCCCGGCGGCCTCCAGCACGCGGACGGCCGCCCGGCCCACCGACGGCGAGAAGTGCTCGGTGAAGGTGTCCGGCCAGAGGACGACCAGCGCGCCGGCGCCGCCCACGCCCCGCTGCCGCCGTCGCCGCCACCACCGGCTGAACGGCTCCGCGGCCAGCCGCGGGACGTCCCGTTCGGGCGTGATGCCGCCCAGCCGCTTGGCCAGGGCCGCCAGCGGACGCACCGACGCGAGCGCGTTCACCGGCGCGGCGGCGCGCGTGCGGGCCGTCCACCGCAGCCACACCGGCAGCAGGCCCAGGGAGTAGTGCGCGGCGGGGCGCCGCCGTCCGGCGTAGTGGTGGTGCAGGAACTCCGCCTTGTACGTGCCCATGTCCACCCCGACCGGGCAGTCCGACCGGCATCCCTTGCACGACAGGCACAGGTCGAGCGCGTCCCGCACCTCCGTGGACCGCCAGCCGCCGGTCACCAGCTCGCCCGCGAGCATCTCGTGCAGCAGCCGCGCCCGCCCGCGCGTGGAGTGCTCCTCCTCGCCGGTCGCCCGGAACGAGGGGCACATGACCTCCGCGCCCGTCGCCGCGGCGGTCCGGCACTTGGCGACGCCGACGCACCGGCGCACCGCCGCGGCGAAGTCCCCGCCGTCGGCCGGGTAGCCGAAGGCCACGTCCACGGGGCGGCGCGGCAGCACCGCGAAGCGCAGGTTCGCGTCCAGCGGCGCCGGGCGGACCAGCATCCCCGGGTTGAGCAGGTCGTCCGGGTCCCACACGGCCTTCACCCGTTCGAACAGGGCGACCGTCTCCGCGCCGTACATCACCGGCAGCAGCTCGGCGCGGGCCTGCCCGTCCCCGTGCTCGCCGGACAGCGAGCCGCCGTGCGCGACGACCAGCTCCGCCAGCTCCCGCGAGAACCGCCGGAAGCGGCCGACGCCCGCCTCGGTCAGCAGGTCGAAGTCGATGCGGACGTGGACGCAGCCGTCGCCGAAGTGCCCGTACGGGGTGCCGCGCAGACCATGGGCGGCCAGCAGCGCCCGGAAGTCCCGCAGGTAGGCGCCCAGCCGCGCCGGGGGCACCGCGCAGTCCTCCCAGCCCGGCCAGGCCTCGGTGCCGTCGGGCATCCGTGTGGCCGCACCGCTCGCGTCCTCCCGGACACGCCACAGCGCCCGCTGCCCGGCCGGGTCCGTCACCACCAGGGCGTCGACGACGTCGGCGGACCGCACCACCGCCTCGGCGCGGGCGCGGGCCTCCGCCTCCGTCGCGCCGCCGGTCTCGACGAACAGCCAGGCGCCGCCGCGGGGCAGGCCCGTGGCGGACGGCACCAGGTCCCGCGCCATCCCCTCCATCGTCAGCGGCCCCCGCCCGTCCGCGGCCGCGCCCGTGCGGCGGGGCCCCCCGGGCAGCAGCCCGGCGGCGGCCTCGGCGGCCGCGCTCTCGTCGGGGTGTCCCAGCACGGCCAGGGCCCGCGCGCGGGGCACCTCGACCAGGCCGACGACCGCCTCGGTCAGCACGCCCAGCGTGCCCTCCGAGCCGCAGAAGGAGCGGGCCACGTCGGCGCCCCGCTCGGGCAGCAGGGCGTCCAGGGCGTACCCGGAGATCCGGCGGGGCAGTTGCGGGAACCCCGTCCGCAGGCGCGCCGTCTCGCCCTCGGCCAGCGCGCGCAGCCCGTCCGGCGCCCCGGCCCAGCCCGGCCCGGGCCGCAGCCGCTCACCCCGGGCGGTGAGCACCGACAGCTCCCGCACGCTGTCCGCGGTCGTCCCCCAGGCCACCGAGTGGGAGCCGCAGGAGTTGTTGCCGATCATGCCGCCGAGCGTGCACCGGCCGTGGGTGGAGGGGTCCGGCCCGAAGCCCAGGCCGTGCGGGGCGGCGGCCTCCTGCAGCCGGTCGAGGACCAGGCCGGGCTGGACGACGGCGGTCCGCGTCCCGGGGTCGAGCTCCAGCACCCGGTTCATGTGCCGGGTGAAGTCCAGCACGAGGCCCGTCCCCGTCGCCTGGCCCGCGATCGACGTCCCCCCGCCCCGCGCCACCACCGGCACCCCGCGCGCCCGGGCGACCTCCAGCACGGCCGCCACGTCGTCGGCGTCCCGCGGCGCCACGACGCCCAGCGGGACACGCCGGTAGTTGGACGCGTCCATCGTGACCAGTGCCCGGTCCGTGACCCCGAAGGCGACCTCGCCCCGGACGACTCCCCGCAGTTCCGCCTCGAGACCCGCGCGATCCGTCATGCGTCCAGGATGCACACCGGCGCCGGCCCCGCCCGGGGACGCCGTCGACGTCGTAGGTCAGCACAAGGCCGGCCGGTGGAGGACTCGTCTCATCCGACGGACACGTTTCCGTCCGGTTTCGCCGAAGAGATACCCTCCGGCTCGTGGCTGAGATCCAGATTCCTGCTGACATCAAGCCCGCGGACGGTCGTTTCGGCGCGGGTCCCTCCAAGGTCCGGGTGGAGGCGCTGGACGCGCTGGCCGCCACCGGGACGTCCCTCCTGGGCACCTCCCACCGCCAGGCCCCGGTCAAGAACCTGGTCGGCAGGGTCCGCGAGGGCATCCGCGAGCTGTTCCAGCTCCCCGACGGCTACGAGGTGATCCTCGGCAACGGCGGCTCGACCGCGTTCTGGGACATCGCGACGCACGGCCTGATCGAGAACAAGTCGCAGCACCTCACCTTCGGCGAGTTCTCCTCCAAGTTCGCGAAGGCCGCCAAGCTCGCCCCCTGGCTCGCCGAGCCGACCGTCATCTCCGCCGACCCGGGCACGCACCCGCAGGCGGCGGCCGAGCAGGGCGTGGACGTCTACGCCTTCACGCACAACGAGACCTCGACCGGTGTCGCCATGCCCGTCCGGCGCGTGGCCGGCGCCGACGAGGGCGCGCTGGTCCTGGTCGACGCCACCTCCGGCGCCGGCGGCCTGCCGGTCGACATCGCCGAGACCGACGTGTACTACTTCGCCCCGCAGAAGTCCTTCGCCTCCGACGGCGGCCTGTGGATCGGCGTGTTCTCCCCGGCCGCGATCGAGCGGGCCGAGCGGATCCACGCCGGCGGGCGCCACGTCCCGGAGTTCTTCTCGCTGCCCACGGCGATCGACAACTCCCGCAAGAACCAGACGTACAACACCCCGGCCCTCGCCACCCTGTTCCTGCTGAACGAGCAGCTGGAGTGGCTCAACGGCCAGGGCGGCCTGGACTGGGCGGTGCGCCGCACCGCCACCTCCGCCCGCACCCTGTACGGCTGGGCCGAGGACGTGAAGTACGCGAACCCGTTCGTCGCCGACCCGGCCAAGCGCTCGCAGGTCATCGGCACGATCGACTTCTCCGACGACGTGGACGCCGCCGCGGTCGCCAAGGTGCTGCGCGCCAACGGCGTCGTCGACACCGAGCCCTACCGCAAGCTCGGCCGCAACCAGCTCCGCGTCGCGATGTTCCCGGCGATCGACCCGGCGGACGTCGAGGCGCTGACGAAGTGCGTCGACTACGTGATCGAGAAGCTCTGACCGTCCGGTACGGCACGAAGGGGCGCCCGGTGGCCACCGGGCGCCCCTTCGCCGTTGCGGGTGCCTTGTTGCCGCCCGGCGCCCCCGGCGGCACCACCGCCCCCGCCCGGCGCCCCCGACGGCACCCGCTCGGCGTCCCCGGCGGCACCACCGCACCCGCTCGGCGCCCCCGACGGCACCACCGCCCCCGCCCGGCGCCCCCGACGGCACCCGCTCGGCGTCCCCGACGGCGCCCGGCGCGCCAGGCGGCATCACCGCCGCCGCCTGGCGCCCCCGGCGGCACCATCGCCCCCGCTCGGCGTCCCCGACGCGGCATCACCGCCCCCGCTCGGCGTCTCCGGCAGCATCACCGCCGTCCGCCCGGCGCCCGCCCCCGACGGCACCCGCTCGGCGTCCCCGACGGCATCACCGCCGCCGCCCGGCGTCCCCGACGGCACCCGCCCAGCGTCCCCGACGGCACCACCGCCACCGCTCGGCGTCCCCGACGCGGCATCACCACGCCGGCGCGCGGCCGGCATCCCCGGCGGCACCACCACCGCCCGGCGCCGCGTCACCACGCCGGCGCGCGGCCGGCATCCCCGGCGGCACCACCACCGCCCGGCGCCGCGTCACCACGCCGGTGGTGACGAACAGCCGGCGATCCGGCCGGCGGTGAGGCACGGTCCGCGGTGCCGCGCCGGACGCCCGGCCTCCACGCGGGACAGGGGGCGGAAACGGCTGTCCCCGTACCCGTCCCGCGCCCCAGCAGGCGTCTCGGAGGGCATCACGCGACGTTACCTGCGGGCGCTCCGGCATCCACGTGCCGCGCGCGGCCCGGGGGCGGCCGGCGCCCCGCTCATCGCCGGCGCAGCAGGCGCCGCAGTCCGAACAGGGCGGCCACCGCGACCACCACGACGACACCGGTCTTCGTCCCGCCGCTCAGGCCGGCGCCCGAGCCGCCCGGGGTCGTCCCTCCCCCCGCGGACGGCGTCTTCGACCCGCCGCCGGCGCCCGGCGCGTCCTGCGCCTGCACGGGGCTGCCGGCGCCCTCGCTGCCGAACAGCAGCTTCCTGCCGTCGGCGCTGTAGGTGACCGACTCGCCCTGTCCCTGCAGGGGCACGTTCAGCCGCCCCTCGCGCTCGAGGTGGCCGCCGTTCCAGGCGTAGGCGATGCCGCCGAAGTAGCCGCGCACGGCGAACTGCCGCCCGTCGGGGGAGAACGCGGCGTCGGTGGCCCACAGGTCGACGGCCGCGACCGGCTCGAAGACGTTGGTCCCGGAGGCGGAGAGCCGGGCGGGCCCCTGGTACAGGTGGCCGCCGTCCTCCTTCTTGTCGACGATGTAGACCCGCCCCGTCTTCGGGTGCACCGCCAGGGACTCGGCGTCCCGCGGGCCGTCCGCGTACTTCACGACGTACTGCGTCGCCCGGACGGTCTGGTCCCTGAGCTGCTTCGGCTCGGGCAGCCGGTAGATCCACACGTGCGGCCACCGGCCGCCGAAGTTGTCGCCGATGTCGCCGACGTAGATCTGGCCGCCCGGCCCGATGGAGACCGCCTCGACGTCGCGGGGCGTGCCGACACCGGTGAGCGTGACGGTGGCGACCGTCCGGCCCGTCCGGCCGTCCACGGCGTACAGGTACGGCCCGTCGTCGCTGTCGTTGTGCGTCCAGTACACGCCGGGGTGCAGGCGGGAGGCCGCCAGGCCGCTGGACTCCGTGATCCTCGGGTCCCTGATCGTGAACCCGTCGTCGCCGCCGGCGGCGGTGGCGGGCGCGGCGCAGGCGGCCACGAGGAGGGCCCCGGCGAGGAGGGCGTACGGTCGGCGCATGGGCCAAGCCTGCCATCCCGCGCGGCCGGCTTCCGGCGCGTCCCCCGGAAGGACGCGGCCGGGGCGTGGTGGGCCTCACACCCCACCCGCGCTCTTGATCGTCCATCATGAGCGCATGCTCAGGTTCATGCCCGTCGGCGACTCCATGACGATCGGGAGCGCGGGCGAGCACACCTGGCGCCACCGGCTGTGGCAGCACCTGCGCGACACGTACCACCGCCCGTTCACCTTCGTCGGCCCGCGCGAGACGCTGTACGACAAGGCGACGGACGCGCCGACGTCCCACGCGTACGCCGACCCCGGCTTCCCCCGCGCCCACCTGGCCGGCTGGGGCGAGGGCTGGGTGCACATGACCCCGCTGATCGGCGAGGCGGTGCGCGAGCACCGGGCGGACGTGCTGCTGGTCTCCCTGGGCCTGATCGACCTGGGCTTCTACACCGACGCCGACCAGACGGCGCAGAACGTGCGGCGCTTCGTGGCCGCGGCCCGGGAGGCGAACCCGCGCGTCCGCATCGCCGTGCTGCCGGTGATGCCGAACGTGCGCGTCGCGGAGGACCCGCCCTTCGCCGCCCAGGTGAGCCGCTTCAACGAACTGCTGGCCAAGGCGCTGGCGGACCTGGACACCCCGCGCTCGCCGCTGCTGCCGGTCACCCCGCCCGCCTCGTACGACATGCGCCTGGACACCTACGACGGCACCCACCCGAACGCGCGCGGCGAACACAAACTGGCGGCGGCCTTCGCCGGCGCCCTGTGGGAGGCGTGGGGGCTGGGCGGGGGGTACGAGAGCTGAGGCGAGGCGGCTCGTCCGCCGGGCCCCTCCACGGCGCCGCCGGATGTGCTCCCGTGGCCGGCGCCCCGCACCGGCCCCCCTTGCCTGGCCTTGCCTGGAGCGCACTCCAGGACGTTGGCTGGGGAACCATGAAGTACACGCAGCTCGGACGCACAGGACTCAGGGTCGGCCGACTGGTCCTCGGGACCATGAACTTCGGCCCGCAGACCGACGAGGCGGACAGCCACGCGATCATGGACGCGGCGCTGGACGCGGGCATCAACTTCTTCGACACCGCCAACGTCTACGGCTGGGGCGAGAACAAGGGCCGCACCGAGACGATCATCGGCAACTGGTTCGCCAAGGGCGGTGACCGGCGCGACAAGGTCGTCCTGGCCACCAAGGTGTACGGGAACATGGGCCCGGACAGCTCCCGGGTCTGGCCCAACCACGACAAGCTGTCCGCCCTGAACATCCGGCGGGCCGTCGAGGCCAGCCTCAAGCGGCTGCAGACCGACTACATCGACCTCTACCAGTTCCACCACGTCGACCGGGACACGCCGTTCGAGGAGATCTGGCAGGCCGTCGACGTCCTCGTCCAGCAGGGGAAGATCCTCTATGCCGGCTCGTCCAACTTCCCCGGCTACAAGATCGCCCAGGCCAACGAGCTCGCCGCCCGCCGGCACGGCACCATCGGGCTCGTCAGCGAGCAGTGCCTGTACAACCTCGCCGAGCGCCGGGCCGAGATGGAGGTCATCCCGGCCGCCCGGGAGTACGGCCTCGGGGTCATCCCCTGGTCGCCCCTGCAGGGCGGTCTGCTCGGCGGTGTGATCAGGAAGGAGGTCGCGGGCGGGCGCCGCGCCTCCGGCCGGGCCGCCGACGCGCTGGCCGACCCCGCCGTACGGGCGAAGGTCCAGGCGTACGAGGACCTGCTCGACAAGCACGGCCTGGAGCCGGGTGAGGTGGCGCTGGCCTGGCTGCTGACCCGGCCCGGTGTGACCGGCCCGATCGTCGGACCGCGGACCGCCGAGCAGCTCGAGTCCGCACTGCGGGCCGTCGAGCTGGAGCTGCCGGAGGAGGTGCTGACCGGACTCGACGAGATCTTCCCGGGTCCGGGCCCGTCCCCGGAGGCCTTCGCCTGGTAGCGCCTCGTACGGCGCGCCGCCGTCGCCGGGTCCCGCCTGCCGGGGCCCGGCTCACCGGGGGGGGACGGCCCGAGGCGGGAGACGGGATCCGAGGCGGAGGCGGGATTCGAGGCGGGGCGCGGGATCCGAGGCAGGAGGCGGGATCCGAGGCGGGGCGCGGGATCCGAGGCGTGAGGCGGAGCCCGAGGCGTCCGGCCGGGCGGGCGGCGCCCCGGTCAGGACGGGGCGGCCGTACCGCGTGCCGGCGCCCCGGTCAGGGCGCGGCGGCCCCGCCGTGTGCCGTCACTTGCCGAGCGCGGCCGCCACGGCGACGACGACGAACATCAGCACGAGCACACAGGCCATGATCCGGTTGCGGGTCTTCGGGTCCACGTACCGAGACTAACCGGCCGCGCCGAGCGGCCAGCGGGCGAGTGGTTCGTAACGGGGCTGTGCGCCGCGGACGCCGGACGTCGGCAGGTGGCTGCGGACCAGCACCACCTCGTCGACCGTCCACGTCCGGCTGCCGAAGGCGCCGAGGAGTTCGACGTGGGCGCGCACGTCCCGCGCGCCCCGGCTGCGCGCCACGGTCAGGTGGGCCTTGTAGCGGCGGTGCTCCTCCATCGGCACACCGGCCCTGCGCCCCGCCGCGTGCGAGCGCTCGGCCAGCAGCCGCAGGGTGTGCAGGTCCCCGTCGGCGCCCGCCCACAGCGCCCGGCCGCCGCCGAACTGCCCGCCGCCGCGCAGGGCCAGCGGGAAGGGCTCGGTGCGGCGGGCGGCGCGTTCCAGCCGCTCCGACAGGTCCGGCACGACGTCCTCGTCCACCTCGCCGTAGAAGGCCAGCGTGAAGTGCCAGCCGGGGTGCCCGGTCCAGCGCAGTCCCTCGCCGCCCGGCAGGCTCCTCAGCCCGGCGACCTCGTGCGCGAGGGCCTCGATGACGTCCCGCGGGGGCAGGACGGCGGCGAACAGTCGCATCGGATCACCTCGTCCGGCGCCGGACCCCTCGTCGTCAGGCCGAGGGTTCCGGCGCCTGTCAGGAACAGCACGGCCCTTGTCCAGGACATTCCCGCACCGACCCGGCGCCCACCGCGACGGGCCCTCCGCGGGCCCGCACGCGGGACCACCGTCGGGGCGGCGAACTGTCACGGGTGCGCCGTCACGGGGCCGTCGCGGGTCCGCCGCCGCGTGAGGCCGGCGGAGTGGCCGCGGCCGGCCCGGTTCAGGCCGCCGTCGCCAGCCGGTCGGGGCGCTCGCGGGGCACGAAGCGGACCGCCGGGCGGCCGCCGTTCCAGCCGACCGACAGGCGCAGCCCGCCGGACCGGGCCAGGAGCAGGCCGACGGTGACGGCCGCGACCGCCGAGACGGCACCGCCGAGGACGAAGCCGATCCGCGGGCCGTAGGCGTCCGTGACCCAGCCGACGACCGGCGCGCCCAGCGGTGTGCCGCCCATGAAGACCATCATGAACAGCGCCATCACCCGGCCGCGCATGGCGGGGTCGGTGCCCATCTGCACCGCCGTGTTGGCCGTGACGTTCACCGTCAGGCCGGCGATCCCGATGGGGACCATCAGCAGCGCGAACGGCCAGTACGACGGCGCCAGCGCGGCCACGATCTCCAGCGTGCCGAAGGCCGCGGCGGCGGCGATCAGCACGCGCGGCCGGGCCGTGCCGCGGCGGGCGGCGAGCAGCGCGCCGACCAGGGAGCCGACGGCCATCAGGGTGTTGAAGAGGCTGTAGGCGCCGGCACCGGAGTGGAAGACGTCGTCGGCGTAGGCCGACAGCCACACCGGGAAGTTGAACCCGAAGGTGCCGATGAACCCGACGAGCACGATCGGCCAGATCAGCTCGGGCCGGCCGGCGACGTAGCGCAGGCCCTCCCGCAGCTGTCCCTTGCCGCGCGGGGCTCGCTCGACGACGTGCAGTTCCCGGGCGCGCATCAGCAGCAGGCCGCCGATCGGGGCGACGAAGGACAGGCCGTTGAAGAGGAACGCCCAGCCCGTGCCGACGCCAGTGATCATCACGCCCGCGACGGCGGGGCCGACCAGCCGGGCCGACTGGAAGTTGGCGGAGTTCAGGCTGACCGCGTTCCCCAGCTGCTCCGGGCCGACCATCTCGGAGACGAAGGACTGGCGGGCCGGGTTGTCGACGACCGTGGCGAGTCCGACGGCGAAGGCGGCGACGTAGACGTGCCAGACCTGGACGTGCCCGGTGAGGGTCAGCGCGGCCAGGGCCAGGCCGGTGAGCGCCATGGCCGACTGCGTGACGAGCAGCGCGGGCCGCTTCGGCAGCCGGTCGACGAGGACGCCGCCGTAGAGCCCGAACAGCAGCATCGGCAGGAACTGCAGCGCCGTGGTGATGCCCACGGCGGCCGACGAGCCGGTGAGGCTGAGCACGAGCCAGTCCTGGGCGATGCGCTGCATCCAGGTGCCGGTGTTGGAGACCACCTGGCCGATGAAGAACAGGCGGTAGTTCCGGATCCTCAGTGAGCTGAACATCGAGGTCTTGACCGGGGCGGCCGCGGCGGCGGCCGGTGCGGCGGAGTCGCCGGCCGGGCGGGAGCCGGCGCCGGCGGCGGACGCGGGGCGGCCGTCGGAGGGGGCGTCGGGGGCGGGCGGGGAATCGTGGGTGGTCGGTGCGGGGGCGGAAGCTGCTCCGGATCCCGAACTCAAAAGGGTTCGCCTCCTCGTGCGACGTGCTTACAGGTGCGCGAGCTTCTCCAGCACGGGGGCGGCGGCGCGCAGCCTCGCCCACTCGTCCTCGTCGAGTCCCTCGGCCAGACCGGCCAGGAAGGCGTTCCGCTTGCGGCGGCTCTCCTCGAGCATGGCCTCGGCCTGCTCCGTCTGCGTGACGACCTTCTGGCGCCGGTCCTCGGGGTGCGGCTCCAGGCGGACCAGCCCCTTGGCCTCCAGCAGCGCCACGATGCGGGTCATCGACGGCGGCTGGACGTGCTCCTTGCGGGCGAGCTCGCCCGGCGTGGCGCTGCCGCATCTGGACAGCGTGCCCAGCACCGACATCTCGGTGGGGCTCAGCGACTCGTCGACGCGCTGGTGCTTCAGCCGACGGGACAGCCGCATCACGGCGGATCGCAGGGCGTTCACGGCGGCGGCGTCGTCGCCACGGGTAAGGTCCGGCATGTCTTTAGCCTAACTCATTACTCTCGCTAAAGACCACCGGAGACGTCCGCATACCACCGTGACCCTGGCCACTGCTGCCCCGCGTCACTCATACGGGTGATCCAAGGCCGGAACAGGACACGCCCCGCGGAAGGGCCCCGCGACCCTCGTGTCCCATGGGGACCAGCGTGCTCAGCCTGCGCATGGATCGCGAGCTGCTCGAACGGCTGCGGCACCACGCCGCGAAAAGAGGAATGAGCGTCCAGGACTATGTCGTCCGGACGCTCATTCGGGATGACTTCGACGAGCGGTTCCAGGCCGCCGTCGAGGAGACGGAGAGGTTCTACGGCGTCCCGTGACGCCGTGGGGGCCGGGCCGGCCGGACGGGCGGGCGGGGAGCCCGCCGGGCCGGGACCGGCGCCCGGTCAGGCCAGGCCGAGGGCCGGCATCAGGTAGTAGAAGGCGAAGACCGCCGACACCACGTACATCGCCACCGGGACCTCGCGGCCGCGGCCGGCGGCCAGGCGCAGCACGGTGAAGGTGATGAAGCCCATGCCGATGCCGTTGGTGATCGAGTAGGTGAACGGCATCATCACCATGGTCACGAAGGCCGGGATGGCGATCGTGAAGTCGGCCCAGTCGATGTCCCTGACCGAGCCGGCCAGGATCAGGAAGCCGACGGCGAGCAGGGCCGGGGTGGCCGCCTGGGACGGGACCATCGTGGCGACGGGCGTCAGGAACAGCGCCACGGCGAACAGCGCGCCGGTGATCACGTTCGCGAAGCCGGTGCGGGCGCCTTCGCCGACGCCGGCCGTGGACTCCACGAAGCAGGTGGTCGCGGAGGAGGAGCTGGCGCCGCCCGCGGCGACCGCGATGCCGTCGATGAACAGCACCTTGCTCATGCCGGGCATCTGGCCCTGGGCGTCCGTGAGCTTGGCCTCGTCGCTGATGGCCATGATCGTGCCCATCGCGTCGAAGAAGCACGACAGCAGCACGGTGAAGACGAACAGGACGCCGGTCAGCACGCCGACCTTGTCGAAACCGCCGAACAGGCTGACCTTGCCGATCAGGCCGAAGTCGGGCACGGAGACCGGGTTGCCGGGCCACTTCGGGGTGGTCAGGCCCCAGGAGGGGATCGTGGCGACGGCGTTGATGACCATCGCGACGACGGTCATGGCGACGATCGAGATCAGGATCGCGCCGGGCACCTTGCGCACGATCAGCGCGAGGGTGAGCAGCGCGCCCAGCACGAAGACGAGGACCGGCCAGCCGTCGAGGTGGCCGGTGGCGCCCAGCTGGAGCGGGACGGTGGTCTGCGCGACGTCCGGGATGCGGCTGACGAAGCCGGAGTCGACCAGGCCGATCAGCATGATGAACAGGCCGATCCCGATGGCGATGCCCTTGCGCAGGCCGAGCGGCACGGCGTTCATGACGCGCTCGCGCAGGCCGGTGGCGACGAGCAGCATCACGACGAAGCCGGCCAGGACGACCATGCCCATGGCGTCCGGCCACGACATGCGGGGCGCGAGCTGGAGGGCGACGACCGTGTTGACGCCGAGGCCGGCGGCCAGCGCGATGGGGACGTTGCCGATGACGCCCATGAGCAGCGTGCTGAACGCGGCGGTCAGGGCGGTGGCCGTGACCAGCTGGCCGTTGTCGAGCTGATGGCCGTACATGTCCTTCGCGCTGCCGAGGATGATCGGGTTCAGCACGACGATGTAGGCCATCGCGAAGAAGGTGGCGAAGCCGCCGCGGATCTCCCGGGACAGCGTGCTGCCCCGTTCGGAGATCTTGAAATAGCGGTCGAGGGCGCCGTAGGCGGGTGGCGTTCCCGGCTGCTGAGGGGCGGTGGCCTTGGCGGTGGCCGAGGTGGACATGCGGGTGACCTCAGGGGTGCGGTGGGTACGGGGTACCGGGGCGGGGAAAGTGATCGAGTCTCGCCGCTTCCCGCTCACCTGTCAGGTTCCCCCCGGTCCTGTTGGTGATTCGTACGAATGGAAGTAGCCAGACTCGAACCGTTTCAGTATGAACATATGAAACCGAAAATTGCCATCTCCGCGCGTAGATTTCCTACCGCCGGCGGCCGTGTCCCAGGGGCCGGTGACCGCCGACAGCGCCGGCCACGGGCCGTAAGCTGAGGGCCATGGCGAAGTGGACCCCCAAGCACGAGGCGCCGGAGCCCCTGGAGGGCCCCGTGGTCGCCACCATCACCGGCGGCACCATCGTGTGGTTCGTCCTCTTCCTGCTGCAGCTGCCCTTCTACGGCTGGTTCGACGACCACGGCCACACGTGGTGGGTGTGGACCTGCCTCGCGGGCGGCGGGCTGGGCCTGATCGGCATCTGGTACGTCCGCCGGCGGGACGCGGCGATCCGGCGCGCGGCGGCCGAGGAACCGGCGCCGACCGCGCAGCCGACACCCACCGAGTAGGCACTGGGCAGGGCCGGGCAGGCAGGCACCGGGCAGCCGCAGAAGCGGTCGCCGGGCTGCCGGGGCGGCGGACCGCCTCCGGCGCCGCCTCCCGAGGCCCGCGTCCGCCGCCTCCCGCGTCCGACGCCCGCGTCCGACGCCTCCCGCCGCCCGGCTCCCGGCTTCCCTGCGCGTGCGGGCTCCCTCGGCACGTACCGTCGAATGCATGACGCACAGCGACGCGGGTGCCGGGCTGGAACGCCCGCCCCCCGCGCCCGTCGCGCCGGGGGCCACCGGGCTCACCGCCGCCGAGGTCGCGGAGCGGATCGCACGGGGGGAGGTCAACGACGTCCCGGTGCGCAGCAGCCGCACCGTCGGCGCGATCGTCCGCGCGAACGTCCTCACCCGCTTCAACGCGATCATCGGCGTGCTCTGGCTGGTCACGCTGGTCGTGGCCCCCATCCAGGACAGCCTCTTCGGCTTCGTCATCGTCGCCAACACGGGCATCGGCATCGTCCAGGAGTGGCGGGCGAAGCGGACCCTCGACGCGCTCGCCGTGATCGGCGACGTCCGCCCCACCGTCCGGCGCGACGGCACGGCTCTGGAGGTCGGCACCTCCGAGATCGTGCTCGGCGACCTGCTGGAGGCCGGCCCCGGCGACAAGGTCGTCGTCGACGGCGTCTGCGCGGAGGCCGACGGGCTGGAGGTCGACGAGTCGCTGCTGACCGGGGAGGCCGACCCCGTCCCCAAACGGCCCGGGGACCCGGTGCTGTCCGGCAGCTTCGTGGTCGCCGGCGGTGGCGCCTACCGGGCCACCAAGGTCGGCCGCGAGGCCTACGCCGCCCAGCTCGCCGAGGAGGCGTCCCGCTTCACCCTCGTGCGCTCCGAGCTGCGCACCGGCATCTCCACCATCCTCAAGTACGTGACCTGGATGATGGTCCCGACCGCGGTCGGCCTGATCGTCAGCCAGCTCGTGCTGACGCGGTACGGGCTGAGGGACTCCGTCGCCCGCACCGTCGGCGGCATCGTGCCCATGGTCCCCGAGGGGCTCGTGCTGCTCACCTCCGTCGCCTTCGCCGTCGGCGTCATCCGGCTCGGCCGCAGGCAGTGCCTCGTCCAGGAGCTGCCCGCGATCGAGGGCCTGGCCCGCGTCGACACCGTCTGCCTCGACAAGACCGGCACCCTCACCGAGGGCGGCATGAGGGTCACCGGGGTCACCACCCTGAACGGGCAGGACGACGGCTGCGTGCGCACGGTGCTCGGCGCGCTCGGCGAGTCCGACCCGCACCCGAACGACTCGCTGCGGGCGATCGTCGACGCCTTCCCGGACACCGGGGAGTGGCGCTGCGTGGAGTCGCTGCCCTTCTCCTCGGCCCGCCGGTACAGCGGCGCCACCTTCAGCGAGGGCGGCGGCCGGACCAGTACGTGGGTCCTCGGCGCCCCGGACGTGCTGCTGCCGGCCGGCGCGCCGGCGCTCGCCGAGACCGGGCGGCTCAACGAGCAGGGGCTGCGGGTGCTGCTGCTCGCCCGCACCGGCCGCGACCTGGACGACCCGGACCCCGCGCGGTCCGCGGAGCCCGCCGCGCTGGTGGTGCTGGAGCAGCGGCTGCGGCCCGACGCGTCCGAGACCCTGCGCTACTTCGCCGAGCAGCGGGTGCGCGCCAAGGTCATCTCCGGCGACAACGCCGTGTCCGTCGGCGCGGTGGCCGCCAAGGCCGGCCTCGACGGCGCCGCGGTCGACGCCCGCCGGCTGCCCGAGGACGAGCGGGAGCTGGGACGGGCCCTCGACGAGGGGACGGTGTTCGGGCGGGTCACCCCGCGGCAGAAGCGGGTCATGGTGGGCGCCCTGCAGTCGCGCGGGCACACGGTCGCCATGACCGGCGACGGCGTGAACGACGTCCTCGCCCTGAAGGACGCCGACATCGGCGTCGCCATGGGGTCCGGCTCGGAGGCCACCCGGGCCGTCGCGCAGATCGTGCTGCTGGACAACAGCTTCGCCACGCTGCCGTCGGTCGTCGCCGAGGGCCGCCGGGTCATCGGCAACATCACCCGCGTCGCGACCCTGTTCCTGGTGAAGACGGTCTACTCGGTGCTGCTGGCGCTGCTGGTGACGTGCTGGCGGGTGGAGTACCCGTTCCTGCCCCGCCACCTGACCCTGCTGTCCACCCTCACCATCGGCGTCCCGGCCTTCTTCCTGGCCCTCGCCCCGAACCGGGAGCGGGCCCGCCCGCACTTCGTACGGCGCGTGATGCGCTACGCCGTGCCGGGCGGCGTGGTGGCCGCGGCGGCGACCTTCGCCGCCTACCTGACCGCCCGCCACCACTACACCGGCCCCGGCTCCCTGGAAGCCGAGACCAGCGTCGCCACGCTGACGCTCTTCCTGGTCTCGATGGCGGTGCTGGCGATCGTCGCCCGTCCCTACACCTGGTGGCGCGTGGTGCTGGTGGCGGCGATGGGCGGCGCGTTCCTGGTGGTGCTGGCGGTGCCGGCGCTCCAGGACTTCTTCGCCCTGAAGCTGGTCGGCACGACGATGCCGTGGATCGCGGTGGGCATCGCCGCGGTGGCGGCGGCCGCCCTGGAACTGCTGTGGAGATGGGTCGCCCGCCGCTTCCCCACCTAGGCCCCGGCCGGACGGGACGGGGGTCCGCCCCGCTCCGACGGCCGCCGCACCGCCCGGAGCGGTCCTGCCCGGCAGGCCGCCGCGCCTCTGGAGCACCCCACCGAGGGGGCCGCCGCGCGGCCTTTCAGCGGCTACGCCCTCGAACGCCGGCACGCCACCCGGTGCGGCCGGTGCGCGGCCCCGCCGGCCGGGCAGGGCGGAGCCGAGCAGGGCGGCGAGCCTGCGGCGGTGCTCCGGACGCCGGTACGGCGGTGCTCCGGGCGCGGGGACGGCGACGATCCGGGCGCGGTGGTGCTGCGGTCGGGGTGCACCGCTGCTCCCGCGCGGCGGCGCTCCGGGCGCGTCCGCGCCGGGGCGCCGGCGCGGGCGCGGCGGGCCGTGGGGCTCAGTCGAACCAGCGGTCCCGGGCCAGTTCCTCCGTCCGCGACGGATCCTCCAGGAGCGCCGCGACCTCGAAGCGGCGCGGCCACTGACCGGCCGCCCAGGCGAGCCCGGCGGCCACGCCCTCCAGCGTCGCCGCGTGCAGCACCCCGTCGGAGGTGACGCGCCAGTCCAGTTCGACCCCGTCGACGACCAGTTCCTCGTGCTCGACGTACGTCGCGGGCGTCCCCGGCCCGAGCAGCACCCGTACGGACTCCGGCACGTCGTGCTCGGTGCCCTCGGAGTCCACCCGCCCGGTGACGGACTCGCTCAGCCTGCGCACCTGGAACAGCTCGGCCAGCTCCGCGGCCCGCGACGGCCGGACCGGAAGCAGCGGGACGCCCTCCGTGAACGGCAGCAGGTCCGGCGAGTCGACGACGACGGCCCCGGCCGCGTCCACGACCTCCACCCGCCCGTCCACCACGGCCCGCAGCTCGTCCGGCAGGGTCACCTGCTCGGGGTCCAGCTCGGCGAGCGCCCCGTACAGCGCGTGCAGCTGGGCCGCCGTGACCGGGCGGCCGGGGTCGGCGAGCCGGTCGAGCAGCTCGGCGGCGCCGCCGGGCTCGTCGAGCAGCGCCCGGACGCTGGTGCGCACGCCCAGCGCCCGCAGCACCTGCTCGTCGTCGAAGCCGGTCGCGTCGGCCTCGTCGTACAGGCCCCGCAGCAGCGGGTCCCCGCCGGCGGCGCGCAGACCGGCCGGGCGGCGCCCGCCGAGCACCGGGTGCCCGCGCAGCCACCACGCGGTGTACGGCCGTACGACCTCGTGGGTGCCGTCCGGCAGCAGGATCCGCACCGGCTGGGTGAGCGCGTCCCGCAGCGGCGGCCGGGCGAGCAGGGCGAGCGCCTCGGGCCACTGGTCGTCGTCGACGAGGTCCAGGTCGCGCACGGCGACGATCTCGGTGGCGACCGGCGGCACGGGGGTCTCCGGGAACCGGTCTAGGACGTCCTCGCACCACACGTCGACCGCGTCCAGCAGGCCCGGGTCGTCCGGCTCGGGGAAGTCGGCCTCGCGGGGCTCCAGTTCGTCCGGGTCGAGGACCACGTCGGTGGCCCGCACCAGGGCGAAGTCCACCAGCACACCGCAGGCGGCCAGCGGCTGCTCGCCCCACTTGCGGGCCAGGTCGGCGTCCACGGCGGCGAGTTCGCCCTCGCGCATGACCCGGGCGAACGGGCCGCCGGGGAAGACCAGTTCGCCCGCCGGGGCGAGTTCGCCGTCCTCGTCGGGCAGGGCGAGCGCGCCCAGCCACGGCTCGTCGCCGGGCTCCAGGCCGGCGTCCCGCACCAGCGCGAGCACGGTGTCGGCGAGTTCCTCGGCGTCCGGGACGTCCTCGTCCCACGCGCCGCTGTCCTCGTCCAGGGAGGCGGCGACCGCGGCCCGCACCTGGGGCGTGGTGAGCACGGCGCGCGGCGTCGCGGGCAGCGCGCCCAGCTTCTCCAGCACCGGGTGGACGGCGTCGGGGTGGGCCACCTTCAAGCCGAGCCGGACCAGCACGTCCGGGTCGATGCGGGCGGTGTCCGGGGCGGGCAGCAGCACCTGCCGGGGCCCGATGGCCGTCCTGACTCCCCCGGTGCCGGACGTCCGGGCGGTGTCTCCGGCCAGCGGCACCGGCAGCCCGGTCAGCCGGTCGGGGTCGACGCCCGCGAGGCTCTCGTACAGCCGCCGCCACCAGTCCGGGTCCTTCTCCAGCCCGGCCAGCCGGTCGATCGCGTCGGTGAGCGGGACCCGGGCCACGCCCAGGGTCCGCAGCTCCGCGCGCCGTTCGAGCCCGGCGGGCAGCAGGGTCGGCAGCACCTCCGCCAGGACCCGCACGGTGTCGGCGCCGGCGCCCTCCACCACCTCCGCGTCGCGCGGGCGCAGGGACTCGGACAGGTCGGTGTCGTCCTCCCCCGGCGGCACGGCGGGCGGCAGGAAGGACGTCCGCGGCAGCCGCCGCAGGATCTCCTGCCGCAGCGCGCCGTCGAGTTCGCCCTTGCCGAGCGGGCCGGGCACGAGGCCGATGATCCCCTCGGTCACCGGCCGCCACCCGGCGAGGAGTTCGGCGTAGGCGTCCGCCGCGCGCTGCACCAGGAAGTCGGTCAGCGGGCCGGGCGCGGCGTGGCGGCGGGTGCTGTCGAGGGGGAAGGACGCGATCAGCAGCGCGGGCACGCCCAGCGGCTCGTCGCTCGGGGTGGGCGCGTGCACGACAGGGCTGGTGCGGGGCCTCGACGGGCTGCCGTCGGCGTCGACGGGGACGGCCCAGGTGACCGACCAGTGGGGGCGCAGCCGCTCCTCGACCGGGCGGTCGGCGAGCAGTTCGGGCGTGAGCGGGCCGTGCGCGGACGCGGTGCGCCAGCGGGTGGTGCCGTCGCGGGTGTCCTCCACGATCGTGACGGCGCCCTCGGTGCGGCGGCTCAGGGTGCGCGGTGCGGCGGTGCCGACCTCGACGACGACCTCCTCCAGCCCCGGCAGGGCGAGGAGCAGGGCGTCGTCGACGGCGTTCAGCAGGCGCTCGGCGAGGTCGGCGGCGGCCGCGTCGCGCAGGGGCAGGATGACGACCGTGTCGTAGGGGCCGGGGGCGGTGCCCTCGGCGGCGAAGGGCAGGCGCAGCAGCGGCACGTGCCCGTCGCGGCGGCGGATCTCGTCCCCGAGGCCGGGGCTGTGCCGGGCCACGTCCTCGGCCAGGTCACGGGCCTCGGCGAGGGACCAGCGCACTCCGCCGTGCCGGCCGACGACCGCCGGCTCGTCGGTGACGGCGAGGACGGCCGCGAACCCGACGCCGAAGCGCCCGACCGACGGGGTGTCCCGCTTGGCGGACGCACGCAGCGTGGACAGCGACTCCACGCCGGAGGCGTCGAGGGGGGCACCGGTGTTCGCCGCGAGCAGGACGCCGTCGCGCAGGGTGAGCCGGAGCCGGCCCGCCTGGCCGGCGCGGGCGGCGGCGTCGGCGGCGTTCTGCGCCAGCTCGACGACCAGCCGGTCGCGGTAGCCGCCGAGGACCAGGTCCTCCTCGGCGTTGGCGTCCTCACGGAACCGGGCCGGGCTGGTGGCCCAGGCGTCCAGCACGCCACGCCGCAGACGCGCGGTCGCAAAGGGGTCCGCACCCTCATGGGCCGGCCGCACCAACATGCTCACGTTCACTCTCCTCATCGGCGTGAGGTCGAAGGTACCGCCCCAGCGGACTCGGGCCCCCACGGTCCCGGACCGCTCGGCGGCCCGGCCGGAGCCGAGCCGGACCGCGCCGTGCCGGACGGCCCGGGCGGCGGCCGGTCAAGTACCCCGAAAAGGCGGGCAGGCGCCCACCACCGGACGGCCACGACCCCGCGCACCCCGCCCCGGAACGCCGACGGCCCACGCAGCGACCGCTCAAACACCCCGAAAAGGCCGAGCAGACACCCACCACCGAACGGCCACAACACCGCGCACCCCGCCCCGGAACACGGACGGCCCGGGCGTGGTGGCACGGCGTGGAGGGGGGCGTCCGGCCGTGCGGTCGGCTCCTTGCGGTGCGGTCCTGGACGGCTCCGCCACTCGGGAGGGGTCCCCCACGAGCGAGGCCGGCCGTGTGGGGGCACCGTCCGTGGCCGACGCGCCCGGCCCGTCCGACCTGGCCCGTCCGGACCCGGCCGGCGCGTCCGGACCCGGTGCGCAGGGGGACGCAGCCCGCGCGGGCGTCCGGCGCCGTGCGCGGCGGGGGGCGCCCCCGTACGGGCAGGGTGAGGACGCCGACGACGCGGCGAGGTGCGGGACCCGGGCACGGCGCTCGGCACGCGCGTTGCACCAGCCGCCGACCGGGGACCCGGGGCGGCGCGGGCCTCGCGGGAGGGGTGGGGGCAGACCCTAGGAGTGCCCCAGTTCCGCCGTCTCGTCGTCCGTGACGGGGACGGACCCGGAGTCCTGCGCCGGGCGCAGCGGGAACGGGTCCACCCGGGTCTCGTCGATCACCGGCGGCGCCGGCTGCGGCGGCCTCGGCATGACGGCGGCCTCGGAGTGCCCGCCGCACCCGTAGCCGAGCGACACCACCCGGCCGTCGGCCGGGGAGAACTCGTTCGCGCAGATGCCGAAGGCCTGGCCCAGCGAACCGCAGATCGGCACCAGGAAGCCGCAGCTCGCGCAGGACGCCGGCGCGGCCTGCGCCATCGGCGTCCTGGGGCCGAAGGCCTCCTCCCAGCGCTCGGCGGCGAGTCGCAGGCCGTACCGGGACAGCACCCGGGCGCGGCGCATGCCCAGTTCCTCGGCGACCGAGGCGATCGAACCGCGCGACGGCACGGTGGGCAGGTTCCGCGGCGGGCCCGCGGTGACGTCGGCGTCCTCCGACTCGGCCAGTTCGGCCATCTCCCCGGAGACCGCGGAGTTCGGCGCCGGCTCGTCCTCGCCGGAGTACCCGGGCTCCAGCCGCGGGTCCTCGGCGTCGGTCGGCAGCAGGTCGCCGGGGCCCATGTCCCCGGGGCGCAGGCGCTCGCTCCACGGCACCCACTCCGGCGCGAGCACCGCGTCACTGCCGGGCAGCAGGACGACCTCGTCCACGGTGACGATCTTGGCGCGGGAGGCGCGGGCGACGGTCACGGCCCAGCGCCAGCCGCGGTAGCCGAGCTCCACGCACTCGAAGAAGTGCGTCACGACGCGGTCGCCCTCGGACACCACCCCGGCGTGCTCACCGACGACGCCGGGAGCGGCCGCCTCCTCGGCTGCGGCGCGGGCGAGGTCGACGGCCTCGGCGCACAGGCGGTCGGGGGTGCGGCTTCGCGTTGTCGCTGCGCTCACAGGTATCGCTTCTCTCCTACGCCGTCTCTCGGGTGCGCCGGCCTGAAGGCGGCGGAGCGGACGGAGCGGACCGGGGGACCGCGTCGACGTCCGCGCCCGATCGCGCTCGGGCGCACCTACGTCATCCATTCTGCGGTATGCCCGTAAGGCGCGCGGCCGAGAACGTTCGCCACGGCGCGCTACGCACGCTACCTTCTCGCGTGCGCTCGGCCTACACCGACGGCGGTCTTCGTGGCTCCGCGACGGGTGCGCGCCGCTCGCCGGCCCGTCCCGGCGAGCGAAAAGAACGCGACGTCCCGCCGCCCGGGACGCTCACCGCGCCCGGGCGCGGCCCGCCACCGGCGGCCCGGCCGGCCCGGAACCGGTCGCCCGGCGGGACCCCCCGGCCGACCCCCGAACCGGTCGCCCGACAGGACCCCGGCCGACCCCCGAACCGGTCGCCCGGCCGGTCCCCGGGCCGGGACGGACGGCGGTGCCGGGAGGGCCTTCGGTGTGTTCCCTCCGTCGCGCCCGCGAGGTCATCGCACTACCGGCGCCCGCTTCGGGGCACTATGACGGGGTGGCAGCCGCGAGGACGCCCCCCGGGACCACCGGCATCGATGGGGCCGAGGAAAGCGAGGGGAGCACCCGGAGCCGCGGTTCGGGCCGGTTCGGCGGGTCCGTCCGCGCGGTCGGCCGTGCCCTGCGTCTCCCGGTCACCGGCACGGCCCGGGGCATCCGGAAGGCGACCCACGCGCACGGCGCCGGCGAGTCCGGGCTCGGCAAGCTGATCGAACTGCACGCCGTGAACGGCGCCGGCGACGTCATGATCACCGTGGCGCTCGCCTCCACCGTCTTCTTCTCCGTGCCCACCGACGAGGCCCGCGGCCGGGTCGCGCTCTACCTCGCCATCACCATGGCGCCGTTCACGGTCCTCGCCCCCGTGATCGGCCCCCTGCTGGACCGGCTGCCGCACGGCCGCCGCGCCGCGATGGCCGGCGCGATGCTCACCCGGGCCCTGCTCGCGCTGATCATCGCCGGGGCCGCCGCCAGCGGCAGCCTGGAGCTGTATCCGGCGGCGCTGGGCGTGCTGGTCGCGTCGAAGGCGTACGGGGTGGTCAGGAGCGCGGTCGTGCCCCGGCTGCTGCCACCCCGCTTCTCCCTGGTGAAGGCCAACTCACGGGTGACCCTCGGCGGGCTCCTCGCCACGGGCGTGGCCGCACCGGTCGGGGCGGGCCTGCAGGCCCTCGGCTCGCGCTGGCCGCTCTACGGAGCCTTCCTGATCTTCGTGGCGGGGACGTTCCTGTCCTTCTCCCTGCCGCCGAAGGTCGACTCGGCCAAGGGCGAGGGCCGGGCGCTGCTCGCGGCCGGCGAGCAGGGGCACGCGCACGGCCCGCGCCGCAAACCCGCCAGACGGCCGGGCCTGCGCTCCGTCGGCACGGCCGTCACGCACGCCCTCGGCGCCAACGCGTCCCTGCGCTGCCTGTCCGGCTTCCTGATCTTCTTCCTCGCCTTCCTGCTGCGCGAGCACCCGCTGACCGGGGCGAGCGCGGCGGTGTCGCTGGGGATCGTGGGCGTCGCGGCGGGCGCGGGCAACGCGATCGGCACGGCGGTGGGGGCGTGGCTGCGCTCGCGCGCGCCGGAACTCATCATCGTGACCGTGGTCGCCGTGGTACTGGGCGCGGCGATCGCGGCCGCCGTCTTCTTCAGCACCTTCCTGGTGGCGTGCCTCGCCGCGGTCGCCGGCTTCGCGCAGGCGCTGGCCAAGCTGTCCCTGGACGCGCTGATCCAGCGGGACGTGCCGGAGGCGGTGCGGACCTCTGCGTTCGCGCGGTCCGAGACGCTGCTGCAGATGGCGTGGGTGCTGGGCGGCGCGATCGGCATCGTCCTGCCGCTGAACGGCGTGCTGGGCCTGTCCGTCGGCGCCGCCCTCGTCGCCGCCGGATGGCTGACCACCGTCCGCGGGCTCCTCGCCTCCGCCCGCCAGGGCGGCCACGCGCCGCCCCGGGTGGCCTGACGCACGGGGCGTGGCCGGGCCGCCGCGGCCCCGGCGGGGCGGCGCGCCGCACCCCGCGTGGAAAGGCGGCGGGACGTGCCCGATAGCCTTCGGCCATGACCTCGATGCAATCCGCCGTGCGACGCCGCCGCGCCGTCGCCGCTGCCGGCGCCGTTTCCGCCGGACTGCTCGTCCTGTCGGCCTGTGACAAGCCGACGCCCACGTCGACGATCACGGTCGGCAGTACCTCGGTCAGCTCGGAAGCCACCTGCTACAACGACGGCGCCCCGCTGAAGGACGTCAACCCGGCCAAGTGCCTCAAGGGCGAGGGCGTCAAGACGGTCAAGGTCGACCCGGACGAGACCGTCCGCTTCGGCGTCGACCCGGAGATCGCCGACAACGGCTGGACCATCCTGATGAACGGCCAGCCGCTGACCGACTCCAGCAAGAAGACCTACCGCACCATCCCGGGCAGCGTGTTCTTCAACGCCCAGTACGGCGCCAGCGGCAACTCCACGTTCGTCTCCATCAAGGAGGGCGAGAAGGACGTGACCGGTCTGTGGTCGTTCAAGCTGACGAAGGACTCCTGACCACGTCGTCCGTCCGCGTGCTCGTGGCCACCGCGGTCCCCGTCGAACGGGACGCGGTGGCACAGGCGTTCCCGGAGCCGGCCCGTACGGCGCCGCTGCCCGGGGCGACCCTGCACCGGGTCGCCGGGTTCGACCTGATCGCCGCCGGCGTCGGCCCCGCCCCGGCCGCCGCCTCCACCGCGGCCGCGCTCACCGCCGCCGCCCTCGACGGCGCCCCCTACGGCCTCGTCGTCTCCGCCGGGATCGCCGGCGGCTTCGCCCCGGACGCGCCCGTCGGCTCCCTCGTCGTCGCCGGCGAGATCACGGCGGCCGACCTGGGCGCGGAGACCGCCGACGGTTTCCTGCCGGTGACCGAGCTGGGCTTCGGCACCGTCACCCACCGTCCGCCCGGGGCCCTCGTACGGGACGTGGCGGCCGCCACCGGGGCACGCGTCGGACCGGTGCTGACCGTGTCCACCGTCACCGGCACCGCCCGCCGGGCGGACGCCCTGCGCGCCCGCCACCCCGGCGCCCTGGCCGAGGCCATGGAGGGTTTCGGGGTCGCCGAGGCGGCCGCCGCGCACCGTGTGCCGGTGCTGGAGATCCGCGCGGTGTCCAATCCCGTCGGCCCCCGGGACCGTGCCGCCTGGCGCATCGGCGACGCCCTCACGGCCCTGACCGAGGGCTTCGGGAAGCTCGCGCCCGTACTGGAGAGTTGGAACCCCCATGAGCCCTGAGAGCCGGCGGTTGCAGATCGCCTACTCCCCCTGCCCCAACGACACGTTCGTCTTCGACGCCCTCGCCCACGGCCGCGTCCCCGGCGCGCCCGCGCTGGACGTCACGTTCGCGGACATCGACATCACCAACGGCATGGCCGAGCGCGGCGAGTACGACGTGCTGAAGGTGTCGTACGCGGTGCTGCCGTACGTCCTCGGCGAGTACGCGCTGCTGCCGTGCGGCGGCGCGCTGGGCCGGGGCTGCGGGCCGCTGGTGCTCACCCGGGAGCCGGAGGCCGGGAGCGTCCCCGCGGGCGGTGCCGGGCTCGCGGGCCGGACGGTGGCGGTGCCGAGCGAGAAGTCGACCGCGTACCTGCTGTTCCGGCTGTGGGCCGCGGACAGCGTCCCCGGCGGCGTCGGCGAGATCGTCGTGATGCCGTTCGACGAGATCATGCCCGCCGTGCGGGACGGCAAGGTCGACGCCGGTCTCGTGATCCACGAGGCGCGCTTCACCTACCGGAACTACGGCCTGCACAAGCTCGCCGACATGGGCGAGCACTGGGAGCGGACCACCGGGCTGCCGATCCCGCTCGGCGCCATCATCGCCAAGCGGTCGCTGGGCGGCGAGACGCTGACGCGCCTGGCCGAGTCGGTCCGTGCGTCCGTGCGCGCCGCCTGGGACGACCCCGAGGTCTCCCGGCCGTACGTCATGGAGCACGCCCAGGAACTGGACCCGGCCGTCGCCGAGCAGCACATCGCGCTGTACGTCAACGAGTTCAGCGCCGGCCTCGGCGACGACGGCTACGCGGCGGTCCGCGGCCTGCTCACCCGCGCGGCGGCCGAGGGACTCGTGCCGGCCATCGGCCCGGACGCGCTCGCCTTCCCCTGAGCCCCGCACCCCGGGGTCCCGCTCCGGTCGGCCCGGGGCCGGCCGGAGCGGGGCCGGCCGGAGCGGGGTGGTCCCGGCTGCGAGGCGCCGCGGGTTCCCTCCGGCCTGATCCGCCGGACGACGCCTAGACGTCCAGCTGGTCGGCGACCGCGCGCAGCAGGCCGGCGATCTTCTTGCCGGAGGCCCGGTCGGGGTAACGGCCCTGCTCGAGCGACGGCAGGATGCCCTCGAGGACGGTCGTCAGGTCCTGCACGATGCCCGCCAGCTCGTCCGGCTTCCTGCGCTGCGCCGCGGCGACCGAGGGGGTCGGGTCGAGGACCGTCACCGACAGGGCCTGGTCGCCGCGCTGCCCGGCGACGACACCGAACTCCACCCGCTGGCCCGGCTTCAGCGTCTCGACTCCGGCGGGGAGGACCGAGGAATGGACGAAGACGTCACCGCCGTCGTCGCGGGAGAGAAAGCCGAAGCCCTTCTCGCTGTTGAACCACTTGACCTTGCCGGTAGGCACGTCTGTCCTCGTCCTCGTACTCGTCGGAAAACTGCTTCTGAAAACGGCTCGTGATAGCACTGGGGCGGGCCGCGCCGGACCCGCCGACAACCAGGCTAATGGTCTTCGTGCCGCTGACAAGACGTCGCCCGGTTGTTCCTCCGCGCTGGGAACTACCCTGGTGGGGTGCGTGACAAAACCCAACCGAATTCCGCCTCGGCCGGCGACCGGCTGATCCGCGCCGGTGCCGTCGTGTTCTTCGTCGGCGCGGTGGCCACTGTGGTCACGGTGGCGCCGCTGTTCCTCGGCGCGCGTCCTTTTCCCACCTACATGTTCGGCCTGAGCATGCTCATGGGGGTGGGGTTCCTGATCGCGGCCGCGGGCGTCCTGCGGTCGGTCGCGGCGGGGCGCCGGCAGGCGCGCGGAGAGTCGCGTTAGGTCCTGTCTGACCATGCGCGTCGTCGCCCGAAGGGCGGCCGCGCGGCGTCAGGTGCGTGCTCTCGGCGTGCCGGCCCCAGGCCCTCGTACGGGACGTACTCGGGTCCGGGGCCGGTGCGGCGCGTGGGGGTCCCCCCTGCTCGAGCGAAGCCGAGAGCCCGGGGGAGCGTGCAGGGCGTCGCGCGGCAGACGCGAATTGTCAGACAGGGCCTAGCCCGTTCGCGGGAAGTCGCGGTTGCCGGCGCGGCGCCCGGCGCCGTGCGAAGGAGTGCTGCCCTAAGACGGCAGAACTTCGCCCGAACGCGTGATGCCGTCGGAATATGCCGCGCTGTACTCCGAAAACCAATCGGGAAACTCGGTGAGATCCGGCAGGACGACGTCGGCACCGGCCGCGCGCAGTTCCTCCACGCCGTACGGCCCGGTGGCCACCGCCACCGACAGCGCGCCGGCGGTACGGGCGCCGCGTATGTCCCCGAGGTGGTCGCCGACGTACACGTGCGTGCCGTACGCGCGCAGCGCCTCGCCCTTCTGCTCGGCCCACAGGTTCCCGACCACCGCGTCGGCCTCGATGCCCAGGTGCTCCAGGTGCAGCCGGGCGTGCGGCCCGTGCTTGCCGGTGACGACGAGCGCCCGTCCGCCGGCCGCCCGCACGGCCGCCATCGCCTCACGGGCGCCGGTGAGCGCGGGTGCGGCGGCGATCGCCGTGGTGGGGTACACCTCGCGGTACAGCTCGATCATGGCGTCGATCCGGTCGGCGGGGAACCAGTTCGCCAGCTCGTGCGCGAGGGGCGGCCCGAGCCGGGTGACCACGAGGTCGGCGTCGATGTGCGTGCCCGTCCGCTGGGAGAGCGCCAGGTAGCAGGCCCGGATGCCGGCGCGCGAGTCGATGAGGGTCATGTCGAGGTCGAAGCCGACGTTGAGCGGGCGAGAGGTCATGCGGGCCATTGTGCCGACCGGGCGCGGCCCGCAGGCGCCGGCCCCGTGTGACATACACCTTTCCGCCGGCGCGCCCGCGTCCGCGCGTCCCTTCGGCCGCGGCGCGGTCGCGGCGCCGGTTCGCCGTCCCCGTGATCGGACGGCGCGGGCGGGCGGCGCGACGCACCGTGACGACGACGTCCCCGGGCTGCCGCAGCCGTCCCTTCGGCCGCCGTCGCCCCGCCGCCGGCTCTCGCCTCGCCTACCGCCCGCGCTGCGAGCGCCACACCAGGAACAGCGCCGACAGCACCGCCGCGGCCCGGACCACCCACGGCCAGGTCTCCCCGACCGCCTCGTTCAGGTGGCCCTGGGCGAGGGGGGCGCCCCAGCGCCCGTTCGCGCGGCCCCACAGCCACACGGCTCCGGCCGCGACCGCCAGCCCCGGCATGCCGGCCACCGCCCACTTCGACTCCCGCGGGGTCAGCCGGCGGGAGGCGTAGGCGATGACCCAGCCGAACAGGAGGGCGAACCAGCTGCCGAGGACGGCGCCGAGGACGAGCAGGCCGGACGCGAGCAGCAGCAGAGGGTTGCTCCAGCCGCCGGTGGGCAGGCGCGGCAGCAGCCGTCGCCGGGCGGCGGCCTCCCCGGCGGGCGCGGTCTCCTCGGCCCGGTCGGCGGCCGGCGCGGGTGCCGGGCCGGCCGGCTGCGCCGGTTCCCTCGGCGGCGGGGGCTTGAGCAGGTCCGGGATCTCGACCCCGCCGACGAAGCCCGGCACCTCGTCGCCGATGCCGAAGGGGCCGGTCTCCGTCCGCCACCAGTCGGGCACGGTCGCCGAGCTGCCGAGCTCGGCCGGGCTCGCCAGGTGCGGCGGGGCCGGGCCGGCGGGCGGCGCGGAATCCGGCTCCGGCCGGGCGGGACGCGGCCGCGGGACCATCCGGCGCAGGCCCCTCGGCCGGTCGTCCTTCGCCCGCTCGGCCTCCGCGGCCCGCTCGGCCTCCGCGGCCCGCTCGGCCGCCTCCGCCCGCGCGGCCTTCTCCGCCGCCGCGTCGCGCTGGACGGGCACGGCGGCGGCCGGGGGCGGCGGGACGGCCGCGTCGGTGCCTCCGGCGGCCGCCGTGCCGCCGGCGGCCGTGACGACGTCGTCCGGGCTGCCGAGCCGGTCGAGGATGCGGCGGACGGCGGCGGGGCTGTCGACGGTGACCCTGGCCCGGCGCCGGTCGATCTCGTTGCGCAGCTCCGAGACCAGGCGCATCCGGGTGGCCGAGGGCAACTGGCGCTGCTGGGCGACGTCCCCGACCCGGCTCAGATACTCGTAGACGACCTGGTCGCTCTCGATTCCCACGAAGTCCCCTCCGGGGCGGCGGCGATGAAACCCCGTGGGGACGAAGTTAGCGCAGCCGCACCCCGCCCGGCCCGCCGCCGTACGAGCGCCGCCCGCCACGGCCGGCCGAGGGCGGGAGCGCCGGTGGCCGCGCGGGCGCCGGGGGCGCGGGCGAACGGGGGCGCGGGGCAACGGGGGTGCGGCCTCGGCGGGCCGTTCGGTCCGGGCGCGGCGCGGGCGTGGCCCCGCCCCGCCCACCGCGTCCGGCCGAACCGCCGGAGACGACCCGCTACCGTGGGCAGGATGAGGAGCGATGAGACACCGGCCGCCCCGCGTTCGCTCGCGGAGGCGCTTCGCGCGCGCGACGACGCCTCACTGGCCGCGCTGCTGCGCAGCCGGCCCGACCTCATCACGCCCGTCCCGACCGACCTGACCCAGCTCGCGACCCGCGCCGGGACCCGTGCGTCGGTGGTGCGCGCCCTGGAGCGGCTGGACCGGTTCGCCCTGCAGACGGCGGAGGCCCTGGCGGTCGCGCCGGACCCGGCCACGTACGGCGAGCTGCTCGGCCTGATGGCCGGCGACGCCGGTGACCCGGCCGTCGCCGCCGCGCTGCCGCGGGCCCTCGGCACGCTGCGCGAGCAGGCCCTGGCCTGGGGCGGCGACGACCGGCTGCGCCTGGTGCGCACGGCCCGCGAGCTGCTCAGCCCCTCCCCGCAGCACCCGTCCCCGACGGGCCTGGGGCCGACGGTGCAGGAGGCGACGGCGGGCATGTCGCCGGGCCGCATCCAGGAGATCGTCACCACCGCCGGGCTGCCGTCGTCGCCCGACTCGGTGTCCGCCGTGGCCGCGCTCACCGCGCTGTTCACGGACCGGACCCGGATGGCGGCGCTGCTCGCCGGCGCCCCCGCCGACTCCCTCGACGTCCTGGACCGCCTGGTCTGGGGCCCGCCCTATGGGCAGGTCACCGCCGACCCCGCACCCCGGCTGCGCTGGCTGCTCGACCGCGGCCTGCTGCTGCCGACGGCCCCGGGCACGGTCGTCCTGCCCCGCGAGGTCGCCCTGCACCTGCGCCGGGGCCGCGCCCACCGCACGCCGGAGCCCGTCCCGCCGCCCGTCGGGGCGGCGGCGGTCCACGGCGCGCGGATGGTGGACGCGACCGCGGCCGGGCAGGCGTACACGGCGCTCGCGACCGTCGAGGAACTGCTGAAGGACTGGGACGAGGGCGGGCCGAGCGTGCTACGCGCGGGCGGGCTGAGCGTGCGCGACCTCAAGCGCACGGCGGTCGCGCTCGACGTGCCCGAGCCGGTGGCCGCCTTCTGGGTCGAGCTCGCCCACGCGGCCGGCCTGCTGGCCTCGGACGGGGGCATGGGCACGTCGCACGGCGTGCAGACGGCGGGCGAGGACGAGCGGTACGCGGCGACCCCCGCCTACGACGAGTGGCTGGAGCAGCCGGCGGCCGAGCGGTGGGCGCGGCTCGCCCAGGCCTGGCTCACGGCGACACGGACGCCGGGACTGGTCGGCGAGCGCGACGCCAAGGACCGCGCGCTGTCGGCGCTGGGCCCCGGCCTGGACCGCTCGGCGGCGCCCGAGGTGCGGCACCGGGTGCTGACCCTGCTGGCCGCGCTGCCGCCCGGCACCGCGCCGGCCGCCGAGTCCGTGCTGGCCCGGCTGCGCTGGGAGCGTCCGCTGCGCGGCCCGCAGCGGGAGGGCGACCTGCGCAGCCGCCTCGCCCAGTGGACGCTGGCGGAGGCCGAGCTGCTGGGCGTCACCGGCCGGGGCGCGATGTCGGCGCACGGACGGGCGCTGCTGGGCGCGCCGCCGGCGCCGCCGCCCGCGAAGGCGGAGTCGGCGGAGACCGAGCCGACGGGCCCCGGGGACAAGCTGCCCGTCCACCACCACCGGCCGGCCGCCTCACCGGATCCCCTCTCCCCCGCCGGACCGGGGGCCACCGCCCGGCCGCCCTCCCCCGCGCAGAGCGGCGCGCACGCCGCGGCGGCGGCCCGCGCGCTGGCGCCGCTGCTGCCGGAGCCCCTGGACCACGTCCTGCTGCAGGCGGACCTCACGGCGGTGGCGCCCGGCCCGCTCCGGCGGCCGCTCGCCGATCTGCTCGGCCTCGTCGCCGACGTGGAGTCCAAGGGCGGCGCGACCGTCTTCCGGTTCACCCCGGCCTCCGTACGGCGGGCCCTGGACGCCGGGCGCACCGCGGCCGACCTGCACGCCTTCCTCGCGGAGCACTCCCGCACGCCGGTGCCGCAGCCGCTGGCGTACCTCGTCGACGACGTGGCCCGCCGCCACGGGCACCTGCGCGTCGGCGCGGCGTCGGCGTACGTGCGCTGCGACGACGAGGCGGTGCTGAACGAGATCCTCGCCGACAAGCGGTCCGGCGCCCTGCGCCTGCGCCGCCTCGCCCCGACCGTGCTGGCGGCGCAGGCGGACCCGGCGACGCTGCTCGAACGGTTGCGCGCCATGGGCTACGCGCCGGCCGCCGAGTCGGCCGAGGGCGACGTCCTGGTCACCCGCGCCCACGCCCACCGCACCCCGCCGCGCACCGCGCCGCAGCCGGTCCCGGACGGCCCCCCGCCGCCCGACGCGACCCTGCTGTCCGCCGCGGTCCGGGCGATCCGCGCCGGCGACCTGGCCTCCACCACCCCGCGCAAGCCCACCTCGGCCCCGGCCGCCGAGGGCGTGCTGCCCCGCACCGGCTCCGCCGAGACCCTCGCCACCCTGCAGGCCGCGGTGCTCACCGGCGAGGCGGTGTGGATCGGCTTCGTCAACGCCGAGGGCGCCGCCAGCCAGCGCGTCATCGCGCCCGTCCGGGTCGAGGGCGGCTTCGTGACGGCGTACGACCACACCGCGGACGAGGTCCGCACCTTCCCCCTGCACCGGATCACCGGCGTGGCGGAGCTGGCGGACGACCAGCCGTGATCACGCTCCGGTGAGGCACACTGGACGTTTGGCCGCCGTCAGGCCAGGCAGCTCATGCAGAAAGGCAGCCGCGCGTGAATGGTCCGTTGATCGTCCAGTCAGACAAGACCCTGCTCCTCGAGGTCGACCACGACCAGGCCGACGACTGCCGCCGGGCCATCGCCCCGTTCGCGGAGCTGGAGCGGGCCCCCGAGCACATCCACACCTACCGGGTGACCCCGCTCGGCCTGTGGAACGCGCGCGCCGCCGGGCACGACGCCGAGCAGGTCGTGGACGCGCTCGTGCAGTACAGCCGCTACCCCGTCCCGCACGCGCTGCTCGTCGACATCGCCGAGACCATGGACCGCTACGGGCGGCTGACCCTGAGCAAGCACCCGGCGCACGGCCTGGTCCTGACGACCACGGACCGGCCGGTGCTGGAGGAGGTGCTGCGGTCCAAGCGGGTCGCGCCGCTCGTCGGCGCCCGGATCGATCCGGACACGGTGGCGGTGCACCCCTCGGAGCGCGGCCAGATCAAGCAGGTGCTGCTGAAACTGGGCTGGCCCGCCGAGGACCTCGCCGGTTACGTCGACGGCGAGGCGCACCCGATCGAGCTGCGCGAGGACGGCTGGGCGCTCAGGGCGTACCAGAAGCAGGCCGTGGAGAACTTCTGGCACGGCGGCAGCGGCGTCGTCGTCCTGCCGTGCGGCGCGGGCAAGACGCTGGTCGGCGCCGGCTCGATGGCGCAGGCGCAGTCGACGACGCTGATCCTCGTCACGAACACGGTCTCGGCCCGGCAGTGGAAGCACGAGCTGGTGAAGCGGACGTCGCTGACCGAGGACGAGATCGGCGAGTACAGCGGCACCCGCAAGGAGATCAGGCCGGTCACGATCGCGACCTACCAGGTCCTGACGACGAAGCGGAAGGGCGTCTACCCGCACCTGGAGCTGTTCGACTCCCGCGACTGGGGCCTGATCGTCTACGACGAGGTGCACCTGCTGCCCGCCCCGGTGTTCAAGTTCACCGCGGACCTCCAGGCGCGGCGGCGGCTGGGCCTGACGGCGACGCTGGTGCGGGAGGACGGCCGCGAGTCGGACGTGTTCTCGCTGATCGGGCCGAAGCGGTTCGACGCGCCGTGGAAGGAGATCGAGGCGCAGGGCTACATCGCGCCCGCGGACTGCGTGGAGGTCCGGGTGAACCTCACGGACTCCGAGCGGCTGGCGTACGCCACGGCGGAGACGGAGGAGAAGTACCGGTTCTGCGCGACGACGGCGACCAAGCGGAAGGTCACCGAGGCGCTCGTCCGCCGGTTCGCCGGGCAGCAGATCCTGGTGATCGGCCAGTACATCGACCAGCTCGACGAACTGGGCGAGCACCTGGACGCGCCCGTGATCAAGGGCGAGACGTCGAACGCGCAGCGGGAGAGGCTGTTCGACGCCTTCCGCGAGGGCGAGATCAACGTGCTGGTCGTCTCCAAGGTGGCGAACTTCTCGATCGACCTGCCGGAGGCGACCGTCGCCATCCAGGTCTCGGGCACCTTCGGCTCCCGCCAGGAGGAGGCCCAGCGCCTCGGCCGC
Organism: Streptomyces sp. NPDC046831; assembly: GCF_040645305.1. Lineage (NCBI taxonomy): Bacteria > Bacillati > Actinomycetota > Actinomycetes > Kitasatosporales > Streptomycetaceae > Streptomyces > Streptomyces sp. NPDC046831. The sequence goes on along the minus strand of NZ_JBEYXZ010000006.1, from coordinate 154,606 downwards.
GTCCTGCGGCCCAAGGCCGACGGCCACCAGGCCCACTTCTACTCGGTGGTGGCGCGGGACACGATCGACCAGGACTTCGCCGCCCACCGCCAGCGCTTCCTGGCGGAGCAGGGCTACGCCTACCGGATCGTCGACGCCGACGAGATCCTCGCGGAGAGCTGACCCGGGGGCCGTCCGGCGGCCGGGCGGAGGCGGCGGGCGGCCACCGCCAGCAGGGCCAGCCCCAGCAGCGTGTAGGGCGCCGCCAGGGGCTGCTGCCACCACGGCACGCGCAGGTCCAGGTCGCCGTCGTGCGGGATCATCCACATCGTGCGGGCGGTGAACACGAGCGCCGTCAGCGCCGCCCACCGGCGGTGGCCCGCCGCCAGCAGCACGGCGATCAGCGGGACGCACCACACCCAGTGATGGGACCAGCTGATCGGGGAGACGAGCAGAGCTGTCACGGCGGTCAGCAGGACGGCCCACCGCTCGTCGCGGGCGCGGCGCGCGAGCCACAGGCCGGCCGCGGCGACGGCGAGTGAGGGCAGCACCCAGGCCGGGCCGGGCGCCGCGTCCCGCAGCGCGCGGGCGACGACGCCCTGCACGGACTGGTTGTCGACGATGTACGGCTTGCCCACGCGGCCGGTCTCGAACAGGCGGCCGGTCCAGAAGTCGACGCTCGCCGCGGGCAGGACGGCGGCTCCGGCGGCGACGGTCGCGGCGAACGCGGCCGTCGCCGTGGCCGCCTCGCGCCCGCGCCCGCGCCCGCGCAGCAGGAGGTGGACGACGAACAGGGCCGGGGTGAGCTTGATCCCGGCGGCGACTCCGAGCGCCGCTCCCCGGGCGCGGGCGCCGGGCGGGCGCGTGAGGTCCCACAGCACCAGGCAGGCGACGGCGAGGTTGACCTGGCCGTAGACGAAGGTCTGGAAGACCGGCTCCAGCCAGAGGGCGAGGGCCGTGGCGGCGCAGACCGCCGGCAGGCCGGCCGGGCGGCCCGCCAGGCGCGTGGAGAGCCGGACGAGACAGGCGAGCAGGAGCGCGTTGCCCGCCAGGAACACCGCCTTGAGGACCGGGGCGGAAAGCCACGCGGTCGGCACGAACAGCAGGGCCGCGAACGGCGGGTAGGTGGCCCACAGATGCCACTCGGTGACGGCCGTGCCGTAGAGGTCGCCGCCGTGCAGCGCGGCCCGCCCCTCGGCCTGGTAGACCAGCGCGTCCGACAGGTCGAAGCGCCGGACGACGCAGAGGACGACCAGGGCGGTGAAGGAGAGGGCGGGGAGGACAAGGGCGGTTGCTGCACGCGACCGGAAGGCCACCGTCCGTTCTAACACGGGGGCGACCCTAGCCGGTCACCTGCGGCGTACGCCCGCCTCCTCGCCGTACTCGCCGAGGATGACGACGTCGAAGACGGCGCCCGCGAACACCTTGACGGCGCGCAGGGCGTTGCCCAGACGGTGGTGGTGGTCGCCCCCCACAGCCGTGGCACCGGCCGGGCGGGCGGGGCGTGGGGTGGTGGTCGCTGCGCTCATGACTCAAGGGTGCTTTCCGGAACCCGAGACCTGGATCGGTCCGCGGTGCCGCCTCGTCGGCTTCCGCGTACCCCTCTGGAGGGAGCCGACCCCCTGCCCGGGACGGACGGTTTCCCTTAGGGGTTCCGCCCGGGACGCCGGGGGTGCGCGCGCCCGGGGACGCCCGCGGCGGGGGCCGGGGTTGCCCGCGGCGGGGGCCGGGGTTGCCCTCGGCCGGGGGCCCGGTGATGTCCGCGGCGGAGGCCCGGGCAGGCGGCGGGGCACCGGCGCGCCCGGGGAAATCCATTGGCCCTCCACTCCCGCCACGCCCTAGAATCTCCGCTCTTGCCCGCCTCCCCCCGCCGGGAGCGCCGTCGTCCGCACGGAAACCGGACGGCATCCAGGAGTCACCGCAGCGAGCCGGCGACGCGCGCCCTCCTCCGCGCCGCCCCTCCCGCACCAGGCCAACCGGAGGCACCCCTTGTCCCCCTCGACCCCCGCGTCCCCCGCGTCCTCCGCCACGGCGGACCCCGACCCCGCGCGCCCCGCCGACGCCGGCGCCGGACCCGTCCGCCCCGCCGGCGACCCGCTGACGCGGGAACGGTCGCACCTGGCCGCCTCCCGCGCCGCCCTGCGCGCCATGCGGGAGGACGTCGAGGCGCTCGACCTCCGCGACGTCGCCGCGAACTGGGTCAACGCCCAGGTCCTCGCCCGCCAGGTCGACGAGCGCATCAAGGCACTGGCCGACCTCAGCGACACCCCCCTGTTCTTCGGACGGCTCGACTACCTGCACGCACCGGGAGCGGACCGGGCGGAGGGCGCCGAGGGCGAGAGGTTCTACATCGGGCGCCGGCACGTGCACGACGCCGACGGCGACCCCATGGTGATCGACTGGCGCGCGCCGGTCTCGCAGCCGTTCTACCGGGCCTCCAGGAAGGACCCGATGGACGTCGCGCTGCGCCGCCGCTTCGGCTACACGGGCGGCGACCTCACGGCGTACGAGGACGAGCACCTGTCGGACCCGGCGGAGCAGGCCGGCGCGAGCAGGCTGCTCCAGCGGGAGATCGAGCGTCCGCGCGTCGGCCCGATGCGCGACATCGTGGCCACCATCCAGCCCGAGCAGGACGAGATCGTCCGGTCCGGCCTGTCGGGCACGGTCTGCGTGCAGGGCGGCCCCGGCACCGGCAAGACGGCCGTCGGCCTGCACCGGGTCGCCTACCTGCTGTACGCCCACCGTGAGCGGCTCGCCCGCACCGGCACCCTGGTGATCGGGCCGAACCGGTCCTTCCTGCACTACATCGAGCAGGTGCTGCCCGCGCTCGGCGAGCTGACCGTGCGGCAGGCCACGGTGGACGACCTGGTGGCCCACGTGGAGGTCCGGGGGACGGACGACGCGGCGGCCGCGCTCGTCAAGGGCGACGCGCGGATGGCCGAGGTGCTCAGGAGGGCCCTGTACGCGCACGTCGCGGTGCCCGCCGAACCGGTCGTGGTGGTGCGCGGCTCACGGCGCTGGCGCGTCCCGGCGTACGACCTTCAGGAGATGGTCCGGGAGTTGCTGGACCGGGGCATCCGCTACGGCGCCGCGCGCGAGGCGCTGCCGCAGCGCATCGCGCACGCGGTGCTGGTGCAGATGGAGCGCGCGGGCGAGGCTCCGGACGACCGGGTGCAGGACGCCGTCGCCCGGAACGCGGCCGTGAAGGCCGCCGTCAAGGCGATCTGGCCGCCGGTCGACCCGGCGAAGCTGGTGCTGCGGCTGCTGACGGACGCGGACTTCCTCGCCGCGCACGCGGACGGGATCCTCACCGAGGAGGAGCAGAAGACGCTCCTGTGGGCGAAGCCCGTCCGGTCGGTGAAGTCGGCCAGGTGGTCGGCCGCCGACGCGGTGCTGATCGACGAGGCCGCCGACCTGGTGCAGCGCACCCACTCCCTGGGGCACGTGGTCCTGGACGAGGCCCAGGACCTCTCCCCCATGCAGTACCGGGCCGTCGGCCGGCGCTGCACCACCGGCTCGGCCACCGTCCTCGGCGACCTGGCGCAGGGCACCACGCCCTGGGCGACGCGGACCTGGGAGGAGACCCTCACCCACCTCGGCAAGCCCGACGGGGTGGTCGAGGAGCTGACGGCGGGTTTCCGTGTGCCGACAGACGTCATCGGCTACGCCTCCCGCCTGCTGCCGCACATCGCGCCGGGCCTCACCCCGGTCGCGTCGGTGCGGGAGAACCCGGGCTTCTTCGCCGTCCGCGCGATCACCGGCGACGCGGACGTGGTCGCGGCCTGCGAGGAGCTGCTGCGCCACGAGGGCTCGACCGGCCTCATCGCCGCCGACGCCCGCGTCCCGGCGCTCGCGGCCGCGCTGTCGGAGGCCGGGCTGCCCCACCTGGCCCCCGGTGAGGAGACGACCCGGGAGACCCGGCTGACCCTGGTGCCGGCGTCGCTGGCCAAGGGCCTGGAGTACGACTACGTCGTCCTCGACGAACCGCGGGCCGTGGTCGACGGCGAACCCGACGAGCGCACCGGCCTGCGCCGCCTGTACGTGGCGCTGACCCGAGCGGTGTCGGGCCTGATCGTCACCCACAGGGCCCCGCTGCCGGCGCAGCTCTCCTGACCCGGCCGGCCCCGTTGAGGCGGACGGGTGCCGGCCCCAGCGTCCGCGGTGGCGCGTCGGCGTCCGGCGGACCGGTCCTGCGGCGTCGGGGGGACCGGCGCCTCGGGGCCTGCGCCCGCTCCGCGGACCAGAACGCGCAGTGCCGCGTCACGGAAGATGAGCCCGACCAGGCGACGAAGCCCCACGCTTCTTGCTGTCGTCGATGTCCGGCGCGTTGAGGTGCACCCGCCGCCCTCGATGTCAGTGGCCGCTGCCATGCTGCCCGGCATCGTCGACAGCACGGGAGCAGAGCATGGTGGAGCAGGCGGTACGACCGGTGGTCGAGGCGATCGCCGCCGGGGCCCCGAACGGCTGGACGCACGCGGTGCTGCACGGCCGGGCAGGGCGGGGCGGCACCGGAGTGACCGGCGGCTACAGCCGGCAGGGGGAGAACTGGCGCAGCGGCCTGCCCAATCCCTACGTGGAACTGATGGGGCTGGCGGAGACACTGCGTGAGGACCGCGGCTGGGAACCCGTCAGCCTGGAGATCCGGTGCCGGCCGTCCGGCGAGTACCGCCTGGTCGCCTTCGGCGACGCCGTCAGCAGGGTGACCGGGACGGACGGCGGCTTCCAGGTGGTCCTGGACCCCGGCTACCGGTTGCCCCAGCCGGGTCTGTTCCAGGAGTCCGGCACCGCCGCGCCGGCGGGCGACCCCGAGGCGGCCGTGGCCCGCTTCCGTGACTACCTCGAGCGGCGTGCCGCGATCCTGGGCCACCCCGAGGAACTGCCCCCGCCCGCCACCGCCGCCGCGATCGAGGAGGCCGAACGCCGCCTGGGCCACCGCCTGCCCCCCGACCTGCGGGCGCTGTACCTGGTGGCCGACGGGGACGGCATCGGACACGAGAACCGGTACCTGTTCCGGAACAACGCCTGGCTGTCACTGGAGAGCATGGTCGCCGAGCGCACCGAGTGGGGCGCGGACGAGCGGCCCTGGTACGGCTGGGACCTGGAGTGGGACGCCGTCGTCTTCGACACCGCACCCGCCGACACCGTCCGCCGCTGTGGGGGCCACCCCGGCTGGCTGCGCTTCGGCAGCAGCGAGGACGGCAACTTCCTGGCCGTGGACACGGCTCCGGCCCGTGACGGACGTCCCGGCCAGATCATCCGGACCGGCCGCGACTACGACGAGGGCCCCTTCCACGTCGCCGACTCGATCACCTCACTTTTGGGCCACCACCTGGAACTCCTGAACCAGGGCGCCTTCGAGAAGCACGGCGACCACATCTTTCTGATCGAACCCGACCGCGATCCCGCCCCGCAGCAGATCGTCGGCGGCGACATCCCGGGCGACGTCCCGCCCACCCTCCAGGCGATCCACGTCAACGACGTCACCGGCCTCGTCGACCTCGCCCCGCTCACCGCCGCACCCCGGCTCCGCCGCCTGCACCTCAACCGTTCCACCACGGCCGACCTGACCCCCGTGCGGGAACTGTCCGTCGAGTCGCTGCGCGTCACCCTCGCCGGAGCCGACCTGACCCCCCTCGCAGCCCACCCCCACCTGACCTCGCTCGACCTGGCCACCACCGGCCCGGTCGACATCAGCCCCCTGCGCACCGTCCCCCACCTGCGGGGTATCGATCTCTCGGGAGCCGACGTCCCGGACCTGACCGTCCTGGCCGACCTTCAGGACCTCCGCTACCTCTCCCTCACCGCCCGCCAGTGGACCGCCCTCGTGAACGAGGCCAAGGTGCCACCCACCCTCGTCGCCGCGCGCCTGGCCGACGCGGACGCCACCTTCGACGACGCTCTCGCCTGGGCGGCCCACCTCGGCCTCGACACGGGGAACGCCCTCCGCCTCTCCGGCACCCTCGAGGCCGCCGGCGGGTGACACGCGCCCTCCCGGGACCCGCTCGGTGGTGGCGGGACCCGCGGGGGCCGCACCGAATCGTCGCGCTGCGGCTGGTCAGCGGTGCCCGACAGGCGCGGCGCACCTGATCGGACGAGGACGTGGACCTGAGATCTCCTCGCAGGTGCGCTGCGCTGAAGAGGGGCCGGGGGAAAGCAGCCCTGCGGGGTTCCACAGGAGGTGAGCCGGAACCGCTACTCGGGAACGGAGCCACCCTGCCGGGCGCCGGCCGGGACGCCGTCGGGCGCGCCGTCCAGCACCGCCCGCCACCGTGCGACCGCGTCGGCGCCGACCGGGCCCGCCCAGCCGTCCGGGCGGGCCGCCCCGCCGATGTGGAAGGCGTCGATGCCGGCGGCCCGCAGCGCGGGCACGTGGTCGAGCCGCAGCCCGCCGCCGACGAGGATCTGCTGCTCGTACCCCGCCTCACCGCTCCGTCCGGCCTCCGCGGCCAGCGTGGGCAGCCCGTGGTCCACACCCGCCGCCGCCCCGGCCGTCAGATACGTGTCGAGGCCGGGCAGCCCGTCGAGCTGCTTGCGCAGGGCGTCCCGGTCGGCGGCCCGGTCGATCGCCCGGTGGAAGGTCCACCGGCACCCCTGGAGCGCGGTGACGACCCGCTCCACGGCGGGCAGGTCCACCGCGCCCGCCTCGTCCAGGAACCCGAGCACGAACTCCTCGGCCCCGGCGGCGCGCAGCTCACCGGCCGTCCCGACCAGCCGGTCCACGCCGTCGGCCCCGCCCGCGGCGAACCCGTCCGCCAGACGCAGCATCACCCGCAGGGGGAGGTCGACGGCGGCACGGATCGCCGCGAAGTCCGCGGCCGACGGGGTGAGCCCGTCGGCCGCCATGTCGGTGACCAGCTCGAGGCGGTCGGCGCCGCCCGCCTCGGCGGCGACCGCGTCGCCCGCGTCGAGGGCGATCACCTCCAGGACTGCACGCGTGCTCATGGAACCCCTCTCCACGGTTTCCCTGGGCGCTACAGGTCTAGTCCAATCCCAGCCTACGCCGCTCAGGGCCCCGCGGGGGCGGCGGTCACCCGAAGACGTTCAGCTCGTCCTTCTCCGCGCCCGCGAGCTCGTACGACGGCCCGGACGCCGGCAGCGGACGCCCGGCGCAGAGCCGTACCAGGGTGGCGGCGTCGCCGATGTAGCGCGCCGGAGTCCGCCCGCCGTCCAGGTCGCCGAGGCGCAGCGGCTCGTCCAGGTCGTCCAGGTCGGCGTGCACGGGCGGGCGGCCCGCCTCGCGGGTGACGTGGGCGAGCAGCGTCAGGGCGTGCGGCAGCCCGGCACCGGCGTAGGCCCCCGGCTCACCGAGGGCCTCGCGCACGTCACCGGCGTGCACCCACTCGCCGAGCGCGATCTTGTCCAGCGCCCCGCCGGCCTTCGCGATCACCGGCCCGGCCTCGGTCATCCCGCGCTCCAGCTCGTCCACGACACGCGGGGTGTCCCACTCGGCCCGCTCGGCGATGTCCCGGTCGTTGGACTCGGGTGAGAACACGCCCGGCTCGAACCGGTTCTCCACCACCCGCATCAACGCGGCGGAACAGTGCGCCAGCACATCCCGCACCGTCCACCCCGGACAGGCTGCCACCGGCAGCGCGAAGTCCTCCTCGGCCCTGCCCCGCAGCAACGGGATCAGCGCGTCCCGCTCCGCGGCCAGCAGCCGGCCGGGCAGCTCGGGGTCTCGTTCGTTCGGCACATCAGCAGGGGTCGTCATGAGGGCCACGCTAGTGCGGGACCCGGCCGCACGTCCCGAACCGGGACCCACCGTCCGGCCGACCGCGCCACGCACGGGGCGCACGCCGTCCCGACGGGAACAACTCGGGCCGCCTCCGAAGGGGCGACCCTGTCGACACCGGCTCCGGGTCAGTGCGCGCGGCGCGCGTGAGCGACGAACGCGGACCAGGCGGCAGGCGCCACCGTGAAGACACCCCGGCCGGTGTCCTTGGAGTCGCGGACGTGGACGGAGGCGGGGAGAGTGGCGACCTCGACGCACTCGCCGCCTTCACCACCGCTGTAGCTGGACTTGAACCAGTGGAGCACCTTGGCCTGGGACTGCTCGGTGTTCATAGGTCTCCTTGCAGCAACTTCTCGATGTGGCGCACGGATTCGGCAGGGGACAACGCCTGTGCCCGCAGGATTCCATACCGCACGGCGAACCCACGTACGCTTTCCCGCTTGGTGATCACACGCCCGTTGCCTTGACTCTCCACGTACGCGACTTGCTCCCCGCCCTCCGGGGTCATCATCGTGAACGGACCATCCGCTCCCGCATGATCGACGACCCGAGTCGGCATGACCTGGATCTCAACGTGCGGGTTTTCGGCAACGAGCAACATGTGCTCCAGCTGTCCACGCAGCACAGCTTTGCCGCCGAACGGCCGCTCCAGTACGGACTCTTCGATGACGAAGCTGAGCGTTGGAGCGGGCTTCCGCTCGTAGATCTTGTGGCGAGCCATTCGCGCCGTCACCATCTGCTCGATCTCGTCTTCGCGCCGCCGGGGCCTGCGCACGGTAAACATGGTCCGCGCGTACTCCTCGGTCTGGAGCAGGCCGGGCACGGCCAGCACCGCGTAGGCGTGAAACTCGACGGCCTCCTCCTCGATTCGCGCGGCGTCCCGGAAGAAGGCCGGGTACCGGGTGAGGGCCACGGCCCGCTTTGCAGCGAGGAGCAGTCCACCCCCGTCCAGCAGGCTGTCGAGGTTGTCGATGGTCTCCGGACGCGGGATCCGGCGTCCCTGCTCGATCGCGGCGATCTGCGCCTCGCTGTATCCGAGCCGTGGGGCGAGCGCGGACTGCGTGAGCCCGGCCCGCTCGCGGAGGATCTTGACCTGCCTGCCGAAGGAACGCAGCAACTCGTCGGCGGGCTCCTCGCTCCGCGCCGCTCCCGACTGCTCCACACCCTGCACCATGGGCTGCCCCTCTCCCGCACCGACAGACACTCGGGGCATCCCTACAGCCACGCTGTGTAAGGGGCCCGCTGCTGGTCACGGTACGTACGCGACGGCACGCTCGCTCCCATGACGACCGAAAGTCCCCCCATCGAGCACAGCGACCGACACGCGCCGCAGGCCGAGGAGTTCGCCATGTGCTTCACCGCGACCCCGCGAGGCGCCCGTCTGGCCCGGCGGCTCGCTTCCCACCGCTTGGACGCCTGGGGTTTCCCGTACGAGTCGGAGGTGAACGAGACCGTGACGCTCGTCGTGGCCGAACTCGCCGCCAACGCGGTGACCCACGGACTCGTCCCCGGCCGCGACTTCCGTCTGGGGCTCACGCTGGCCGCCGCCCGTGACGTCGTCCGCGTCGAGGTCACGGACACCCGGGACGGAGACCTGCCCTCGGCCCGGCCCCGCGCCCCACGGGACCTGGAGGCGGAGGGGGGCCGCGGTCTGTGGCTGGTGTCCTGTCTGGCCGCCCGGCTGTCCGTCGAGCCGCGCGCGGAGGGCGGCCCGGGCAAGACGGTGCGGGCCGAGCTGGAGCTGCGCGGCGCGGGACAGGGACGGGCCCGCGCCGGGAAGAATGGCCCCATGGCCGACACCGACGCCCTGCGTGCCCGTTTCGCCCGTGCCCTGGAAGGGGCCCGCGGCCCCGGGGGCGGTCCCGACCCCGCGCCGTACGCCGACAACCTGCTCGCCCGCTGGCAGGAGCCGCAGCGGCGCTACCACACGCTCGAACACCTCACCTCGGTCCTGGACCACGTCGACGTGCTGGAGCAGTACGCGGACGACCCGGACGCCGTACGGCTCGCCGCCTGGTTCCACGACGCGGTGTACCTGCCCGACCGGTCCGAGAACGAGGAGCGTTCGGCCCGGCTCGCCGAACGGGCCCTCACCGAGGCCGGAGTCCCCCCGGAGAAGACCGAGCAAGTCGCCCGCCTGGTCCGCCTCACGGTCACCCACGACCCGGCCGGCGACGACCGCGACGGACAGGTGCTGTGCGACGCCGACCTGGCGGTCCTCGCCTCGCCGCCGTCGGTGTACGCCGCCTACACGGCCGCCGTCCGCGAGGAGTACCACTTCGTGCCGAACGACGCCTTCCGCGCGGGCCGCGCCACCGTCCTGCGCCAACTGCTCGATCTGCCGCAGCTGTTCAGGACGCCGTACGGGGCCTCGAAGTGGGAGGCGACGGCGCGCTACAACGTCGCCGCCGAGCTGGAAATGCTGTCGACCTGACGGACGGCTCCCGCCTACCCTGCCGCGTATGCGACCAATGGGCGGGGAACAAGTCGAGGAGGCCGTCGCGGGCGCCGTGGCGCTGCTGCGGACGGCGACGGACCGGGACTGGGACGGTGTGCGGGCCGGCCGGCTGGAGTGGAGCTGCCGGCGGACCGGCGAGCACGTCGCCGGCGCCCTGCTGGCGTACGCGGGGCAGCTGGCCGGACGTGCGCAGCGGGCCTACGTCCCCTTCGAGATCACCCTGGACGAGGGCACCGGCCCCGCGGACGTCCTGGACGTGATCGGGACGACCGGCGCCCTGCTCTCCGCCACCCTGCGCACCACCCCGCGTGATGTGCGCGCCTTCCACCCGTTCCCCTTCGGCAGCGCGAACCGCGAGGGGTTCGCCGCGATGGGCGTCGCCGAGGTGCTGCTGCACACGCACGACATCGCCGAGGGCCTCCGACTCGCCTACGAGCCGCCCGCCGAGCTCGCCGAGGACGTCCTGACCCGGATCTTCCCGCAGGTCCCGCCCGGCCCGGCGCCCTGGCCCACCCTGCTGTGGGCGACCGGCCGCGGCGAGCTGCCCGGCCGCGCGCCGGTCACCGAGTGGCGCTGGCAGAACAACCTCGTGATCGAGGCCGGACGCCTCACTCTCCAGGGCGTCACCCCCGCCGCGGCCGAGGACCTGCGGCTGGGCGGCGACGGCGGCTTCGTGTGGATCGACGGCGGCCCGTGCGAGGGCACCCGCGAGGCCGCGGGGATGATGCTGAAGGCCTACGAGGAGGGCTCGCACCGCCCCGACTGGGGCGTGTTCGTGCTCGTCCGCCGGGAGGACGGCCGCGCGGTCGGCGGGATGGGCTTCCACTCCGCCCCGGACGCGGCGGGCCGCGTCGAGGTGGGCTACGACTTGGCGGAGGCCGCCCGCGGCAACGGCTACGCCACCGAGGCCCTGCGCGCGCTGTCCGAGTGGGCCCTCGCCCGCGACGAGGTACGGGTGGTGTGCGCGAACGTCGCCCCGGACAACGCCCCTTCGCACGGTGTGGTGTCGCGCGCCGGGTTCGCACGGACCGGCGGGAACGACGAGGAGATCACCTACGAGCTGCGCCGCTAGGTCCTGTCGTGCGGAGCACCCCGGCGTCCGGGCCCGACGTCGCGGGCCGTCCGCCCCGCCTGTCGCGGCGCCGTCCGCCCGGCCCTCCGGGCGGCGGCGGGGCCGCGGCGGCAGGCCCCGACCGCGTTCGCACCGCAGCGCCCGACGCCCCGCCGGCGCCTACCCGCAGCCCCGGCGCACGAGCCCCTTGCGGCGGCAGGCCCCGGACCGCGTTCGCACCGCCCGACCTGGCGCGCCGCCGGCGCCTACCCGCAGCCCCGGCGTGCGAGCCCCTTGCGGCGACGGAGTCCGGAGGCGTGCAGCAGCCGCACCACCTCGCGGCTGCTGACCTCCACCGCCCCGGCCGCCACCGCGTCGGCGTACCGGTGGGACGGCAGGTCATAGTGGTCGCGTTCGAAGGCCCGCCGGGGCACGCCCAACGCCTCCGCGAAGGCGTGCAGTTCGGCGTACGAGTCGTCGCTGACGAGGTGGGACCACAGGCGGCCGTGTCCGGGCCACGTCGGCGGGTCGATGTAGACCGTCACGGCGTCACCGCGGCGCCCCGCCCCTCGTCCGGACGGTCACGAGGAGGGCTCCCCGCGCAGCGCCTGCCCGAGCGAGCCGACCGGAGCCACCTTCACCCCCGCCTGGGGGCACACCCAGTGCGGGTCGGGGCCCAGTTCCGGCTCGACGTCCAGCGCGTGCGGGTCGCCCGAGGCGCACACCGGGCACAGCGGCCAGCGGCCGTACCGCTCCAGGAGCGCGTCCTGCACGTCCTGCGCGACCAGGCCGGCGACGAACGCCACGCCGTCCGGCCACTGCTCGACCCACCAGCGGCGCCCGGCGACGGAGTCCTCCACCAGGGAGACCACGTCGGCCTCGGCGACCCGGCCCGCGACGAGGTCGGCGAGCACGAGGGCGCGAGCGGCGTGCAGCGCCTGCTCCAGGGGGCTGATGGCTTCCATGCCCCCATTGTGCGCACTCTTGACCGCACGTCCGAGTCGAAAATATCTTTCATCATGTGACCCAGGAAGTGAAGGAAATTTTCGCACCGGGGAGCGGGCCCGGCGGCGCACCACCCGCACCCGCCGCGCTCGCCGCCAAGGTCCGCACCCTCGCGCCGTCGATGACCCGCTCCATGCAACGGGTCGCCGAGGCCGTCGCGAGCGACCCGGCCGGCTGCGCGGCCCTCACGGTCACCGGCCTCGCGGAGCTCACCGGCACCAGTGAGGCGACCGTCGTGCGCACCGCCCGCCTGCTGGGCTATCCGGGCTACCGCGACCTGCGCCTGGCCCTCGCCGGGCTCGCCGCGCAGCAGCAGTCCGGCCGGGCGCCGGCCATCACGACCGACATCGCGGTGGACGACCCCATCGCCGACGTCGTCGCCAAGCTCGCCTACGACGAGCAGCAGACCCTCGCCGACACCGCCGCCGGGCTGGACACGGTCCAGCTCGGTGCGGCCGTCACCGCGCTCACGGCCGCCCGCCGCACCGACGTGTACGGCATAGGCGCCTCCGGCCTGGTCGCCCAGGACCTCACCCAGAAGCTGCTGCGCATAGGGCTGATAGCCCACGCGCCGAGCGACCCGCACCTCGCCGTCACCAACGCGGTGCAGCTGCGCGCCGGCGACGTGGCGATCGCGATCACCCACTCCGGTTCCACCGGCGACGTCATCGAACCCCTGCGCGTCGCCTTCGAGCGGGGCGCGACCACCGTCGCGATCACCGGCCGGCCGAACGCGCCCGTCACGCAGTACGCCGACCACGTGCTGACCACCTCCACGGCCCGCGAGAGCGAACTGCGCCCGGCGGCGATGTCCTCCCGCACCAGTCAACTGCTCGTCGTGGACTGCCTGTTCGTCGGTGTGGCCCAGCGGACGTACGAGACGGCGGCGCCCGCGCTGGCCGCGTCGTACGAGGCCCTGGCCCACCGTCACCGCAGCACCGCGCGGTAGACCGCCGGACCGCACGACAGGACCGCAGGACCGCACGGCGGGCGACCGCGGTGTGCACCGCCGGCGCCGTGCGGCAGACCGCAGGACCCGACCGCCGGGGCAGGCCGCGGCGTCCGCGCCGCGCGCCGCCCTCCCCGAGGGCGTCGCGTCGCCCCGCACTGGAAAGCACCGGAAAGAGCCGCTCCCATGACCTTCACGCCCCACTACCGCGAACTGCGCGCCGAGTTGGAGACGCTGACCACCGAGGCGTTCCGCCCCGAGCTCTCCGACATCGACCGGCTGCCCACCCTCGACATCGCCCGGCTCATGAACGCCGAGGACGCGACCGTGCCCGCCGCCGTCGCCGAGCGGCTGCCGCAGATCGCCGCCGCGATCGACGCCGTGGCGGAGCGGATGGCACGCGGCGGCCGGCTGCTCTACGCCGGCGCCGGCACCGCCGGCCGCCTCGGCGTCCTCGACGCCTCCGAGTGCCCGCCCACCTTCAACACGGACCCCGCGCAGGTCGTCGGCCTGATCGCGGGCGGCCCCGCGGCCATGGTCACGTCGGTGGAGGGCGCGGAGGACTCCCGGGAGCTGGCGGCCGAGGCCCTGGACGCCCTCCGCCTCACCCCCGACGACACGGTGGTCGGCGTCTCCGCCTCCGGCCGCACCCCGTACGCCATCGGCGCGGTGGAGCACGCCCGGCGGCTGGGCGCGCTCACGATCGGCCTGGCCTGCAACGCCGGCAGCGCGCTGGCGGCCGCCGCCGAGCACGGCATCGAGATCGTCACGGGCCCGGAGCTGGTCACCGGCTCGACCCGGCTGAAGGCGGGCACGGCGCAGAAGCTGGTCCTGAACATGCTTTCGACGATCACGATGATCCGCCTGGGCAAGACCTACGGGAACCTGATGGTCGACGTGCGGGCCTCGAACGACAAGCTGCGCGCCCGCTCCCGCCGCATCGTCGCCCTGGCCACGGGCGCGCCGGACGACGAGATCGAGCAGGCCCTCGCCGCCACCGACGGCGAGGTGAAGAACGCGATCCTGGTGCTCCTCGCCGGGGTCGACGGCCCGACGGCCGCACGGCTGCTCGCCGCGTCGCACGGACATCTGCGCGCGGCCCTGTCGGCGGCGACCGGATCGGCGGACGGCTGACGTACGCGGCGCCCCTCGGCGCGGATTTCACTCTCACGGGTGAGTACGGCTATACTCGATCTTGAGCTGGCCGGCAGAAACTGCCGCCGGGTCACGCGTCGGTGGTCCAAGGAAAGACGTCCCGCTTCCTGCGGGGAGATGCAGGTGCAAGGCCTGCCCGGCGCTCCAGTACGAAGCCCGTCCCGTCGCCCGGGGCGGGCTTCGCCGTATGTGCCCGCGCCGATCCCCGGGCGCCCGGTCGAACGCGGCGCCGAAGCCGCCCGCGCCGCCCGGCGGGCGGGCCGGGCCGGGGCCGGCCGGAAGCATGTCCGGGAACCGGCGTACAACGGGGCGGCCCCGGGCTCGCGCGCACGGAGGGACACCTTGGCACTCGGCGTCCGGCGGAGAGGCGGCCCCCCACACGCGCGGACGGAGGAACCTCCCGGCACTCGGCCTACGACGGGGCGGCGGCCCCCCCACACGCGCGGACGGAGGAACCCCCCCGGCAGCCGGCGTACGACGGAAAGGCGGCCCCCCACACCCGCGCACGGAGGAACCCCCCGGCACTCGGCCTACGACGGAAAGGCGGCCCCCCACACCCGCGCACGGAGGAACCCCCCGGCACGCGGCCTACGACGGAGAGGCGGCCCCCCACACCCGCGGACGGAGGAACCCCCCGGCACGCGGCCTACGACGGGGCGGCGGCCCCCCACACGCGCGGACGGAGGGAGGCCCCGGCAGCCGGCGTCCGGCGGAGAGGCGGCCCCGGGCACGCGCGGACGGGGGCAGGGCGCAGACTGGCAGCATGAACCACGCCCAGCTCACCGCCCTCGGCCGCGCCCTGCGTCTCCTCGGGGAGCACGGCGAGGCCCTCGGCGCGGACACGCCCGACGCCAGACTGCACGAGATCAAGGGCGATCTGCGGCGCGCGCTCGACCTGCTGGAGGAGAGCGTGAGCACCGCCGCCCCCGCCACCCGCTGCCCCGAGCATCCGAACGGGCCCGTCGACGAGGCCGCCCCCGATCTGTGCCTGCTGTGCGAGACCCGGCGCCGGGCCGCCCGCCGTTCCGAACTCAACGGCTCCTATCCGGCCTACGCCCGGCCGGCCGAGCCGGTCGCCGCCGCCCCCTCCCGGTACGGCGTGCGCGAGGACCGCCCGCAGCCCCAGCAGCGCTGGCTGCCGGAGCAGTGGAACGGCAGGGAGTGGCAGCTGTGCGGCACCCCGCGCCGCGACCGGCACGAGGCCGAGCAGTACCTCGCCGCGCAGCGCCGCGCCCCGCGCGCCGCCATGGCGTACCGGCTCGTGCACGAGTTCACCGACTACGAGGTGGTGCGCGTCTGGGGCACACCGATGCGGGTCGACATCGAGCCCATGGGCGGCATTTGACCGGCCTCACTCGGCCGGACTGCCGGACGACGGCCCGGCCCCGGGCACCGGAAGTATCGCGACCACCGCCCCGACGCGAGCGGCTCCCCCGGCAGGACACGGACCGCCGGGAAGGCCGTCGGCGCCCCGCCGTCGCCGCCGGGCTCCCGGAAACGCATCGGCGCCTCCCCGGCGGGGAGGCGCCGGCCCAGTGTTCCGCCGTCGTCCGGCGGGGCTCAGCTGAGCGTCTGCAGCGCCGACGCCTCGTACGGCTTCAGCTCGTCGAAGCGGTTGCCGAGGACCTTCGCCGCCCACTCGGGGTCCTGGAGCAGCGCGCGGCCGACCGCGACCAGGTCGAACTCCTCGCGCTCCAGCCGGTCCAGCAGGTTGTCCAGGCTGCCCACCGACGCGCCCTCGCCCTGGAACGCCTTGAGGAAGTCACCGCCGTCCAGGCCGACGGAGCCGACCGAGATGACCTGCTTGCCCGTCAGCTTCTTGGTCCAGCCGGCGAGGTTGAGGTCCGAGCCCTCGAACTCCGGGAGCCAGTAGCGGCGCGTGGAGGCGTGGAAGACGTCCACACCGGCCGCCGCCAGCGGGGTCAGCAGGGCCTCCAGCTCCTCCGGGGTCTCGGCGAGCCGGGCGTCGTACGCCTCCTGCTTCCACTGCGAGAAGCGGAAGATCACCGGGAACTCGGGCGAGACCGCCTCGCGGACGGCCGCCACCAGCTCGGCCGCGAACTTGGTGCGGGCCACCACGTCGCCGCCGTAGGCGTCCGTACGGCGGTTGGTGCCCGCCCACAGGAACTGGTCGACCAGGTAGCCGTGGGCGCCGTGCAGCTCCACGCCGTCGAAGCCGATGCGCTCGGCGGCCGCCGCCGCCTCGGCGAACGCGCCGATGACGTCGTCGATGTCCTGCTGGGTCATGGCCTTGCCGGTGCCCGCGGTGCCGTCGACACGCAGCCCGGAGGGGCCGACGGCCGGCGCGTCCGGGAACGGGCCCTTGCCCTGCTCGCGGACCATGCCGATGTGCCACAGCTGCGGCACGATCGTGCCGCCCGCGGCGTGCACGGCCTCGGCGACCTTCGCCCAGCCCGCCAGTTGCTCCTCACCGTGGAACCGCGGCACGCGCCTGCTGATGCCGGCCGACTCGTGCCCGACGTAGGTGCCCTCGGTGACGATGAGGCCCACGCCCGCGGCGGCGCGGCGGGCGTAGTACGACACCACGTCCTCGCCGGGCACGCCGCCCGGGGAGAACATGCGCGTCATCGGGGCCATCGCGATCCGGTTGGGGACGGTCAGGCCGTTCAGCACGACGGGACGGGAGAGGATCTCGGCCGCGCGGGAGGCGGACTCGGAGGCGTTGGCAGTCACGTGAGGGGCTCCTCGATCGGGGGTCCTGGGCAGGGTACCGGATGGTATGTGCACGCGCATCGAAACCTGTCCCTACGACAACCCGCACGCCCCGCTCCGGCATTCCGCCCCTGGCGGCGCCCCGTCTGTGATCCCGGACACGCCCGAGGGCGGCACCCCCTGTCTCCAGGGAGTGCCGCCCTCGGTACGTGCGGGACGGCGATCGACCAGGGGCCGATCAGAAGTCCATGTCACCGCCCGGCATGCCGCCGCCGGCCGGCGCGGCGGCCTTCTCCGGCTTGTCGGCGATGACGGCCTCGGTGGTGAGGAACAGCGCGGCGATGGAGGCGGCGTTCTGCAGCGCGGAACGAGTCACCTTCGCCGGGTCGATGATGCCCTCGGCCACCAGGTCGACGTACTCGCCGGTCGCGGCGTTCAGGCCGTGGCCCGGGGTCAGGTTGCGCACCTTCTCCACCACGACGCCGCCCTCGAGGCCGGCGTTGACGGCGATCTGCTTCAGCGGGGCCTCGAGCGCGATGCGCACGGCGTTGGCGCCGGTCGCCTCGTCACCCTCGAGCTCCAGCTTCTCGAAGACCTGGGAGGCCTGCAGCAGGGCCACGCCACCACCGGCGACGATGCCCTCCTCGACGGCGGCCTTCGCGTTGCGGACGGCGTCCTCGATGCGGTGCTTGCGCTCCTTGAGCTCCACCTCGGTGGCGGCACCGGCCTTGATGACCGCGACACCGCCGGCGAGCTTCGCCAGGCGCTCCTGCAGCTTCTCGCGGTCGTAGTCGGAGTCGCTGTTCTCGATCTCGGCGCGGATCTGGTTCACGCGGCCCTGCACCTGCTCCGGGGAGCCGGCACCGTCGATGATGGTGGTCTCGTCCTTGGTGACGACGACCTTGCGGGCGCGGCCCAGGAGGTCCAGGGACGCGTTCTCCAGCTTGAGGCCGACCTCCTCGGAGATGACCTCGCCGCCCGTGAGGATGGCGATGTCGCCGAGCATGGCCTTGCGGCGGTCGCCGAAGCCCGGGGCCTTGACGGCGACGGACTTGAAGGTGCCGCGGATCTTGTTGACGACCAGGGTCGACAGGGCCTCGCCCTCGACGTCCTCGGCGATGATCAGCAGCGGCTTGCCGGACTGCATGACCTTCTCCAGCAGCGGGAGCAGGTCCTTGACCGAGGAGATCTTGGAGTTGGCGATGAGGATGTACGGGTCCTCGAGCGACGCCTCCATGCGCTCCATGTCGGTCGCGAAGTAGGCGGAGATGTAGCCCTTGTCGAAGCGCATGCCCTCGGTGAGCTCGAGCTCCAGCCCGAAGGTCTGCGACTCCTCGACGGTGATGACGCCTTCCTTGCCGACCTTGTCCATCGCCTCGGCGATGAGCTCGCCGATCTGGGTGTCGGCGGCGGAGATGGAGGCGGTGGAGGCGATCTGCTCCTTGGTCTCGACCTCCTTGGCCTGGTCGAGCAGGGCGGCGGAGACGGCCTCGACGGCCCTCTCGATACCGCGCTTCAGCGCCATCGGGTTGGCACCGGCGGCGACGTTGCGCAGGCCCTCCTTGACCAGGGCCTGGGCGAGAACGGTCGCGGTGGTCGTACCGTCGCCGGCGACGTCGTCCGTCTTCTTGGCGACTTCCTTGACCAGCTCGGCGCCGATCTTCTCGTACGGGTCCTCGAGCTCGATCTCCTTGGCGATGGAGACGCCGTCGTTGGTGATCGTGGGGGCGCCCCACTTCTTCTCGAGGACGACGTTGCGGCCCTTGGGGCCGAGGGTCACCTTGACGGCGTCCGCGAGCTGGTTCATGCCGCGCTCGAGGCCGCGCCGCGCCTCCTCGTCGAACGCGATGATCTTGGCCATGTGAAGTGGTCCCTCCAGGACTGGGGGTGATTACTTCGGACCGCGCCCGCGCCCGCGACGGACGGCCCCGACCGGAGGTTCCTTGCCCCACCCGGTCCGTGGCCTCACCGACCCGGTCCTTCGCTGTCACTCTCACCTTCAGAGTGCTAACGCAATGATTAGCACTCGACCCATGAGAGTGCAAGCGACTCCGGGTGGTCCGCGGCCGACTCAGCCGGGCGCGAACACCGGCGCGCCCCGCGACGGCCCCGCGCACGAACACCCGTGCGCCCCCGACGGCACGGGCCGCGAAGCCACGCGCGCCCCCGTCGCGGCACCGGGCGCGAAGTCATGTGCGCCCCGCGGCGGCACCGGGCGCCACGCCCTGTGCACCTCCGTGGCAGACCGGGCGGAGCACGGGTCCACCTCCGCGGCAGCACCGGACCGGGCACGGGTCCAGCCCCGGGGCAGCACCGGACCGAGCACGGGTCCACCCCCGGGGCAGCACCGGACCGAGCACGGGGTGCACCCCCCGGGGCAAGCACCGGACCGAGCACGGGGTGCACCCCCCTGGCAGCACCGGACCGAGCACGGTCCGCCCCCGGGCAGCACCGGACCGGGCAGTGGTCCACGCCCGGGCCAGCCGAGCCGCGAGCGGGTGCGCCCCCCGGCAGCACCGGACCGAGCCCGGGCGCGCCTCCCTGGCAGCGCCCGGCCGAGCCCGGCTGCGCCCCTGTGACGGCGCGGGGCACGAGCATGCGCCCGCTCCATGACGGCGGCGGGCACGGGCGCGCAGCCGCCTCCGTGACGGCGCCGGGCATGGGCGCGCATCCGCCCCCGGAACGGCGCCGGACACAAGGCGTCCGCCCCCGGGGCGCGCCAGGAACGAGCGTGTCCGCCCCCGGAACGGCGCCGGACACAAGAGGTCCGCCCCCGGGGCGCGCCGCGCACGAGTGCGCCCGTCCCCGAGGCGGCCGGCGCCCGCACGGGTGCGCCTGCGCCAGGCGGCAGCCGGCGTGCGCACGGGTGCGCCTGCGCGTCCCGCGGCGACCGCCGCCCTCCGGGACGGCACCGGCCCCCGGACCCCCGCCGCTCACGGCGACCGCCGGCCGCGCCGCCTCCCGCGGACCCCGGGCACGCCGAAGGGCCCGCGTCTCAGCGGAGACACGGGCCCTTCGAAAGAACGTCGCTCGTGGTGGTCGCGCGATTCAGGCCGTGACGCGGACCATGTCGGCCTGCGGGCCCTTCTGGCCCTGCGAGATCTCGAACTCGACCCGCTGGCCCTCTTCCAGCGTGCGGTAGCCGTCCATCTGGATCGCGCTGTAGTGGACGAAGACGTCCGCACCACCGTCGACCGCGATGAAGCCGTACCCCTTCTCCGCGTTGAACCACTTGACGGTGCCCTGAGCCATGCCTAACTCCCCTATTACTGGCCCTTGCACAGATCCACACTTCGCGGATCCGGGTCAGACCTCACCCCCCATGGATTGGGGGCGTGCGCCGGAACGCGTCGACCGCGGCTGAATGTATCTGTCCAACTGCCGTCTGCAACAGGTCATCCGGACGAGAATTCCGGACGCCCGGGGGTCGGGAATATGCCGACAATTCGCCCGATTTCAGGGCAAGTCGGGCCCCATAAACAGAACAAAAGCCGCGGAAAAGACCCGGACTTTGGCTACTTCTTGTCGGGCGAGCGGCAGAAATCAAAGGCGTCCGAGGCACGAACCGGGAACGCGTTCCCCAACTCTACCGCGCTCAATCACACGGAATTGCCCCCTCCGTTTCTCTCACGGAGGGGGCAATACGACCTACGCGCGGTGACGGGAGTTACCGAAGGTAATGATCAGCCGCCGGCGACGGCCGGGATGATGGACACGCCCGCGCCGTCGGGGGTGGCGGTCTGCAGTCCCTGCTCGAAGCGGACGTCGTCGTCGTTGACGTAGACGTTGACGAAGCGGCGCAGCTTGCCCTGGTCGTCCAGCACACGGGCGGCGATGCCGGTGTGGTTCTTCTCCAGGTGCTCGATGACCTCGGCGAGGGTGGCGCCCTCGGCGGTCACCTCGGCCCGGCCGCCGGTGTAGGTGCGCAGGATGGTCGGGATGCGAACGGTCACGCTCATGCGAGGCCAGCCTCTCGGAAGGAGTCCAGGGTCGGGCGGATGGTCGCGGTCGGGCCGGTGCCCGCCACCGCGTCCAGGGTCTTCAGGCCGTCACCGGTGTTGAGGACGACCGTCGTCAGGGCCGGGTCGAGGACGCCCGCCTCGATCAGCTTCTTCGTCACGCCGACGGTCACGCCGCCCGCCGTCTCCGCGAAGATGCCCTCGGTGCGCGCGAGCAGCCTGATGGCGTCGACGACCTGCTCGTCGTTCACGTCCTCCACGGCGCCGCCGGTGCGGCGCGCGATGTCGAGGACGTAGGGGCCGTCGGCCGGGTTGCCGATCGCCAGCGACTTGGCGATGGTGTCCGGCTTCTGCGGGCGGACGACGTCGTGCCCGGCCTTGAAGGCGGTGGACACCGGCGAGCAGCCCTCGGCCTGGGCGCCGAAGATCCTGTACGGCCGGTCCTCGACCAGCCCGAGCCGGACCAGCTCCTGCAGGCCCTTGTCGATCTTCGTGAGCTGGGAGCCGGAGGCGACCGGGACGACGATCTGGTCGGGCAGCCGCCAGCCGAGCTGCTCGCAGATCTCGTAGGCCAGCGTCTTGGAGCCCTCGGCGTAGTACGGCCGCAGGTTGACGTTGACGAAGCCCCAGCCCTCGCCGGCCGGGTCGCCGATGAGCTCGGAGCAGAAGCGGTTCACGTCGTCGTAGTTGCCCTCGATGCCGACGAGCTCGCCGCCGTAGACGGCGGCCATGACGACCTTGCCCTGCTCCAGGTCGTGAGGGATGAACACGCAGGAGCGGAATCCGGCGCGGGCGGCCGCGGCGCCGACGGCGCCGGCCAGGTTGCCGGTGGAGGAGCAGGACAGCGTGGTGAAGCCGAAGGCGCGGGCGGCCTCCAGGGCCTGGGCGACGACGCGGTCCTTGAAGGAGTGCGTCGGGTTGCCGGAGTCGTCCTTGACGTACAGCCCGCCGGTCACGCCGAGCTCGCGGGCGAGGCGGTCGGCCTGGACAAGCCTGGTCCAGCCCGGGTTCAGGTTCGGCTTGGTCGCCACGTCCGCGGGGACCGGCAGCAGGGGCGCGTAGCGCCAGATGTTCGCCGGACCCGCCTCGATCCGCCCGCGCAGCTCCTCGGTGTCGTACGCCGAGAAGTCATAGGCGATCTCCAGCGGGCCGAAACACTCCTCGCACGCGAAGACCGGTCCGAGGGGGACGCGGTGGCCGCACTCGCGACAGCTCAGGGCCGCGGCGGGGCCGAGGTCGACGGCGGAGTCGGTGCTGCTTGCAACTGTCTGCACAGCCATGTGAGGCGAGGCCCTTTCTCCTCATCTTCCTCACGACGCATCTCGCCGTGAGACGGATTTGGCACCTTCCCTAGCCGGGAGCCTCGCGGGGACGATCCGTGCTCGCACAGCGATCGTCACGAGAACCGGCTGGAGGGTTGCCGGGGCTTCATCGGGCCGTGTCCCTCTGCCCCTCTGGATGAGCGGTATGTGATTGTCGGCGCGCGGTGGCCTCCCGACATGCGATGGTCACCCGCGTTGTTCAAGACTGTAACCGAAGGCCAGGACAGTTCAGAGAGTCGTCCGAACCGCGAGACGGATCACGAACCGTGCGTTCCGTCACCGTGATCCGAGGCATCAGTGAGGGAGCCGCCGACCATGCTGGAAGAAGTCGAGCGCTGGCTCAGGACCCGCTCCTGGTCCGTCACCGATCGTCCGCTGCACAGCATCCTGGCCGCAAAACGCGCCGGCGGCACGTCGGTGAGCGTCGTGCTGCCCGCGCTCAACGAGGAGGAGACGGTCGGCGACATCGTCGCCGCCATCCGCCGCGACCTGGTGGTGCGGGCGCCGCTCGTCGACGAGATCGTCGTGGTCGACTCGGGCTCGACCGACCGCACTGCCGAGGTCGCCGCCGCCGCGGGCGCGCGGGTGGTCCACCGCGACGACATACTCCGGCGCATCCCGGCCGTGCCCGGCAAGGGCGAGGTGCTGTGGCGCTCGCTGCTCGTCACCAAGGGCGACATCGTCTGCTTCGTCGACGCGGACCTGCGGGAGTTCTCCTCCGACTTCGTCACCGGGATCGTGGGCCCGCTGCTCACCGACCCCGGCGTCGACCTGGTCAAGGCCATGTACGACCGCCCGCTGGCCCTGGCCGGCCAAGAGGCGTCCGGCGTGGTGGCCGGGCAGGGCGGACGTGTCACGGAGCTGATGGCCCGGCCGCTGCTCAACATGCACTGGCCGCAGCTCGCCGGCTTCGTGCAGCCGCTCGGGGGCGAGTACGCGGCACGCCGCTCGCTGCTGGAGCGGCTGCCCTTCCCGGTCGGCTACGGGGTCGAGTTCGGCATGCTCGTCGACGCGCTGCACCTGGTGGGCCTGGACGCCCTCGCCCAGGTCGACGTCGGCGTGCGCCGGCATCGCCACCAGGACGGGCAGGCGCTGGGCCGCATGGCCGCCGCGATCTACCGCACCGCCCAGCTGCGCCTGGCGCGCGGCCATCTCCTCCGGCCGTCCCTCACCCAGTTCGAGCGGGTCGAGCACGGCTTCGCGCCGCGGACGTACCCGGTGGACACCGAGGAGCGGCCGCCGATGATCGAGGTCGCGGAGTACGCCTCCCGGTGGGTGGCGTGAAGACCGCCCTCCCCGCCGGTCCGGCCGGTACGAACCGGAACCGTACGTTTGAGCGTTTCCGGGCCGGGCTAGGTTGAGGCGTATGGCTTCAACGCACGGTGCCGAGGTGCTGGTCGCGTCCAATCGCGGCCCGGTTTCGTACGAATTGCGCGAGGACGGCTCGCTGCACGCCCGACGCGGAGGCGGAGGGCTGGTGTCGGGTCTGTCGGCGATCGGGCCCGAGGCGGGCGCGGTGTGGGTGTGCGCCGCCCTGAGCGACGCCGACCGCGAGGCGGCCCGCCGCTTCGAGGGCGGCCGCCGGCTGCCGGCCGACGCGACCGGCGGCCAGCAGGTCCGCATGCTCGACATCGACGCCGGCGTCTTCGCCGACGCCTACAACGGCATCGCCAACTCGGTGCTGTGGTTCGTCCACCACATGCTGTACCAGACGCCGCTGGAGCCGGTGTTCGACGCGGAGTTCCGGCGCCAGTGGGCGTCGTACGAGGCCTACAACCGCGCCTTCGCCCAGGCACTGGCCGAGGAGGCGGCCGAGGGCGCGGCCGTCGTCGTCCAGGACTACCACCTCACCCTGGTCCCGGGGATGCTCCGCGATCTGCGCCCGGACCTGCGCATCGGCCACTTCTCGCACACGCCCTGGGCGCCCGTCGACTACTTCCGGATGCTCCCGGACGACATCGCCGAGCAGGTGCTGCGCGGCATGCTGGGCGCCGACCGGCTGGGCTTCCTCACCCGGCGGTGGGCGGACGCGTTCGCCGGCTGCTGCGAGGAGATCGTCGGCGGGCTGTGGGACACACGGGTGGGCGTGCACGGGCTGGGGGCCGACGCCGCGTTCCTGCGCGACCGTTCCCATCGGGCCGACGTGGACGAGCGGATGGCCGCCCTGCGCGAGGAGATCGGCACCGGACCCGACGGCGCTCCGCGCAGGACGATCGTGCGCGTGGACCGGACCGAGCTGTCGAAGAACATCGTGCGCGGCCTGCTGGCCTACCGGCGGCTGCTGGAGGACCGCCCCGAGTGGCGCGAGCGGGTCGTCCACGTGGCCTTCGCCTACCCCTCCCGCCAGGACCTCGAGGTCTACCGCGCGTACACGGCCGAGGTGCGGCGGCTCGCGGAGGAGATCAACGAGCGGTACGGCACGCCCGGGTGGACCCCCGTCGTCCTGCACGTCAAGGACGACTTCGCCCGCTCGCTGGCCGCCTACCGGCTGGCGGACGTGGCGCTGGTGAACCCGATCCGGGACGGCATGAACCTGGTCGCCAAGGAGGTGCCGGTCGTGTCGGACGCGGGCTGCGCGCTGGTGCTCTCGCGGGAGGCCGGGGCGTTCGCGGAGCTGGGCGAGGACGCGATCGCGGTGAACCCGTACGACGTGGTCGGGACGGCGGCGGCACTGCACGAGGCGCTGCGGATGCCGGAGCACGAGCGGGCGGAGCGCTCGAAGCGGCTGGCGGCGGCCGCGACGGCGCTCCCGCCGGCCCAGTGGTTCCTCGACCAGCTCACCGAGCTGGACGGCGAAGCCGGCTGACAACGGCCCGGCCGCACCGGCGCCCCGGGCCGACGCCGGCTCGGCGTCGGCCCGGGGCGCCGGTCTCAGTGCAGCCGTTCCGCCAGGGCCGTCAGCAGCTCCACCACGCCCGCCGGGCCGTCGACCACCAGGTCGGCCCGGTCCGCGAGCTCCGTGACCTCGGTACTGCCGCTGCAGACGAGCACGCCGGGGACGCCGTCCGAGCGAAGGGTGTCGACCGCGGCGTAGGCGGGCAGGTCGCCGAGGTCGTCGCCGGCGTAGAGAACGGAGCCGGCGCCGACCCGGCGGGCGTACTCCGCCAGGGCCACCCCCTTGTCCATGCCCGGCGGACGGAGCTCCAGGACCAGCCGGCCCGGTTCCAGGAGCAGCCCGTGCCGGTCCGCGAGGCCGGCGAGGGGCTCGCGGAGCAGCTCGAACGCGGCCTGCGGATCCTCGGCCCGGCGGGTGTGGACGGCGACGGCCCGGCCCTTCTCCTCGATCCAGGTGCCCTGCCAGGCGCCGACCCGGTCCAGGAGACCGGGCAGCTCGGCGCGGGCGGCGGCGACGCCGGGGTACGGGGGCGGCGCGACGACCTCGCCGGTCGCGGCCTCCCAGCGTTCGGCACCGTAGTGGCCGAGGACGACGAGGCGTTCCAGGCCGGGCACGCCCGCGAAGCCGCCGTGGCGCACCGCGACTCCGGCGGGGCGGCCGGTGACCACCGCGACGGCGCCCACCTTCGGGGCGAGCGCGGCCAGCGCGGGCACCGCGTCCGGGTGCGCCCGGGCCTGGTCCGGGTCCGGCACGATCGGGGCGAGCGTCCCGTCGAAGTCGAGCGCGATCACCGCTTTCCCGGGCTGCGCGAGAATCGCGTCGAGCCCGTCCCGGCCGGCCTGCGTGGCGGGCGTCGGCAGGGGGTGCCTGGGGTTGGTCGAGTCCGTGTCGTGGCTGCCCATACGGCGAACCTATCCAGCGTGCCGCGACCGCACGCCTGCGCGAAGCGCCTGTCGTCCCGAACGACGCGACGGGGACGCGAACGGCCCACCGTCGCCGGCCCCGGCGGCGCGGGCGGATCGGCCCCCTGCCCGCCGGCCACCCGCGCGCGACCCGTCAGCCGGCCCGGCGGGCACCGGCGGGCGGCACCGCCCCGACGGCCGAGCGGTGGTCCGGCAGCGACGGCGGTCCGCGCCGCACACCCACGCGCCCTGCGCCATCCCTCGGCCGCGCCGCCGGCGGCGGGACGCCGGGGCCGGCACCGCGCACGGGGCCCTCACGGCCCGAAACGCTGCCGCAGCAGCGACGACGACGCGGCCGGTGAACCGCGCGCCCCGCACCTCACCGCTCCCCGCGCCGCCTCTCCCGCACCCGTCGCAGCCGGTTGACCGTGACCGGGTCGTGGGCCAGCGCGCGCGTGTCGTCGAGGAGGGCGTTGAGCAGCTGGTAGTAGCGCACCGGGGACAGCCCGAGCTCCTCACGGATCGCCCGCTCCTTCGCACCGGGTCCGGCGAAGCCGCGGCGCTCCAGCGCGAGGATGTCCCGTTCCCTGCTGCCGAGCCGCTCCTGGTCGTCCATACCGGCACGGTAACCCCGGCCACCGACAGCACGGCGGGCCGGCGTGCGGCCGCACCCCGCGGGCCGCGGCGGGCCGCCCGCCCGCCGGGTGCGGCCGTCGTCGCGGCGGCCGGCACGGCCGCCCTCCCCCGGCAGGGGCGGCCGGCGCAGGCGGCGCCTACTCCGCCGCGCTGTCCGCCGTGGACGCCGTCGCCTGCAGCCGCCCGAGGACCGCCGACGGGCTGCCGTCCGGGGCGACCGCCTGCCCGATCGTCTTCTTGATGTCCGCGCTCACCCGCGCCCACGACGTCTTGCCGACCGGGTAGAGCTGGGCGACCGGCAGCTCCTGCAGGAACGGCCGGAGATCCTGGTCCTCCTCCGCCTGCGCCATCACCTCGGACGCGGACTCGGTGACGGGCAGCAGGTCGTACTCCCGGGAGAAGTCCAGGACGTTCTTCTCGCTGTAGACGAAGTCGAGGAAGTCGCCGACCTCGTCGCGGTGGCCGTTCTTCTTGAACGCCGCCATCCAGTCCGTGACGCCCATGGTCGACTCGGGCGTGCCGTCGCGGCCCGGCATCGGCACCATGCCGAACTTCACGCCCTTCTTCGCCGCCTGCTGCATCAGCGTCGGGTGGCCGTTCAGCATGCCGACGTCGCCGGCGGCGAACGCGGCGAAGGCGTCCGCGCGGTTCAGTCTGCCGGGCTCGATCGGCCCGGTGAGGCCCTTGCCGACCAGCTCGTCCTTGAGCCAGGTGAAGGTCTCGACGTTCCGCTCGGAGTCCAGGGTGTAGGTGCCGACGTCGTCGGTGTAGCCGGCGCCGCCGCTCAGCAGCCACTGCATGGTCTCGGCCTGCGCCTCCTCCGGCCCGAGGGGCAGCGCGTACGGGTACTTCACGCCCTCGGCCTTCAGCGCCCGGGCCGCGGTCGCGAGCCCGCTCCACGTCTTCGGCGGGGTGACGCCGGCCTCGGCGAAGAGGGCCTTGTTGTAGAACAGGACGCGCGTGGAGGCGGCGAACGGGATGCCGTACTGCGTGTGCCGCACCTGCCCGGCGTCCGAGAGCTGGCCGAGGAAGTCCGCCTGGACCGGGATGGAGAGCAGGTCGTCGGCCCGGTAGAGCAGGTCCTTGTCGGCGTAGTCGGCGTACGCCCCGATCTGGGCGAGGTCCGGGGCCTTCCCGGCGGCGACCAGCTCCCCGACCTTGCGGTCGACGTCGTTCCAGGAGTGGACGCTGACCTCGACGTGCACGTCCGGGTGCTCGGACTCGTAGTCCTTCACCAGCCGGTCCCAGTACTTCTGCGAGCTGTTGGCCGCGGAGTCGCCGTAGTCGGCCGCGACCAGCCGGAGGGTGACGTCGGAGGAGCCCGTGCTCCCGCAGCCGCCGAGGACCGCGGTCATGCCCAGTGCGGACACCACCGCGATCATTCCTGTCCTGCGCCGCTGCACTGCCTCTCCCGTCCCGCTCACTGCCGGCTCGCCGCCCGGGGCGCGGACAGGAACGGACCCTGTGCCCCCCGCGACGCGAAACTTTTCGAATCGTCAGACATAAGGTCTACACCACGTAAGTGGACTAGACCTCTTGCGGGTGAAAGGGTCACACTGTCCCCCGTGAGACACGTCATCGCCCTCGATGTGGGCGGCACCGGGATGAAGGCCGCGCTGGTCGCGGCGGACGGCGCCCCGCCGCCCGGGGACGCCTCCCGCCGGCCGCGCGTGCTGCACCGGGCGCGTCGCCCGACCGGCCGCGAACGCGGGCCCGGCGCCGTCGTCGAGGACATCCTCGGCTTCGCCGCCGAGCTGCGCGCGTGGGGCGCGGAGCACCTGGGCGAACCCGCGGCCGCCGCCGGTGTCGCGGTCCCCGGCGTCGTCGACGAGGAGCGCGGCACCGCGGTCTACTCGGCCAATCTCGGCTGGCGCGACGTGCCTCTGCGCGCCCTGCTGAGCGAGCGGCTGGGCGGTGCGCCGGTGGCCGTCGGCCACGACGTGCGCACCGGCGGGCTCGCCGAGGGCCGGATCGGGGCCGGACGCGGCGCCGACCGGTTCCTGTTCGTCCCGCTCGGCACCGGCATCGCGGGCGCCATCGGCATCGACGGCCGGGTGGAGGCGGGCGCGCACGGCGTCGCGGGCGAGATCGGCCACATCGTCGTCCGGCCCGGGGGCACGGCCTGCCCGTGCGGGCAGCGCGGCTGCCTGGAGCGGTACGCGTCCGCGGCGGCGGTCGGCCAGGCCTGGGCCGGGGCCGCGGGGAACCCGGCGGCGGACGCGGCCGACTGCGTACGGGCCGTCGAGTCCGGCGACCCGCGGGCGCGGGCCGTGTGGCAGGAGGCCGTGGACGCGCTCGCCGACGGACTGGTCACCGCGCTCACCCTGCTGGACCCGCGCACGCTGATCATCGGTGGCGGACTCGCCGAGGCGGGGGAAACCCTCTTCGCACCGCTGCGGGACGCCGTCCGGCGGCGCGTCACCTTCCAGAAGCTGCCGTCGATCGTCCCCGCGGCCCTGGGGGACACCGCCGGCTGCCTGGGCGCGGGGCTCCTCGCCCGGGATCTCCTGACCCCCTCCCACGACTCCCCGGAGGTAACCGCCTGATGGCCCCCAGCAAGGTTCTCGCCGGTGCCCGGGTGGTACTGCCCACCGGAGTCGTGCCCGAGGGACGCGTGGTCGTCGAGGGCGCCCGGATCACGCAGGTGGGCCCCGCGCGGCCGGAGCCCGACGGAGGCCCGGCGGCGCTCCCGGCGGACGCGCGGGTGGTCGACGCGCGCGGCCACTGGGTGGTGCCCGGCTTCGTCGACCTGCACAACCACGGCGGCGGCGGCGCCTCGTTCACCTCCGGCACCGTCGAGGACGTCCTGCGCGGCATCCGCACCCACCGGCTGCACGGCACGACCACGCTCGTCGCCTCCACCGTCACCGGCGACCTGGACTTCCTCACCCGGCGGGCCGGGCTGCTCAGCGAGCTGGCCGAGCAGGGCGACCTCG
This sequence comes from Streptomyces sp. NPDC046831, assembly GCF_040645305.1. Classification (NCBI taxonomy): domain Bacteria; kingdom Bacillati; phylum Actinomycetota; class Actinomycetes; order Kitasatosporales; family Streptomycetaceae; genus Streptomyces; species Streptomyces sp. NPDC046831. Next base: position 125,013 of record NZ_JBEYXZ010000006.1, on the reverse strand, counting down.
CCGGCGTCCACTTCGAGGGACCGTTCATCTCGCCGTGCCGCAAGGGAGCGCACTCCGAGGAGCTGCTGCGCGACCCGGACCCGGCTCAGGTGCGCAAGCTGGTCGACGCCGCGCGCGGCCAGGCCCGGATGATGACCCTGGCCGCGGAGCTGCCCGGCGGCATCGACTCCGTGCGCCTGCTCGCCGAGCAGGGCGTGATCGCGGCGATCGGCCACACGGACGCCACCTACGAGCAGACGGTGGAGGCGATCGAGGCGGGCGCGACGGTGGCCACGCACCTGTTCAACGCGATGCCGGCCCTCGGCCACCGCGTCCCCGGCCCGATCGCCGCCCTCCTGGAGGACGAGCGGATCACCGTCGAGCTGATCAACGACGGCACGCACCTGCACCCGGCCGCCCTGCGGCTGGCGTTCCACCACGCGGGCGCCGGGCGGGTCGCGTTCATCACCGACGCCATGGACGCGGCCGGGTTCGGCGACGGCCGCTACCTGCTCGGGCCGATGGAGGTCGAGGTCGCGGACGGGGTGGCGCGTCTGGTCGAGGGCGGTTCGATCGCCGGTTCGACGCTCACCCTGGACCGGGCCTTCCAGCGGGCGGTGACGGTCGACGGACTGCCGGTGGAGCACGCGGTGGCCGCCCTGTCCGCCAACCCGGCCCGGCTGCTCGGCCTGGACGACCGGATCGGCTCCCTGGAGCCCGGCAAGGACGCCGACCTGGTGATCCTGGACGAGGACTTCGCGCTCAAGGGCGTGATGCGCCGCGGTGAATGGGTGGTCGATCCCCAACTGGGCTGATCCGTCCGGCCATACGGCGGCGGCGGCCCGCACCTCGACTGGGCCGTCCGCCGTCCGTTTGGCATGATCGTGCCTCCGGCACTTCGCGACACGCGCATTCACCCGGGGGAGGCAGCCGACGTGATCCTGACGGTCACGCTGAACACCGCTCTCGACATCACCTACCGGGTGCCGTCCCTGCGGCCCCACGCCTCGCACCGGGTGACCGCGGTGGCCGAGCGGCCCGGCGGCAAGGGCGTGAACGTGGCCCGGGTCCTCGCGGCCCTCGGGCACGAGGTGACGGTCACCGGCTTCGCCGGCGGCGGCACCGGGCGCCTGCTGCGCGACCTGCTCGCGGGCACGCCCGGCCTGGTGGACGCGCTGGTGCCGGTCGCCGGGGCGACCCGGCGCACCACGGCCGTCGTCGACGAGCGGACCGGGGACACCACCCAGCTCAACGAGCCCGGACCGGTCATCGCCACCGCCGAGTGGTCCGCCTTCCAGGACGTCTACGCGGAGCTGCTCGGGTCGGCTTCGGCGGTGGCGCTGTGCGGCAGCCTGCCGCCGGGGCTGCCCGTGGGGGCGTACGCCGGGCTGGTGCGCGCGGCGCGGGCCGCGGGCGTGCCCGTGCTGCTGGACACCGGTGGGGAGGCGCTGCGGCGGGGGGTGGCGGCCCGCCCCGACATCATCAAGCCCAACGCCGACGAACTGGCCGAGCTCACCGGCTCCCACGAACCGGTCCGCGCCGCCCAGGACACCCGCCGGCGCGGCGCCGGGGCGGTGGTCGCCTCGCTCGGCGCCGAGGGCCTGCTCGCGGTCACCACGGAGGGCCGGTGGCGCGCCGCGCCCCCGGACCGGATCCACGGCAACCCGACGGGCGCGGGCGACTCGGCGGTCGCGGGCCTGCTGTCCGCCCTGGTCGAGGGCCTGCCCTGGCCGGACCGTCTGGCCCGCGCGACCGCCCTGTCCGCGGCGAGTGTCCTGTCACCCGTGGCGGGCGAGTTCGACCACACGGCCTACGCGAAGCTGCTGGGCCGGGTGGCGGTGACGGCGGAGGCCAGCGCGGCCTGAGGGTCAGCCGGACTTCACCCAGCCCTTGGCCAGCCAGAGCTGGTCGAGGTTGGCGTCGCACTGGTTGCCCGGCTCGCACGAGATCTTGATGATGTTCGTGCCCTTGTTGAGCTGGATGTAGTTGAACGTCTTGGTCCAGCCCTTCTCGTAGTCGCCGGCCGGCGCGTTCGCCCAGTTCTTCAGCTTGACGGGCACGCCGGCCGCGGTGCCGTTGACCGTGAGCGTGGCCGTGCCGTCCTTGCCGGGAACGCCGTAGCCGACGAACAGGGTGTACTTGCCGTCCTCGGGGATGCCGTTGACGTTCCAGGTCACCGAGGCGCCGGGGGTGTTGAAGTTCGTGACGTAGACGCCGCCGTCCGCCCGGGCGCCCTTGACGTTCGACGCGGTGACCGCGCCGCCGTCCAGGCGCAGGGCCTTGGCGTCGATGGCCGGGAGGTCCTCCTCGGACGCGGCGCTGTCGCTCGCCGACGGGCTCGGTCCGTCGCTCTGCGCGGCCGTCGGCGAGGCGCCGCCCGCCGAGTCGTTCGGCTTCTCGTCGTCGTTGCCGCCGATCATCACGACGCCGATGCCGACGACGACCGCGGCGACCACGGCGACGGCGCCGATCAGCAGGCCCTTGGTGTTGGGGCCGCGGCCACGGCCGCCGCTGCCGCCCTGGGACGAGGTCGCACGGGGGCCGCTCGGGCCACCCGGAGAGGTCCCGGGGGCCGCGTAGTGGGCGCCGGGCTGGCCGTACGCGCCCTGCTGCTGGGCCTGCCCGTGCGGCGCGGTGGGGGACTGCTGGCCGTACTGCCGCTGGCCGACCGTGCGGACCCGGCTGACCGAGTTCGGGTAGCCGTAGCCACCGGACGGCGGCTGGGCTCCGTTGGCCTGGCCGTCGGCGTAGAGGTAGCCGAACGGGTCGTCGTCCTCGGGCGTGCTCGCGCCGTTGTTGCCGGGCGTCATCCCTAGGTACTCCTCAACAGGTGCGGTCGGATGCGGTACATGGGAAAGGCGAGCCTACCCTCCCCCGTACTCGAACGCGGTCGAACGGGGGGCGCCCGGCGCGGGCCCGTGACGGGTCACACCGCCCGCGTCATCCCGCCGGCGGGGGGTTCATCCGGCGCGCCGGTGCTGTCTGGGACGAGACCGCTTCTCGACGTACATGCGCTCGTCCGCGGACTTCAGCACCTCGTCCGCCGTCATGCCGCAGTGCGCCCACCCGATGCCGAAGCTGGCGCCGACGCGGACGGCGCGGCCCTCGGCGCTGATCGGCTGGATGATCTCGTTGCGCAGCCGTACGGCCAGGTCCTGGGCGTCGGCGCGGCCGAGCCCGTCGGCGAGGATGACGAACTCGTCGCCGCCGAGCCGGGCGACGGTGTCACCGTCGCGGACGCCGTTGCTGAGCCGCTGGGCGACTTCGATGAGGACGGCGTCGCCGGCGTTGTGCCCGAACCGGTCGTTGATCGACTTGAAGCCGTCGAGGTCGCAGAAGAGGACCGCCAGGCCCTTGGTGCCGTCGTCGTGCTCCCCCTCGGGGGCCACGGTGTGCACGTGGTGGTCGTAGGCGTCGTACGCCTCCGCCTCCGGCCGGAAGTCGAAGCCGTGGCCGCCGACGTCGTAGGCGGGGTGGCCGTAGGCCGCGTCGAGCGAGTCCAGCTCGCCGGCGTACCCCGACTGCGGGCGCCGGCAGAGGCGGGCGGACAGGCGGGCCCGCAGCTCGGCGGAGTTCGGCAGGCCGGTCAGCGAGTCGTGGGAGGCGCGGTGGGCGAGCTGGAGCTCGCGGCGCTTGCGCTCCTCGATGTCCTCGACGTGGGTGAGCAGGAAGCGCGGGCCGTCGGCGGCGTCCGCGACGACGGAGTTGCGCAGGGACACCCACACGTAGGTGCCGTCGCGGCGGCCCAGGCGCAGCTCGGCGCGGCCGCCCTCGGCGGAGGTCCGCAGCAGGGTGCCGATGTCCTCGGGGTGGACGAGGTCGGAGAAGGAGTAGCGGCGCATCGCCGAGGCGGGGCGGCCCAGCAGCCGGCACAGGGCGTCGTTGGTGCGCAGGATGCGGCCGTGCTGCTCGCCGCCCATCTCGGCGATGGCCATGCCGGAGGGCGCGTACTCGAAGGCCTGCCGGAAGCTCTCCTCGCTGGCGCGCAGGGCCTGCTGCTCACGCTCCAGGCGGACCAGGGCGCGCTGCATGTTGGCGCGCAGCCGGGCGTTGCTGATCGCGATGGCGGCCTGGAAGGCGTACATCTGCAGCGCCTCGCGGCCCCAGGCGCCGGGCCGCCGGCCGTTGCGCGGGCGGTCCACGGAGATCACGCCGAGCAGCTCGCCGGAGGAGCCGCCCGGCCCTCCGGGGGTGTACAGCGGCGCGAAGAGCCGGTCGGAGGGGTGCCACTCGTCCTCGAAGCGGGGCTCGGGCCCGTCGGTGTACCACTGCGGGACGTCGTCGTCGTCGAGGACCCAGCCCTCGGCGTGGGGTATGAAGACCAGGTCGCCCCACTGCTCCCCCATGGTCAGCCGCCGCTCCCAGGAGTCGCGGGAGCCGACGCGGCCGGTGATCAGCGCCTCGGCGGCGGAGTTCCCGGAGAAGGCGGCGACGACGAGGTCGCCGTCGGGGCGGACGAGGTTCACGCACGCCAGCTCGTAACCCAGGCCGTTCACGACGCCGTCGGCGACGCTCTGCAGTGTGTCGGCCAGGCTCCGCGCGGTGTTCATGTCCGCCATGACCTGGTGCAGTTGTCGCAGGGTCGCAAGGCGGACATACGGCTCCGACTCGGTCTCCATGCTCGCCCTCCCCCCCGAGACCTCGCAGCGAATCAAGGGTTCTCTTCGGCGTATCTTTCCTTGCGGTCGTCCCCGCCACTGAATCACAGCGCGAAGCCCACTCGGTACACAGGGTCAACAATTAGTCGCTCTTGTGACTCAAGTCACAGCCAAACGTGAACGATTGCGTGGAGTTCCTGCGGTTTCCCTGCGCGTTTCCCGAACGCAGACTTTGTAGGTGTGTGGACATGATGCACGAGGGGCGCGCCGGGCGGGCCGAAACGGCTCCTCCCCGGGTCCTAGGTCCCGTTTCGGGCCCTGGCCCGATGCGGCCGGCGCGGGCCGGTGACTAGCGTTTTCGCGTGCTGAACACTTCCTCCGACCCGTCCGCCGCCCGGTCCGCCCCCTCCACCTCGCCGGGCCCGCCGGGCTCCTTCGCCCCGCCCGGCTCCGGGCATGCTGGGGGAGTGACCGACGACGAGTTCCGCGCCGCCATGTCGCGGCTGGCCGCGGGCGTGGTCCTGGTGACCGCGCAGGAGCCGCCGCTCGACCCGGACGACCCACGGGCCCCGGCCGGCGAGGACGCCGGCATGACGGCGACGGCCTTCATGTCCGTCTCCCTCGACCCGCCGCTCGCCATGGTCAGCCTGCGCACCGACTCCCGGATGGACGACCTGCTCGCCGAGCAGCCCCTGTGGGCCGTCTCCGTCCTGTCCGAGAGCCAGCGCCACATCGCCGGCCGGTTCTCCATGAAGGGCCGCATCAGCGACCGCCTGCTGTTCCAGGACATCCCGTATGTGCGCGGCGAGGTCTCCGGGGCCCCGCTGGTGGGCGGCGCCCTGGCCACCCTGGAGTGCCGCACGGAGCAGCGGGTCCCGGCGGGCGACCACACCCTGGTGCTGGGCCGTGTCCTCACGGCGAGGATCCCGAGCGCGGACGGCAGCCCGCTCATGTACTTCCGGGGCCGCTACCGGCACCTGGCGTGACCGCGGCCGCCGGCCGGGGCGCGGGGCCGGGCGCCGCGGATGCGGCCTGGGACGGCGGGGACGGCCGGGGCGGCTCAGCTCCAGTCGCGGCCGGAACGGCCCCGCTTCGTCTCCGAGCGCTGCTTCTTCTCCCGCAGCCGTCGTTCGTTGATCCCGCGCGGGATCCGGGTCGGCCGGCGCGGCCTGGGCGGCGGCGCGGTCGCCTCGGCGAGCAGCGCGGCCAGGCGGACGGCGGCGGCCTCCCGGTTGCGCCACTGGGAACGGTGCTCGGAGGCCCGGACGCTGACGACGCCGTCGACGAGCCGGCCGGCCAGCCGCCGCAGCGCCCGCTCCTTCCACACCGGGGGCAGGGCCTCGGTCCGCGCCAGGTCGAAACGGAGTTCCACCTGGGAGTCGCTGGTGTTGACGTGCTGTCCGCCGGGACCCGACGACCGCGAGAAACGCCACATGAGCTCGGCCTCGGGCAGCAACACCGAGCCGCGGACGACATACGGACCGGACATGGCTCCCATGTTCCCGTCCCCCCACGGTTCACGTCACCCGGTTTTCCCGGCGATGCGGCCGAAGGAGACGAGCCGGGTAAAAAAGGTAAAGAGATCCGGAACCGAGGGGACCCCCCCAGGCGTTGTGCAGAGTGCCGGTAGCTTCGTCGGCATCACGCAACGAGGGAAGGGACTCCCACACCATGGCTGTAAGCCTGTCCAAGGGCGGCAACGTCTCGCTCACCAAGGAAGCTCCGGGCCTGACCGCCGTCACCGTGGGCCTCGGCTGGGACGTCCGCACCACCACCGGCACGGACTTCGACCTGGACGCCTCCGCGATCGCGGTCAACACGCAGGGCAGGGTCTACTCGGACCAGCACTTCGTCTTCTTCAACAACAAGCAGACCCCGGACAACTCCATCGTCCACACCGGTGACAACCGCACGGGTGAGGGCGCCGGCGACGACGAGGCCCTCAACGTCAACCTGGCCGCGCTCCCGGCCGACATCGAGAAGGTCGTCTTCCCGGTCTCCATCTACGACGCCGAGAACCGCGGCCAGAACTTCGGCCAGGTCCGCAACGCCTACATCCGCATCGTCAACCAGGCCGGCGGCGCCGAGATCGCCCGCTACGACCTGTCGGAGGACGCCGCCACCGAGACGGCCATGATCTTCGGCGAGCTGTACCGCAACGGTGCGGAGTGGAAGTTCCGCGCGGTCGGCCAGGGTTACGCCTCCGGCCTGGTCGGCATCGCGCAGGACTTCGGCGTCAACGTCTGACCGGCACAGGGCCCTTCGGGCCGCACCGGGCCGCTCCGGGCACGACGGTGCCGGGAGTCCCGGCCGGCGGTGGCGCCGCCGGCCGGGGCTCCGCGTGTCACCGGCCGCCTTCGGGACCGCGCGACATGCGCTCCGCCCGCGGGCAGTCCGGGGGCCGCGCATTCCGGCGGCTCCCCCGTCCTCCACACCTGAAGCAGCCACCGGAAAACGCGGCGTGCGAGGTTCACCGCCGCACGGCGCGGGCCCGGCAAGCGGGTCGGAGTCGCCGGGCCACCCCTCACGGATGGTCCGGCTTCCCTTCGCCGTACAGCCAGTCCGCCCAGACGGCGCCGAAGTCCTTGTCCGGCGCGCGCTGCTCCACGTAGGCGGTGAAGGCGGCGGTGTCCGCGTTCCCGTGCCGGTGGGCGGCGGCCCAGCCCCGGAGGATGCCCCGGAAGGCGTCGTCGCCCACGAGCTGCCGGATCCTGTGCAGCACCATGGCCCCCCGGTAGTAGACGGGCGGGTCGGACAGGTGCGCGGCACCGCTCGGCCTCCCGGGCGGGAAGGCCCAGATCTCCTCGTTCTCGTCCGGATCGTCGGTGACGTCGTAGCCGCCGTTGCCCGACTTGGGGAAGTACGGGTCACGCACGCCGGAGCCGCCCGGGGAGCCCCGCACGCCGTCGCCGCCGCAGGCCGTCACGGCGAGGGCGAGCAGGGCGCAGGTGACCGCCGCCGGCCGGACGAAAGGCGCATGCCGGTCCACGCTCGCGATCTCAGGCGGGGAGCGTGACACCATCACCTCGTGCTCGACATCGGCTACGCCCTCTCCACCCGTTTCCCCGACCCCCCGCAGACGGACTACCGGCGTGTGGACGTCCACACGCTGCGCCACGACCTGTTCTGCGGCGACGTCTACCTGGCGGACACCGAGGCGGACCGGGAGCTGTCCACCGCCTGGGGATGGGTGCCGGTGCTCGACTTCGCGTGGGCGCTGTGCGACATCGTGGAGCGTCTGGACCGCGACCCGGCCGGGTCCCGGGCGTCCCGCCCCCAGCGGGCGGAGCTGGACTTCGCCGAGTCGACGGACCGCATGCTCTTCGAGCGCCGCTTCGGCTGGGTCGACGTCGAGGCCGACTGGATGCCGGCCGAGGAACCCCCGCTGACCTTCTCCCACGCCGAGCTGCGCCGGGAGGCCCGGGACTTCCTGCACGACCTGATCGCCGACCTGTGCGACCTGCACGAGGACCTCGCGGACAACCCGGCGATCTGGACGCTGCAGGCCCGTTACCCCCGGATGCCGTGAGCGGCCCGCCCCGGCGGTCACCGCGGGCGGGGCCCGGCCCGCGGCGCCCGGCGCGCCGGCTGGGGCGGCCCCAACGGGGCGGCCGCCCCTGACACGCACCGCCCGGCAGGACCCCGCCCGCGGCGCCCGGTGCGGGGCCGCGGCTCAGTCCCGCACCGCGATCCCCAGTTCCGCCGCCAGCAGCGGCGCCAGGTCGAGCAGCTGCGGCGTACTGATCACCGCGCCGGCCAGGCGGTCCAGGCCGCGGGCCACCTCCAGCGGGGCGGCGCCGCGCAGATCCGTGTCCCTGAGCACGGCGGCGGTGAGGTCGGCGCTCCGCACGGCGCAGTCGACGAACTCCACCCGTTCCAGGCGGGCGCCGCCGAAGTCCGGCTCGACCAGGACGCAGCCCTCGAAGACGACGTCCTTCAGCCGCGCCGTGCGCAGGTTCAGCCAGTCGATCTTGCCGCCGCGGATCCACACCCGCTCCAGGACCGCGCCGTGCAGCCGGACCCCGCCGAGGCGGACGTCGACGAGCTCCACGTCGCGCAGGGTGGCCTCGGCCAGGTCCGTGCCCACGCCGCGCAGGCCGGTGACGACCGAGTCCAGCAGCCGGGCGTGGTGCAGCGACGCCTGGTCCACGGTGCAGCCGGTCAGCGCGCAGTCCAGGAACCGGGCCCCCGCGCCGTTCTGCCCGGTGAGGTCCGCCCGGCAGAACTCCAGCCCGTCGTAGTCCCCGTCCGGCTCCAGCGTGCCGGCGCCGAAGGGCTCCAGCGCGGGCAGCCGCACCTCGGGGCGCCGTGCCGCCTTCACGCCTGCGCCGGCCCGGGGCGCCCCCGTCGCTCTCCTCACCATGCGCCCATCCTGCCGCCCGCCGCCGACAACGGCTCCGCGGGCCCGCGGCAGCCGGGTCAGTGGCGTCCCGCCACCCGGTCGGCGGCGCCGGCCAGCCGGGACGACCGGGCGCTGTGCGTGCGCCGTTCGCGCCGGTCGGCGGTGCGGTAGGTGGCGTACAGTCCCTGGACGCCCAGCCAGCGCAGCGGCTCCGGCTCCCACTTGCGCACCCGGTGGCCGACCCACGGCAGGTCGGTGAGGGCGGTCCGGCCCGCCTGGCCGGAGTCGAGCTGGACCAGGTCCCGCAGCGTGCGGGCGGCGAGGTTGGCGGTGGCGACCCCCGAGCCGACGTAACCGCCCGCCCAGCCCAGCCCGGTGGAGCGGTCCAGGGTCACGGTGGCGCACCAGTCGCGGGGCACCCCGAGCACGCCGGACCAGGCGTGCTCCACGCGCACCCCGGCCAGCGAGGGGAAGAAGCCGACGAGGACGTCGCGCAGGGCGTCGACCGTCGCCGCCTGCGTGCGGCCGTCGTGGTCGGTGCGCGAGCCGAAGCGGTAGGGCACCCCGCGCCCGCCGAGCGCGATCCGGCCGTCCGCGGTGGCCTGCGCGTACATGTACGCGTGCGCCATGTCGCCCAGCGTCTCGCGGCCCGCCCAGCCGAGCGCCTCCCACTGCGCGTCGGTCAGCGGCTCGGTCGCGATCATCGACGAGTTCATGGGCAGCCAGGTGCGCCGCTGGCCCTTGAGCGAGGCGGTGAAGCCCTCCGTGCAGCGCAGCACGTACGGCGCGCGGACCGTGCCGTACGGGGTGACGGCGTGCCGGGGGCGGATCTCCGTCACCGGCGTCGACTCGTGGATCGTCACGCCGAGCGCCTCCACGACGGCCGCGAGTCCCTTCACCAGCTTCGCCGGGTGCAGCCGGGCGCCGTGCGGGGTCCACGTGGAGCCGACGGCGTCGGCGACCCGGACCCGCTCGGCGGTCTCGCGGGCACCGTACAGCTCGCGGTCCTTCTCGCCGAAGGCCAGCTCGTGCTCGTGGAAGGCCTTCAGCCGGGCCAACTGCGCGGGCGTCCGCGCGACTTCGAGGACGCCGCCCTGGTGGACGCCGGCCTCGATGCCCTCCGCGGCCGCGACCCGGACGACCTCGTCCACGGTGTCGTTCATCGCCCGCTGCAGGCGCACGGCGGCCTCCCGGCCGTGCAGCTTCGCGTACCGGTCCCGGCCGGCCACGCCGTTGTAGAGCCAGCCGCCGTTGCGCCCCGAGGCGCCGTAGCCGCAGAACTTCTGCTCCAGGACGGTGACGCGCAGGAAGGGCGCCGCCTTCTTCAGGTAGTACGCGGTCCACAGGCCCGTGTACCCGCCCCCGACGATCACGACGTCGGCCGCCGCGTCGCCGGTGAGCGGCTCCCGCACCGGGGGCAGGCCGTCGTCGGCGAACCAGAAGGAGATGCCGCCGTTCACGGCACCGCTGACCGAGCTGCTCATGGCCGGACGTTAACCCCTCGGCACGGCCACTGTCTCCTTCGGATTCCGTGCTTTTCCGGCCGCCCGCCCGCCGGTGACACGCCGCCGGACGGCCGATCCCGGGCCCTCACCGGCCTTCCGGTCATACGGTACGGAATATGACGAAACGCCATATCGCTCTTCTCGCGTGCACCGTTGCGCTCGTCGGGGCGGGCCTCGGCGCCGCTCCGCCGGCCTCCGCGCCGCAGATCTCCGTACCGAAGACGCACCTGGTGCTGCGGGGCCAGTCGATCCAGCAGGCGGTCAACGCCGCCAGGCCGGGTGACACCGTCCTGCTGATGCCCGGCACGTACCACGAGAGCGTCACCGTGGCCACGTCCGGGGTGACCCTGCGCGGCTTCGGCCGCTACACCGTGGTGGAGCCGGCCGGCAAGGCCTCCGGCCGCTGCGCCGAGGGCGGCAACGGCATCTGCGTGACGGGCACGAAGGGCCGCCCCGTCGAGGGCGTCACCGTCGCCAACCTCACCGTGCGCGGCTTCTCCCGCTCCGGGGTCCTCGCGGTGTCGGCCGACCGGCTGACCGTGCGCCGGGTGACCGCCGAGAAGAACGGGCAGTGGGGCATCGCCGAGGAGCGTTCCGTACGCAGCGTGTACCGGGACAACACCGCCCGGAACAACGGCGACGCCGGTCTGTTCCTCGCCAACACCGTCACGACCGAGGCGGGCGCCGCGGACGCCGGGGGCACGCTGCTCGAGGGCAACCGGCTCGAGGGCAACCGCATCGGCGTCACCGTCCGGCGCCTGCGCGACGTGGTCGTCGCGGACAACGACGTCACCAGCAACTGCGCGGGCGTCTTCGTCGTCGGCGACGAGAACCGGCCCAAAGCCGGCGCCGTGACGGTCACCGACAACCGCGTCACGCGCAACAACAAGTACTGCCCGAAGACCGCGCGGCTGCCCTACCTCCAGGGCTCCGGCATCGTCCTGACCGGCGTCGAGGACACGCTCGTGACCCACAACACGGTCACCGGAAACACCGGCGCGTCGCCGCTGTCGGGCGGCGTGGTGCTGTTCAAGAGCTTCGTCGGCGTCACCAGCGAGCGCAACCGCGTCACCGAGAACCTGCTCGACGGCAACACCCCGGCGGACCTGGTCGACCAGGAGACCGTGCGGAACAACACCTTCGCGCGCAACACCTGCCGTGTCTCCCGGCCCGCGGGACTGTGCTGACCACCACCGCCGGCACCGAACGGCACCACCGCCGTCATTCATGAACGGCACCGACGAACAGCAGCAAGAAGGAAGGAAGGCGGCGCATGACGACCGCAACCACCCCTCCGCCGTCCATGCGGCTGCGGGAACTCGCGTTCGGGGCGGCGTGTGCCGCCGCCCTCCGCGCGGCCGCCCGCCTGGGTGTCGCCGACGCGCTCGGTGACGCCCCCATGTCCGTGGAGGACCTCGCGGCAGCGGTGAAGACCGAGCCCAAGCCGCTGCGGCGGCTGCTGCGCGCCCTGTCCTGCTACGGCGTCTTCACCGAGCAGGGCGACGGCACGTTCGCCCACACCGACATGTCGCGCCTGCTGCGCGAGGACGACCCCCACAGCCTGCGCTACATCACGCTGTGGTGCACCGAGGCCTGGACCTGGGACGCCTGGCCGAAGCTGGACGACGCCGTGCGCACCGGCCGCAACGTCGTCGAGGACCTGTACGGCAAGGAGTTCTTCGTCTACCTCAACGAGGACGCCCCGGAGTCGGCCGACGTCTTCAACCGGGCCATGACGACCTCCAGCCGCCAGTCCGCCCAGGACGTGGCCGACCTGCTCGACCTGTCGGCGGCGTCGTCGGTCGCCGACATCGGCGGCGGCCAGGGGCACGTCGTGGCGAGCCTGCTGGAGAAGTACCCGTCGATGCACGGCACCCTGCTGGACCTGCCGCGCGTGGTGGAGAACGCCGACCCGCGGCTGCGTGACGGCGGCAGCCTCGCCGGCCGGGTGACCATCGTGCCCGGCGACTGCCGTGAGGCCATCCCGGTGAAGGCCGACGTCTACATCATCAAGAACATCCTGGAGTGGGACGACGAGAGCACCGCCCGGTGCCTGCGCAACGTCATGCAGGCCGGCGGCCCCGGGGCGCGTGTCGTGGTCATCGAGAACCTCGTCGACGACACCCCCTCCATGCGGTTCAGCACCGCCATGGACCTGCTGCTCCTGCTCAACGTCGGCGGGGCCAAGCACACCACCGACAGCATGGTGGGCCGGATCACCGCCGCGGGCCTGGTCATCGACGACGTCCGCCCGGTCAACCCCTACCTGCACGCGTTCGACTGCACCGTCCCGAACTGACCCGGGGGGACGTGCCGCGATCACCGGCCGCCGGGCCCGCGACGCTGCGGGCCCGGCGGCCGCCGGCCGTCCGCGAGCCGGACGGCGGGGCCGGTGCCGGCCGGCTCAGTCGCGCTCCCAGACGTAGAAGCGGTGCGCCATCGCGTCCTTCGGGGAGCGCCACGTCTGCGGGTCGTAGGCGCTGACGTACGCCGACAGCCGCTCGCTGATGTCCCGGAACTCCGGGTGCCCGGCCACCTCGGCGATGGCGGGGCCCGGGTCCCGCTCGGACTCGACGAGGTGCAGGTACACGTCGCCGAACTGGAAGAGGCTGCGCCGGGCGACCCCGACGAGGTGCGGCAGCTCCCCCCGGTCCGAGTCCGCGAAGATCCCGGCGATGTCCGGGGCGGACCCCGGGGCCATCCGGGCGACGATGAGGGCCTGGTGCATCTTCTGCTTCTCCGTCCGGCTCAGTCGGTGGTGAAGGCCGGCTCGGCGCGGCGCGCGGCGGCGGCCTGCTCGATCCTGTCGCGGATCAGGGCCATCTGGACCTTCGAGTTCTTGTTGATGTTGTCGGTCATCCAGTCGTCGTCGACCGGCGCGTCCGGCTTCATGGCGAAGTCCTGCGTCCACACCATCCGCGTGCCGCCGGGCACCTCCTCGTAGCGCCAGTGGATGTCCATGTGGGCGAAGGGCCCGGTCTCGACCCGGCGGGCCCTGACCGTGAGCGTGCCGCGGTCCGGCTCCCGCTCGGAGACCCAGCTCCAGACGGTGCCGTTCTCGTCCGGGTGCATGGTCAGCCGGAAGGTGCACTTGTTCCCCTCCTGGGACAGGATCTCCGCGGAGGCGTACTCGCTGAACAGCTGCGGCCAGCGCTCCACGTCGTTGGTCATGTCCCAGACCAGGTCGACCGGCGCGGCGATCGTGATCTCGTTCTGTGTGTGTCCGGCCATGTCAGGCTCCTGCCATCAGGGTGCTGTTGATGAGGTCGAGGAACTGCCGGGGGGTCTTGCAGCGCTCCGCGTCGGGAGGCATCGGCGTGCCGTGCCTGTTCTCCAGTTCGCCCACGATGCCGAGCAGGCCGAGCGAGTCGATGCCGAGGTCGTCGAAGCCGGTGTCCGGCTGGTCCTGCAGCTGCTGCGGGCTGACGGTGATACCGGCGGCGGTCTTCATCAGCTCGGACAGTTCTTCCACGGTGATTTGGGCACTCATGCGGTTCCTCTCCTTCTTGCTCCGGTTGCGCTCCGGGCGGCCTCACCAGGAGGCGTCGGCGGCGCCGTGCCGCAGCACGAGCGCCGAGTTCGACCCCATGAGCCCCCGGCTGAGGACCAGCGCCGTGCGCAGCTCGGCGGCGCGGGCGCGGACGGTCACCAGGTCGAGGTCATGGCAGGTGTCGAAGACGTTGGGGGTCGGCGGGATCAGCCCGTGCTCCATGGCGAGGACGGCCGCCGCGGCGTCCAGCACGGGCGCCGCGCAGTAGGCCCGGCCGATGCCGGTCTTCGGCGCCGTGACCGGCACGCGCCGGGCGTACGCGCCCAGGGCGTCGGCGACGGCCAGCGCCTCGGCCCGGTCCGCCTCCGGGATGCCGAGCGCGTCCGCGAAGACGACGTCGACCTCCTCCGGGGCGCAGCCGGCCTCGTCCAGCGCGCCGCGGATCGCCTGGGCGAGCCCCTCGCGGGACTCCGTCCAGCGGGAGGGCCCGGTGAACGTCGCCGCGTGCCCGGCGACGGCGGCCCGCACCGGCACCTCACGCCTGCGGGCCGAGGCCGCGTCCTCCACGACGAGCATGGCGCCGCCCTCGGCGGGCACGAACCCGCAGGCCGCGTCCGTGAACGGGCGGTAGGCCCGCGCCGGGTCCGGCACACCGCTCAGCTCCTCGTAGCCGAGCTGGCAGACCATCGAGTACGGGGCCAGCGGCGCCTCCGTGGAGCCGGCCACGATCACGTCGGTACCGCGCCGGACCGCCCGCGCCGCCTGGGCGAGGGCGTCCAGGCCGCCCGCCTCGTCGGCGGCGACGACCGAGCACGGGCCCTTGAAGCCGCGGCGGATGGAGATCTGGCCGGTGCTGGCGGCGTAGAACCAGGCGATGGACTGCCAGGGGCCCACGTACCGGCTGCCCCTGCCCCACAGCTTCTGCAGCTCCCGCTGGCCGAACTCGCCGCCGCCGGAGCCGGCCGCGGTGACCACGCCCGCCGAGAACGGGGCGGCGCCGGTGTCCCCCGGCCCGAGCCGGGCGTCCTCCAGCGCCGCGTCGGCGGCGGCCATCGCGAAGTGCGTGAACCGGTCCGTCTGGACCAGGTAGCGCTCCTCCACGGACGCCGACGCATCGAAGGCGCGGACCTCCCCGGCCACCTTCAGCGGCAGGTGCTCGCAGCCCTCGCGGGTGATGCGGCCGAGGACGGCGTCGCCCTCCCGGGTGGCCTTCCAGTACGTCTCGGCGCTCGTTCCGTTCGGCGCGATCACACCGATACCGGTGACGACCGCGCGCCGCTCGTGCGGTGCACTCCTCATGTGCCCTCCCTCGGCCGGGTCAGGATCACCGCGGACTGGAAGCCGCCGAACCCGCTGCCCACGGAGAGCACGCTGTCCAGCTTCCGCTCGCGGGCGACCCGCGGGACGTAGTCCAGGTCGCACTCGGGATCGGGGGTCTCGTAGTTCGCGGTCGGCGGGACCACCTGGTGGGCCAGGGCCAGCACACAGGCCACCACCTCGATCGCCCCGATCGCCCCGAGCGAGTGGCCCACCATGGACTTGATGGAGCTCATGGGCGTGTCGTAGGCGTGGTGCCCGAGGGCCCGCTTCACCGCCGCGGTCTCGTGCCGGTCGTTCTGCCGCGTCCCGGAGCCGTGGGCGTTGACGTAGCCGATCGCGGAGCCGTCCAGGCGGGCGTGGTCGAGCGCGGCCTCGATCGCCCGGGCCATCTCCACGCCCTCGCTCGTCAGGCCGGTCATGTGGTAGGCGTTGCCGAAGGTGGCGTAGCCGCTGAGCTCGCAGTACACGTGCGCGCCGCGCGCCCGGGCGTGCTCCAGCTCCTCCAGGACCAGCACCGCGCCGCCTTCGCCCATGACGAAGCCGTCACGGTCGTTGTCGAAGGGCCGGGAGGCGTGGGCGGGGTCGTCGTTGTTCGGCGACGTCGCCTTGATCGCGTCGAAGCACGCCATGGTGATCGGTGATATGGGCGAGTCCGACGCCCCGGCTATGCAGATGTCGGCCCGGCCCTCCTCCACGGTGTGCAGGGCGTACCCGACCGCGTCGAGGCCGGAGGTGCAGCCGGTGGAGACGGTCTGCACCGGCCCGTGCGCCCCGAAGCGCTCCGCCACCGTCGAGGCCAGGGTGCTCGGCGTGAACGCCCGGTGCAGATGGGGCTCGGCCCGCTCGTGGTCCACGTCCCAGCGCTCGCCGCCGTGGCTGACCAGCACGTAGTCGTGCTCCAGCCGGGTGGTGCCGCCGACGGCGGTGCCCAGGGACACCCCGACCCGCCAGGGGTTCTCCCTGGACAGGTCGAGGCCGGAGTCCCGTACGGCCTCCTCGCCGGCGACCAGGGCGAACTGTATGTACCGGTCGCAGCGGGCGACCTGTTCCCCGTCCAGCCCGCAGGCCACCGGGTCGAAGTCGCACTCGGCGGCGATCCGGGACCGCAGGCCGGCGGGGTCGAAGAAGGTGATGCCCCGCGTCGCGGTCCGCCCGCTCGCCAGCAGGTCCCAGAACGCCGGGGCGCCGATGCCGCCGGGCGCCACGATGCCTATGCCGGTGACCGCCACTCGCCTGTTCACGACCGCACCTCTGCCGTCGCGGCCCCCTCGGCGGGCGTGAGCGCCCCGTCCTCGGTCCCCTCCGTGTCGACGTGGCCGAGCTGCGGGCGCGGCGCGAGCGGACCCAGGTGGAAGACGATCCGCGCCTCCACGTCGCCCACGTTGCGGAAGCGGTGCCGCATGTAGGCCGGGATCATCAGGCCCTGCTCCGGCCGGAGCGGGTGCGGGTCGCCGTCCAGGTCGACCTCCAGGTCGCCGCAGACGACGTAGACGAACTCCTCGGAGTAGGGGTGGTAGTGCTCGCCGATGCGGTCACCCGGCTGGACGATGGCGACGCCCATGAAGCCGCTGGTGGAACCGACCGTGGCGGGGGTGAGCATGGCGCGCAGATCGCCGCCGCGCTTGGTGTTGGGCTCGGTCTCGTCAAGGTTCACGATCCTGGGCCGTGGTTTGATCACGACGTTCCTCCGTTGCTGTGGTGCGTCGGCACGGGACGTGGCCGGCGCCCGGGGCGTCAGGCCTCCGGTGCGGACCGGCGGTCGGTGATGAGGTCCATGCGGGCGTGCCGGACGGCGCCCGCGAGGTCGCCCGCCGGCAGCGTCGTCAGCTCGGCCACCTGCGCGCGGTCCGTCAGGCCGAGAGTCAGGGCGACGTCGCTGTCCAGGCCGCCGCGGACGTCGATCAGCCGCACCACGACGTCGTCGCGCTCGAAGACCGTGCTGCGCAGCACCGGGCTGCGCGGGTCGTCGGCGGCGCGCTCGTCCTGCTGGGCGAGCAGCTCGGCCAGCCTCATGCCGAGGCCGGGCCGCGCCGGGTAGTACAGGGCGTGCCGCTCGGCCTCCGCGCTCTCCTCGCCGACCGTGACGTGGTGCACGGCGGGCAGCGCCGCCCGGGTGAAGAACACCCGCGCCGACTCCTGGTCGTTGAGGTCCCGGTGCTGCTCCAGGTAGGGGTTGATGGCCTCCTCGACCGCCCGCACCTCCGGCTGCCGGGCCACGTGCCGCAGCGCCGCGAGCAGGTCGCCGCGCACCTCGATGGCCCGCACGACCCGGTTGCCGTGCATGAAGAGGGAGGTGCGGCACAGCCGGGTGGTGTCGTCGACCCTCGGCTCGGGCGAGGCGTAGCCGGCCAGGATCTCGGCGACCTTCCGCTCGCTGCCCGGCTTGACCGTGAAGGTCAGCGCGTGCCGGATCACCCCGTCGCCGATCCGGGGGGACGTCTGCAGGCGGCGCTCGGCGGCACCGCCGGCCGCCTCCGTCTCGCGGACGATGTGGAAGCGCAGCGAGCGGGTGTCCCGGATGCAGCTGTGCATCGGCTCCACCATCCGCACGTGCTCCTCGCTGTTCACCCAGGCGAGGAAGGGCGGCGCGCTTTCCCACTCGCTCGTGATGAGCCACTGGGAGGGGTTCTCGATCGACTGGCACAGCTGGTCGCTGACGTGCCCGGGGACGGACGCGACCTGGTTGCACAGCTGCTCGTACGCCTCCAGGAACTGCTGCTGGGCGCCGTCGTAGACGTCCACCAGAAGCACGACCCGGAGCCGGGAGCCGTCGAACACGGACTGGGACACCCGCTTCGCGGCCTGTCGCATCAGAGGTTCTGAGACTCGTTCAGACGTGGTGGTCATCCTGCGTACGTCTCCTTCGCGGGGCAGAGGGGAACGCCGGCCGCGGGTGACGCGACGTCAGCGTGATCTCGATCATGTGCCGGTCCCCGGGGGCGCGCGACTCGTATGAACCACGCGGGTGATTGGCCCCGCCGACGCACGCTCGGCGGCCTTGAGAGGGGATGAACAGTCCGTGCGCTCCACTCCCGCAACCCCCTGCTCATGGAGGAATCGATGCGCCAAGAAGCCGACCACCGCGTTCCCGTCCTCATCGTCGGCGGCTCACTGGTGGGCCTGTCCACGTCGCTGTTCCTGGGCCGCCTCGGCGTGCCGCACCTGCTTGTCGAGCGGCACGCCGGGACCTCCGTCCACCCGCGCGGACGAGGCAACAACGTCCGGACGATGGAACTCTTCCGGGTGGCCGGCATCGAGCCGGACATCAAGACGGCGGCGTCCCTGCTGGCCGGCAACCACGGCATCCTGCAGACCCCGACCCTGGCCGGCGACGCCAGCGAGTGGCTGTTCAAGCACATCGACCCGGGCGGGGGCCTGGCGAGGTTCAGCCCGACCGGCTGGTGCCTGTGCAGCCAGAACGACCTCGAGCCGGTGCTGCTGGAGAGCGCCCGCGCCCTCGGCGGCGACCTGCGCTACTTCCACCAGATGGAGTCCTTCGAGCAGGACGCCGACGGGGTGACCGCGGTGATCGTCGATCGGGACACCGACCGCCGCTGCACCGTCCGTGCGGACTACCTCGTCGCCGCCGACGGCCCGCGCAGCCCGGTCCGCCGTCGCCTGGGCATCGGCCAGACGGGCCCCGGCGACCTGTTCGCCAACGTGAGCCTCACCTTCCGCTCCAAGCTCCTCGCCGACGTGGTGGGCGAGCGCCGCTTCATCTGCTGCTACCTCACCGACCCCGAAGCCGACGGCGCCCTGCTGCCCGTCGACAACGAGGAGAACTGGGTCTTCCACGCCCCCTGGCACCCGGAGCGCGGCGAGACGCTGGAGGAGTTCACCGAGGACCGCTGCGCGCGGCACATCCGCCGGGCCGTCGGGGTGCCCGAGCTGGACGTGGAGATCACCGGCAAGGCCTCCTGGCGCGCCGCCGAGCGCGTCGCCGACCGGTACGCGGCCGGCAGGGTCTTCCTCGCCGGCGACTCCGCCCACGAGATGTCCCCGACGGGGGCGTTCGGCTCCAACACCGGCATCCAGGACGCGCACAACCTGGCCTGGAAGCTGGCTGCCGTGCTCGGCGGCTGGGCCGGTCCCGGCCTGCTGGAGACCTACGACACCGAGCGGCGGCCGGTGGCCCGGGCGACCAGTGCCCGCGCCTCGGCCCGCTCCGTGGAACACAGCCACCCCGGTTTCGCGCCCGCCCCCGGCGTCGGCGGCGGCCCGCGCGGCGGCATCCTCAACGTGGTCCTCGGCTACCGCTACCCCAGCGGCGCCGTCCTCGGGGCCGACCCGGAGCAGGAGATCGTGCCCGACGGCCTGCACCTGACCGGCGAGCCCGGCACCCGGGCCCCCCACATGTGGCTGCGCCGCTTCGGCCGGCGGGTGTCCACGCTCGACCTGTACGAGCGCACGATGGTGCTGCTCAGCGACGCGCGGTCCACGGCGGGCTGGCACGAGGCCGCCCAGCGCGTCGCCGCGGAGGAGGGTGTGGCCCTGCAGAGCTACCGGGTCGGCGCCGGCGACGACGCCGACCTGACCTACGCCCCGGCGGACCCGGGCCCCGGGGGCCGCCCGGCGGGCCGGCCCGGCGCCGACGGGCAGCAGGCCGCGGGCGGGCCCGGCGCCGGCGGGCCCGGTGCCGGCGGGCCCGGTGGCGGCGGGCCCGGTGCCGGCGGGCCCGGTGGCGGCGGTGCGGAGCAGGCGCCGGACTGGGCGCGGGTCCACGGCACGACACCCGACGGGGCGGTGCTGGTGCGGCCGGACGGGTTCGTGGCATGGCGGGCGACGGGCGCCGTCCCGGACCCCGAGGTGACGCTGCGCCAGGTCCTGACGGCGGTGCTCCGCCGGGACTGAACGCCCGACGCGCCTCAGGGGCCGCCCGCACCGCCCGGTGCGGGCGGCCCCTGCGCACGGGGCGCCGGGCTCGCGCGACGGCGGTCACCCGGGTGGACCAGGGCGCACGGCGCACCACCGGCTCGGCCGGCGGCGGGACGGCGGACTGGAGGGCTGGAGGGCTGGAGGGCTGGAGGGCTGGAGGGCTGGAGGGCTGGAGGGCTGGAGGGCTGGAGGGCTGGAGGGCTGGAGGGCTGGAGGGCTGGAGGGCGGCAGCGAACCGTCCTGCGGGTCCCGGTCAAGCGACTCCCGGCCACGCGACCAGACCGGCCAGGGGCGGCCGACGGCGGACGGCGGACGGCGGACGGCGGACGGCGGACGGCAGCGGATCGTCCTGCAGGTCCCGGTCAAGCGACTCCCGGCCACGCGACCGGACCGCCCAGGGGCGGCAGGCGACGGACGGCGGGCGGCAGGCGACGGACGGCCGGCGACGGACCGCGGACCGTCCCGCAGGTCCCGGTCACACGACCGGACCGGCCAGGGGTGCGGCCGCGGACGCGGCAGCCCAGCCTTGAACCGTGTGTGCAGAGCGACGTGGGCGGCGACGACGGATCCACCGTGCCGGTTCGCCGGCACGGCCGCCGATCCGCAGTCGGCCCGCCGCCCGGGAGCCGGGCGGGAAGACCTTCCTCGAGAAGGCGGCCTATGTGCTGGCGCCCGGAACGGTCGTCTTCGGCCTGCTCTACTACTTCGGCAGCACCTACATCACGTCGTACTACTCCTACTTCGGGATCCTGACGAGCGATCTGCAGCTGTCCTCGCAGAGCTACGTCGTGAGCAGCGACGACGCGCTCTTCCTGCCCGTGTGGTTCCTGTTCTGCTGCGGGCTCGTCGTGCTGCTCGCCTTCGGGCTGCTGGAGCGGGCGGTGTCGGGGGGCGGCCGGAGCCTGCGGCGCCGGGCGACCCGGGGGCTGCTGGGCGCCGGGGTCGTCCTGACGCTGCTTGGGTTCGTCGTGTTCCTGTCGCCCGGGTGGTGGAACGACGCGGTCGTCGCCCGTCTGCGGCCCGGCGCGGTCCGGGAGTTCCTGCCCACGCTCGTGGTGGCCCTGGGCGCGGTCATGGGGATCTGCGCGGTCCATCTGCGCCTCGCCCACCGGCGCCGCCCGGGCGCCCACCGGTCGGCCGACCGGCTGTGGCTGGTCGGCGGGTCGCTGTTCACCGCCATGCTCGTCCTGTCGCTGTTCTTCAGCATGGCGCGGTACGCCCACGACGCCGGCCTTGCACAGGCCGGGAACGATGCGAGAAGCCACTATCCCGACAGGCCCCTGGTGCGCGTGTACTCGCGGCTGCCCCTCGCCCACGACCTGCCCGACGTCGCACGGGCGGACCTCGGAACCGGCCACGGGCCGTACCGGTACCGGTACCAGTGGTTCGTGCTGCTGGCCAAGAGCAGCGGCCGGTACTACCTGGTGAACCGCTCCTGGCACCCGTCCTCGGACAACACGGTGCTGCTGCTGCCCGACAACGACAGTGTCCGCGTCGACGTCCTCGGGCGCGCGTCATGAGCGCCTTCGGCCCGGTCAGGAAGCGGACCCGCCGTCTCCGGGCCCGGTCGCCCCGGTGGACGGTCGCGGGCCTCCCGGCGGGGACCCGGGCGAGACCGGCGGGGACCCGGGCGAGACCGGCGGCGACCCGGGCGAGACGGGCGGCGACTCGGGCGAGACGGGCGGCGAGTGCGGCGACACGGAGGGCGGGGCGGGCGGGGAGGAGCCGTGCCCGGGCTCCGGCGCCCCGGAGGACTTCGTCTCCTTGCCGGAGGGCTTCGCCGACCCGGACGTGGGCTTCCCGGGCTCGCCGGACGGCGCCTCGGTCCCGGCACCCGGTGCCGACGCGTGGCCCTCCAGTTTCACCCGGATGGCCGCGGAGGGCGGATCGGTCTCGATGACGAGGAGCACCGTGCTGGCCCCGGCGACCGTCGGCCTGGACACGATCTCGATCTCGCAGGACTCGCCGGGCTTGAGCGTCCGGCCGGCGCAGGTCCCCAGCCGCGCCGAGAACTGCGACGGCCGCGCGGAAGCCGCGGAGCGGTGGGCCGGCGCCCCCGCGGCGCCTTCGGCGGTGCGGACGCTGCGGACCTTCACCGGCTGCTTCTCGCTGTTGGTGACCCGCACCCGGCCGGTGGCGGAGGACCCGACCTTCACCGTCGGGACGCTCATGCGCGAGCTGTCCCCCGTGTGGACCTCGCCGTACAGCTTGCCCGGGTCGGGTTCCTTCCGCGCATGGCACCCCGCCGCCCCCCACACGGCCAGGGCCACCACCGAAGCACCGCACACCACACGCCGGACCGCGCCCCGCATGATCACCCCTGTTCCGATCCGCGTTCAAGACAGCCGTAACCTCGCACACCGGGGGTGCCCACCGTCCTGACACGGACGAGGCGGCACGTCTTCTCACTCGCGCGCACCAATCGGCCGGGAGCCCGCGTCCGGCCGGCGGGGACGCACCGCTCCAGCGGCTGGACGACCGCGGCCGTCCGCCCGGCCGGACCTCGCGTCGCGGGCACCTCCTCATCCGCCCGGTGACCCGGACGGGACCGCGCGGCGCGGAAAACGCGGAACCCCGGGTCAGCGGTACCTGACCCGGGGTTCCAGAAGAGCCCCCTGTCGGATTCGAACCGACGACCTACGCATTACAAGTTGTCCGATCTTGGTCCGGGGGCGTCCGGGAGCGTGCACAGGGTCGGCTCTTTGCCTGCTCAGCGGGCGTTCCAGCCGCCGGGGGACAAGGGCGGACGCTCACGGAACAAGCAATGACTGAGACCGGAACTGAGACCGCGCCGCCCGTAGCGCAGGGCCAGGTCCGTTCGACGGACAGTTTCCCCTACTTCATCAAGCCCCGGCTGCGCTCCGCTCCGCCGGACGCGCTCCTGCTCCGCTCCGGGCGCCGCTCCTGCCTTGGGCCCGCTCCGCCCGCGCTGCGCCGACGCGCGCCCACATGTGAATAAGGCCGGACCCCGTGAGTTTGAGCACCGCGGAGCGCGGCCACGTACAGTGGCGCGCTCCACCTGGACGCCAGGGACCACGCCCGCTCCACGGTGCGTGGGTCGACGGCGGACGGGATGGAAGCGGGGACAGTGGCAGGTTGAGGTAGCGGAGTCGCTGGCCTGATTAACTCTCGGTATCTAGTGCGCACACCCGTGTGACGGTGACAATGTGGAACCAGGTCTCACGGTCTGTGTACTACATGTTGTAGCGTTCATCACTCGTTCGAGGGGTTGGGGGGCCGCTTGGCAAACAACAGCGGGAAGCGACGAGGCAGGGTTACGGACATGGCCGGGGAGCCGGCGGTTCAGGTCTACACGCCACCCGGCGTACCTCCAGCGGAGGAGACGACGTTCCCCATCGAACTAAGCGAAAACGATCGGCTTGTAGTGCGTCTTCGTACGTACCGCAAGAAGGTCGTCGACTACGCCGTCATGCAAGAGACACTGGTTGCCGGGCAGTGGGAGCAGCTCGCTCGCATCGACTGTTGCCGCGGTACAGTCCACCGTCACCTCGTCTCGCAAGAGGGCGAGACCCTGCTTGATCATGACCTCATCTGCCACATCCCCTATGGCGAGAAGTCTTGGGAAGTGGTGGATGATAGCTACGAGGGGGCGTTGGACGAGATGGAAGAACGCTGGGAAGACAACCTGCGGAGGTGGAGGCGTGGCCGCTGACGAGGCAGTGCTTCGACGCAAGGCAGCGTTCGCTGTGGCCCGCGATCTGGGGCGTCACGAGACCCGTGCCCTCTTCGAAGCCAGCGGATACCGCTCGGACGAGGAGATCGTGGTTGCCCTTGAGTCAGACACGATCGAGGACGTGTTCAGCCGGGTCCGTAGGCACAAGCCACCAGTAGCAGTAGCGATCTTCTGGCCCGAGACAGGCCGCCTTGAGTACACCTCATTCAAGCCGGGCGACGAATCGTCCACGATCGGTGGCACCAAGGAGCAGGTCGGTGGTACCGCAACGATCGGCATGCTCTTTGAGCATGCCGATCGACAGAAGCGAGGGCAGTACCGGTTCAACCTGACCTGGGACAAGCCAGCGATGACTATCGATCGCTTTGAGGCTGCGACCGCCTAAACAGCGCGACTGGGGCTGCATGGCTGTCAAGTGACCGCTTCGGACACTGGCGATCAGCACCGAACGGTGGCGGAGGGTGCCCGCAGGGGAGGCAGGGTCGACGGAGGCTCCTGACCCCCGGTGATCGACCTGATAAGGATGAGGCCACAGTGAGAACGGCCCCCGACCAGTCACCCTGGTCGGGGGCCGTTCTCACTGCTCTCAGCGCGGACGCGGTGGAATTTAAACCCACGGCGACATCGCTGCCACGACGGTTTTCAAGAGCGTCGCAGTGCCGCGACCCAGCCTCTCAACGACCTGCGACGACACTTCTTCGTTACCCCGTTGGCCCACACATGGCCCACGGCGCGGTAGCAGTCACCCTTTGAGAGCCGTGATCAACGCCGCCACGGCTGACATGAGACCCGTCACTGCCGTTGCGCCGGCGAGCCAAAGCGCGGCCCTACTGTGTCGAGCTTCGGTAGTCTCCTCATTGAGAGACCCGTCCATCTTCGTCACGGCGGTACTCCACTCCTTCGGCCAGACTGTGCCAAGTCAGGCCATAGCAAGTCGTGCCCCGTGCTCACCGTTCCAGCGGTGAGCACGGGGCATCTTGCGTTCGAGTGAAGCTGTCCGGAGCCCTCGATACCAAAGTGGCGGCCACTTGCGGCAACATCCGGACGCCATCATGCATGCTGACCTAGGCTTCTTCCCCACAGCACGGACAGGCGCAGACAGGCGCGGACAGACGCGGACGCATGCGGCCGTCCGCGGACACCTGACAGGGGGGACATGACCAACAGCTTGGCCAAACAGTTGCGAGACCTTCGGATACGCGCGGGCAATCCGCCGGTTAGGGAACTGGAGCGTCTCATAGGCACGCTGCAGAAAAGACACCCCATGGCCCGCTCAACCATTCAAGATAAACTGTCCGGCAGGAGCCCAGCAAAACTGAGTCAAGTATTATCTCTTGTTGCCGCAATAGCCGAGTACGGAAGGCTTAGCGGTACACCACTGACACCACAAGAGGTAGATGAGAACTCATGGAGGGCCAAATACGTTGCCACGATGGGAAAGCGTAGTAATGCACAGCAGGTAGGCGCCTCCGAAGCGACACCCGCGTCACCCCATCGGATCTGGGATCCGACACCCCTATGGCACGCGGGGATGACAGATCTTGTAGATTTGGTCTCGCAGTCCAGGGGGGCTCCACCCGTCACATGGGTACCTCATGTGGCAAGCGAAATGGTCCAAGCCAAAATGTCTTGCAACAAACTCATGGAATGGGTCGCGAACGGTACCACCAAGGATGTCATAGACTGCATCGAAGCACTGAACCAAACATTTCCCCTGCCATCCGAAGTGGAACCCCAAATATGGGCTAACTGGTCTGACGGGTACGGCGCTACCACCTCGCATCTCCTCCGGTACGCCGCACGGGTTCACGGGCCGAACGCACCCGTATTGGTCGTGGGGCTTCGGCGGGCAAGCCTAGGGCACTTGGTGCAGCCACTACTGGTGAATATTGCACGCTGGCATCTTGCTAAAAACCTAGCGAACGCGGTGAGGAGGCTGCGTTCCGCAGAGCTTGGGGCAGACGCGAGAGACCTTTTGATATCCGTGGGTGCGGAACGCGTTGATGATCGCGTGATAGAAGTTGTCCACTATTTCATGGACCATGAAGCGCCCAAGGATAGTGAGCTGGTATTGCAAGGAATGGCCAGAGAAAGCCCAAAGCGGCTCCTCATAGCGCTTCGTGACCCCCGCTGTGGCCCCTTCAAAAAAGTCCTGCTCGATGCCATTCCATGGAACCATCGAGCGAATTATATTAGTGCCCTGAGGGGTGAGGGGATGAATGATATAGCAGACGAGATCCCCGCGCCTGGGTACAGCGATGAACCGCCCTTCTGATAATCACAGACGTCCCCAAGTCGGTGTGCAATAGCGCAGCGGCTCGTACAGGCGAGCCGTTACCTGTAACGGTGAACTTTACGACCGAATCGTGGCTTCCGAAAGGCTTCGTCAGCCCTTCCTTGGCCGAGCACGCATGAGGGGCCCGGCTCGTTGAGCCGAGCCCCTGGACGATGCGAGGCCGCCGCCCCGAGCACTGACCGCAACATCACCACTGGCAGAAAGCTACGGCTGCATCGTCGCCGGACTTATAGCGCGGCCACCGACGTCCGGTCGGGTCGGTGGCTTCGGCCTTCCGGACGGCGGCGATCAGTTCTTGCGGGCCACCAGTACGGAGCATCGTGAACACTTCCGACCAAGTGGCCATGCCGTACTCCGTGACGAGTCGCGACGCACCGTCGGACAGGACAGCCGCGGCACGTACCTCCTCGGCCGGGGTGCTGCCTACCCGCGCATGTGCTGCTGCCTCGGGACTCGCGCCGGCGACCCAGTAGCCGTCCGGAGTGTTGCGGATGCGGCGCTGCGCGGTCACCAACCGCCGCAGCGCCGCTTGGTGCTCTGGCGTATGAGTCTCGTACCGCTCAACTTCGGCGCGCATGTCGGGAAGGACTTCATCCACCCGTAGGTCAGTGAGTACGGTGAAACCCTGGAGCCCTTCGAACACGATCGGGGAGTCTGCCAAGACCAGGTGATCGAAGAATCCGGCTCGCTGCCGAAGGATCGCGACCGTGGCTGAGGGGGTTCCGGGACTGGCGAGGTCGCATTCGGGGTGCAGCGCAGCTACCCGTTCGAGGGCGTTGGCCAAGCCGACCGTGAGTGGCGTCTCTTGGCTAGTGAGCGCGGCCACGAGCTGACCACCTAGTTGCGCCACATACCAGGGCACGCCGTGACGGCACCCGGTGTCCAGGTCGGCAGTGCTTAGTCCGTCCAGCACGACGGCGAGAGTCGGTGTGCCAGCCACCCAATCCTCGTTGGGGGCGGTTCCTCCGGGTTGAGTCTCAAGGGCAACGCGCGCCCGGACGGCCGCCCCATCGACCCGCGGGCCGACTGGGCGGAGTTCAAGGAGCTGCTGGCGGAAGCGGGCATCGATGACCGGCGCCTGTACGACGGCAGTCGGCACACCGCCGGGACGATCCTCAACGAACTCGGGGTGGACATGCCCACGATCATGGAGATCCTGCGGCATACCCAGATCAGCCAGACGCGGCGGTACGTGAAAGGACGCTCCCACCTCTCAAAAGAGGCGATGCGCCGCATCGGCGATACCTTTATGCCTCGGACGATCGCTGAATCTGGCACTCGGAGCAGCCAAACGGAACGCTCGCTGCGTCGGCGGCGTGTTCGTTAGGTGACGCCACCCTACGCAGTGGTGTTAACGCAGGGACACAGCCGCAAATGTCTTAGATGAGCCTGGTCACCTGGAAGCATGTCCGGGTGACCAAGGAGCAAATGGATTTTGCTGGCCTAATGGCCACCGTCCTGCCTCTCGTCCTTCTTGCTCTGATCGTCGAAGCTCGCAGCTCCGATCCAGCCCGGCAGCTGGTAGCGTCCGGCCACGACGTGCCGGGTGACCTGGCTAAGTCGTACCTCGTCGTGCTCTTCCTTGCTTTTTTGGAGGTGGCTGCCCTGCTCACCAACTGGGGGTATGGAGAGCCCTGCGTGTTGGGCTGGGTCTCTGGGGCACCAAGCGCCATCGGAGTCGGGATCCTTATCGCACTCACGGGTCGGCTGGCCCTGATGCGCCTCGCTGCCGCATGCAATACCAAGGATCAAACACGGTTCACTGAAGCCCAACTGAGTAAGCTGGAATATGACGCCGAGGTCGCCATGACCGTGTGCGTCGCTGCTGGGTCGGCGTTTGTCATCTGGTTGTGGCCACCGTCCGCCGTGGGCTGTGACGCATGCCTGATGAGCCAACCGGTGCTTGCCGTGGTTGCCAGCCTAAGCGTGCTTTGGCGCTGCCGCGGACATTGGCGTAGTAGGGCCCGAAGATCCGGGGGGCAAGCTAGGCGAGGCGCACCCCCAGTCGCCAACTGAGACCCGAACCGAGACCGCGGCACGGCGATGCGATGTCCGTTGACGCCATCGCGCGCCCACTGATCGACAGAACCCCAGGTCAGACAGCGTCTGACCTGGGGTCCACGGGAGCCCCCTGTCGGATTCGAACCGACGACCTACGCATTACAAGTGCGTTGCTCTGGCCGGCTGAGCTAAGGAGGCGTGCACGGGCCTGCCCGTGCAGTGTACCCGCGTCGCCGCCGCGGTCCGTCGGGAATTTCCGCGAAGTTCACCGGGCCCGGACTGCTGACAGACCAGGTGAACGCCAGGTACCGTCCTGTGCCAGTTCACCCCTGTGGACTACACCACAACGGAATACAGCCCGTCGTGGCTCACCACCTTCCTACAACGGATCGTCCGGCACGTTCCTGCCGGTAGAAGGGGGCCCATTCACCATGGCCACTGTCCAGTTCGACAAGGCGACCCGGATCTACCCGGGTTCCGACAAGCCCGCCGTCGACGCCCTCGACATCGACATCGCCGACGGGGAGTTCCTCGTCCTGGTCGGCCCGTCCGGCTGCGGCAAGTCCACCTCGCTGCGCATGCTCGCCGGCCTGGAGGACGTGAACGGCGGCGCCATCCGCATCGGCGACCGCGACGTGACGCACCTGCCGCCGAAGGACCGGGACATCGCCATGGTGTTCCAGAACTACGCGCTCTACCCGCACATGACGGTCGCCGACAACATGGGCTTCGCGCTCAAGATCGCCGGCGTCAACAAGGCGGTGATCCGGCAGAAGGTCGAGGAGGCCGCGAAGATCCTCGACCTCACCCCGTACCTGGACCGCAAGCCGAAGGCCCTCTCGGGCGGTCAGCGCCAGCGCGTCGCGATGGGCCGCGCCATCGTCCGCGAGCCGCAGGTCTTCCTCATGGACGAGCCGCTGTCCAACCTCGACGCCAAGCTCCGCGTCTCCACCCGTACGCAGATCGCGTCGCTGCAGCGCCGGCTCGGCATCACCACCGTCTACGTCACCCACGACCAGGTCGAGGCCATGACGATGGGCGACCGGGTGGCCGTCCTCAAGGACGGTCTGCTCCAGCAGGTCGACTCGCCGCGCAACATGTACGACAAGCCGGCCAACCTGTTCGTCGCCGGCTTCATCGGCTCCCCGGCGATGAACCTGATCGAGGTCCCGATCACCGACGGCGGCGTGAAGTTCGGCAACAGCGTCGTCCCGGTCAGCCGTGACGCCCTCAAGGCCGCCTCCGACAAGGGCGACCGCACGGTCACCGTCGGCGTCCGGCCCGAGCACTTCGACGTCGTCGAGCTCGGCGGCGGTGCCGTGGCCGACGCGCTGTCCAAGGACGCGGACAACGCCCCGGCCGGCCTGGAGGTCACGGTGAACGTCGTCGAGGAGACGGGCGCCGACGGCTACATCTACGGCACCGTGCAGGTCGGCGGCGAGTCCAAGGACCTGGTCGTGCGCGTCAGCAGCCGTGCCGTGCCGGAGAAGGGCGCCACGGTCCACGTCGTGCCGCAGCCGGGCGAGATCCACGTGTTCTCGACCTCCACGGGCGAGCGGCTGTCCGACTGAGACGCTCCCGCCGTCCCCTTACGGCTGAAACACCGGTACACCTGAGGGTGATTCACCCAGGTTGACGGAGAGGGCCCCGCGAACTGGCGCGGGGCCCTTTTCCGTTGCCCCGGCCTGCCCGGCATAACGCCCGTTTCGATCCGTGTGCGTCAACTCCGCGCCCGCGACAGGGGCGTTCGGCATCCCTCGAAGAGGTGACCAAATGTCGCCAAATCATTACTGGGCGCTAACCTCACTCGCGTGAAGCACTCCACCACCCAACAGACGCGACGCGGCCGGGGCCCCGCCCGCCGGATCGGCCGCTCCCTCGCCCTCGTCCTGCCCGTCGTCCTGGTGCTCTCCGGGACCCTCGCGGTCACCCGAGTCAACTGGTCGGGGAACGCCTCGAACTCGGTGCTCACCGCGTCGGACGCCTCCGTGGCCGATGTCTCCCGCGCCCGCTCCCTGGCCCCGCAGGACGTGCTGCGCGACCGGCTGCTGACGGAGCTGCAGGAGAAGGACCCGGGCGTCGCGCTCACCCACCTGCAGCAGGCCGTCAACGGCCGCCCGTCGCTGGCCCGGCACTGCTCGTCGATCGCCCGCACCCTGGGCCGCGCGGCCGTCCGCATCTACGGCCCCTCGCGCGCCCAGTCCTACGCGCGCCCGGTCTGCGACACCTCGTTCGCCTCGGGCGTCCTGGCCGCGCACAGCTGACCCCGCACGGGCCCGGCCGACCGTCCCCCACCGGCCCCTCGGCGGACCCGCCGACGGGGCCCGGCCCCGCCCGGAGCACCACCGGGCCCCGTACGGAAGCCGCTGGGCGCCGCGGGCTCCGGGGACCCACTCGGACGCCGAGCCCCGCGCCCGGACCCCGCAGGGCCCGGCGCGACCAGCCGCGCCGGGCCCTGCGGAAGACGCGAAGCCCCCGGGCCCCGCCGACCCCCGCCCGCGCTCCGCCGAGCCCGGCCAGGACTCCGTTGAGCCTGGCACGACCGCCGTACCGAGCCGCGCGGACCACGCAAACCCCCACGTCCTGTACGCATCCCCGCCCGCGCTCCGCCGAACTCCACACGGACTCCGCTGAGCCCGGCACGACGCGCTGTGCCGAGCCGCGCGGACCACGCAAACCCCCGCGGCCTGTGCGCATCCCCGCCCGCGCTCCGCCGGGCACCGGCCCGGGCTGCGCCGGATCCGCCCCCGGCCGGGCGCGGGCCGTTGCCGCTTACGGGCCGGTGACGGCCTGAAGCCGCTCGCGGGGCGCCACGTACAGTTCGGTCATGACCCATCCGAACGCGGCGTCCCGCCCCACTCAAGCCGTGATCCTGGCCGGTGGCCAGGGCTCACGCCTGCGGCCCTACACCGACGACCGGCCGAAGCCCATGGTCGAGATCCCCGGCACCGGGACCCCGATCATCGGCCACCAGCTCGCCTGGCTCGCCGAAGAGGGTGTGACGGACGTGGTGGTCTCCTGCGGTCACCTCGCCGAGGTCCTGCAGGACTGGCTGAAGTCGGCGGACCTGCCCGTCCGCGTCGTCACCGTCGTGGAGAGCGAGCCCCTCGGCCGCGGTGGCGGCCTGCGGTTCGCCGCCGCTCATCTGCCCCACCCCGAGCGGTCCTGGTACGCGACCAACGGCGACATCTGGACCCGTTTCTCGCTGCGCGACATGGCGGACTTCCACACCGAGCGCGACGCGGTCGCCACCCTCGCGCTGGCCCGCCCGCGGCTGCCGTGGGGCGCCGTCAAGACGGACGGCTTCGGTCACATCACCGACTTCATCGAGGCGCCGCCGTCCACCGTCGAGATCAACGCGGGCGTCTACGTCTTCTCCCCCGAGTTCGCCGCCCTGCTCCCCGAGCGCGGCGACCACGAACGCACCACGTTCCCGCGGCTGGCCCGGGAGCGCCGGCTGGCCGGCTTCCCGATCCCGCAGGGCGCGTACTGGCGTGCCATCGACACCGCGAAGGACCTCACCGAGGCCGCGAAGGAACTGGCGGCACTGGCCCGCTGACGGCCACTCGGTGACCGCGCCCGCCGCGGGGAGCGGGCGCCCCGTGCGCCGGCCGGACCCGCACACCGACGGGGTCCCGCACGTCCTTGGAGGACGTGCGGGACCCCGTCGGTCTCCTGGAGGGAACAGGCCGAAGCAGCGCGGCGACGGTGCCCAGCCACCCCCCACCGGGTGCGGAACGGCCTCCTACCGGGTGGGGAGCCGGCTCCGGACCGGGCCCTACCCGAGAAGCCCGCCCACCAGGCCCGGCTGCCCCGTGGACCCGCTGCCGCCGCCGGACCCGCTGCCGGAGCCGCTCCCGGCGTCCCCGGCACCGCCGCCGGTCGTGCCGCCGCCGGAGGCCGGACCCGAGCTGGTGCTGGGCGCCTGCTCGGCCGGGGAGGACTGACGGCGCGGAGCCTGGCCGCCGGTGCCCTGGGTCTGGCTGGGCGAGCCCCCCGTGGCCGTGCCGCTCTCGCGGGCCTCGCCCGGTGAGCGCTCGGGACCGCCGGAGGGGGTGGCCGACGCGCCGCCGCCGCGGCTCGGCGCCGTCGACGCCGACGGGGACCTGTCGTGCCGCTCGCCGGACTCCCGCGGGAGCGGCGAGCCGGGCAGCTCGTTGCGCGGGGCCTCGCCCGGGCCGGGGACGACGACGCGGTCGGCGTCGCGGACGGCACCACCCAGCACCGAGCCCACGAGCAGCGTGAGACCGGTGACGACGAACGTGAGCAGGGCGCCCCGGCGCAGCACGTACTGGCGCAGCTCCCAGATGTCGGAGCGCGGGCCGAGCCGCCGCCACGCGGAGGCGGCGAGCCGTCCGTCCACGGAGTACACGGGAGCGCCGGCGATGACCAGCGGCGACCAGGCGGCGAGGTAGATGATGTCGGGCGCGTCGTAGGCGGGGACCGTCTTCCAGCTGACGGTGACGATCAGCGCGGCCGAGAGCAGCGCGCCGACGGCCGCGGCGACCCGCTGCCAGCACCCGAGCACCGTCAGGACGCCCACGATGACCTGGAGGAAGGCGATCACGAGGCCCGAGCCGACGGGGTGGTGCAGCGCGAACTGGCGCAGCGGCTCGGCGACCTCCCAGGGGTGCAGGGAGTTGAGCCACTTCACCATCGAGCCGCGCTCGCCGCCGTCGAAGTAGAGCGGGTCGCACAGCTTGCCCATGCCGGCGTAGAGGGAGATGAAGCCCAGGAAGACCCTCAGCGGGAGCAGGACGACGCCGAGGTTCATGCGGCGGCCCGGGTAGTAGGCGTGCCGCCCGGGGTCGTCGCTCTGCCGCCGGGACGACGCCCGTCCGCGCCCGGCCGCGTCCCCGGGGACGTCGTCGCCCAACCCGTCGGTGCCGTACGGGGGTTCGCCGTGGCCCGGCTCCCCGTAGTCGGGACCGCCGTGCGCGGGGGCGCCGTAGGCGGGCTCGTCGTAGGCGCTGACGGCGGCCCGCATGTGGGGCAGGAGGCGGGTCCCCTCGGGCGTGCGCCGGGCGCCGACGACCGGGGTCTCGACGGTCCGGTCGAGATCGTCGTAGCCGTCGTGGCCGTCGCCGCCGTGGGGCGCGCCCGGAGTGCCCGGGCGCGGGCCCGCGTCGATGCGCGGGATGACGCGGGTGGCCCCGGTGCCGGCCGGTTCGTCGCCGTGCCGGACGCTGCCGGTCCGCACGGCCTGCAGCAGCCGGTGGGCGCCGGTGTCGTCGGGCGCGGACCGCCCGCTCCAGACGACCGGGCGGCGCTGCTCGGCCGCGCCGGTCCCGCCCGCCGTGCCGACGACGGGCCTGCGGGCGGCGTCCTCGGTGGCGCTCATGTGCCGGGCGATGCGCGGGGACCGGGTGCGCCGCGTCGCGGCACCCAGCTGCACGCGGAAGCTCGCGTGACTGACGATGATCTGCGCCGGGTCGCTCGGCACCTTCACCATGCTCAGCGCGGGAGCGTCGTCGTGTCCCGACGAGCGGTCCCCCGTGGGTGTGCGGGGTGTTCTGGTGTCCACACTCATCTAACCGAGTGATGTCGGGTTAGGACACTGCCACCGCGTGCCGGATGTGTCCGGACCCCGTCAAGCTCGCCCTGTGCGCCCGGCTCCACGCGAGTGGGTGACCGCGGGGAACGCCTGTGCGGGTGTCCGGCGCCGGGTGGTTCAGGCACCCGGCCCCGGACGGTTCAGGAGCGCCTGCGGGAGGCCTCGTAGAGCACGATGCCCGCCGCGACACCGGCGTTGAGGGACTCCGCGCCGCCCGGCATCGGGATCCGCACCCGCAGGTCGCAGGTCTCGCCGACGAGCCGGGACAGGCCCTTGCCCTCGCTGCCGACCACGACGACGACGGGGCCCTCCAGGGCGTCCACCTCGCCGAGTTCGGCCTCGCCGTCCGCGGCGAGACCGATCACCGTGATGCCCGCCTTCTTGTACGCCTCCAGCGCGCGCGTCAGGTTGGTGGCGCGGGCCACCGGCGTCCGGGCGGCCGTACCGGCGGAGGTCTTCCAGGCGCCGGCGGTCATGCCGGCCGCGCGCCGCTCGGGCACGACGACGCCGTGCCCGCCGAAGGCGGAGACGGACCGGACGACGGCACCCAGGTTGCGCGGATCGGTCACCCCGTCCAGGGCGACGATCAGCGGGTCCTCGCCCTCGTCGTGGGCGGCGTCGAGGAGGTCCTCGGGGTGCGCGTACTCGTACGGCGGGACCTGGAGGACCAGCCCCTGGTGGTTGAGCCCGTTCGTCATCCGGTCGAGCTCGGGACGCGGGGCCTCCATGAGGTTGATCCCGCCGCGCTCGGCCGCGAGCTGGAGCGCCTCGCGCACCCGCTCGTCGTTGTCGATGAACTGCTGGACGTACAGGGTGGAGGCGGGCACGCCCTCGCGCAGCGCCTCGACCACGGGGTTGCGGCCGACGACCAGCTCGGACGTGGACCTGCCGGCACCGCGGCGCTGCGGGCGCCCCTGGGTACGGCGCGTCTTCGCCTGGGCGGCGCGCTGCTTGGCGTGTCCCTTGCGCATCTCGGCGGGGGGCGTGGGGCCCTTGCCCTCCAGGCCCCGGCGCCGCTTGCCGCCGCTGCCGACCTGCGCGCCCTTCTTGCCGGACATGCGGCGGTTGTTCGCGGCCATGACCTACCTGTCTCTGCTCTCTGCGGTGATGAAGCGTTCGTGCGGACGGCTGTGCGGTGTGCACGGTCCTTCGGTGCCGTACGTCCTGTGTTCCTGCGGTGTGCCGGCCGGAAGGCCGGGCGGCACACCAGGTCGCCGGGGCCTGCGGCCGGGCTCAGCGCGGGCCGAGGCTCCAGCGGGGTCCCTGCGGGCTGTCCTCGATGACGAGTCCGGACTGGTTGAGCCGGTCGCGGATGGCGTCCGCGGTGGCCCAGTCCTTGCGGGCACGGGCGGCCTCCCGCTGGTCCAGCACCAGGCGGACCAGGCTGTCGACGACGCCGTGCAGGTCCTCGCCGCGGTCGCCCTCGCCGGCCCAGTGCGGATCGAGCGGGTCGAGGCCGAGGACGCCGAGCATGGCACGCACCTCGGCGAGCCGCGCCACGGCGGCCTCCTTGTCGTCGGCGGCCAGCGCGGAGTTGCCCTGCCGGACGGTGGTGTGCACGACGGCCAGCGCCTGCGGGACGCCCAGGTCGTCGTCCATCGCCTCGGCGAAGGCGAGCGGCACCTCGGCGGCCGGCTGGACCACGCCGCCGGCGAGCTCCGCCACCCGCTGCATGAAGCCCTCGATCCGGGCGAACGCCGACTCGGCCTCGCGCAGCGACTCCTCGCTGTACTCGATCATCGAGCGGTAGTGCGGGGTGCCGAGGTAGTAGCGCAGCACGATCGGGCGCCACTGCTTGACCATCTCGGAGACCAGCACCGAGTTGCCGAGCGACTTGGACATCTTGTCGCCGGCCATGGTCACCCAGGCGTTGTGCACCCAGTACTGGGCGAAGTCGTCGCCGTAGGCCTTGGCCTGGGCGATCTCGTTCTCGTGGTGCGGGAAGATCAGGTCCAGGCCGCCGCCGTGGATGTCGAAGGCGGAGCCCAGGTACTTGTGCGCCATCGCCGAGCACTCCAGGTGCCAGCCCGGCCGGCCCTCGCCCCACGGCGTCGGCCACGTCGGCTCGCCCGGCTTGGCCGCCTTCCACAGGGCGAAGTCGCGCGGGTCGCGCTTGCCGCTCTCGCCCGCGCCGGAGGGCTGCTGGAGGTTGTCCAGCTCCTGCCGGGACAGCTGCAGGTAGCCCGGGAAGGAGCGCACGTCGAAGTAGACGTTGCCGTCGGCCTCGTAGGCGTGCCCGCGCTCGATGAGCGTGCGCATCATCTCGACCATCTCCGGCACGTGGCCGGTGGCGCGGGGCTCGTAGGTGGGCGGCAGGCAGCCGAGCGCCGCGTAGCCGTCGTTGAAGGCGCGCTCGTTGTCGTAGCCGATCGACCACCACGGGCGGTTCTGCTCGTGGGCCTTGGCGATGATCTTGTCGTCGATGTCGGTGACGTTGCGGATGAACGTCACCTCGTAGCCGCGGTACGCGAACCAGCGGCGCATGATGTCGAAGTTCAGGCCCGACCGGATGTGCCCGATGTGCGGTGCCGCCTGCACGGTGGCGCCACAGAGGTAGATCGAGACACAGCCCGGCTTGAGCGGGGTGAAGTCACGGATCTGCCGGGCGCTGGTGTCGTACAGGCGAATGGTCACCACTCCAGAGTAGTGGGCGCGGGGCAGTGCCTCGCGCCCCTTCCCCGTTCGCGGCGCCGATTCCCGGCGTTCCCCGGCGTTCCCGCCGGTGCCGGGCGCGGCCCGGATGCGGGCCGGCCGGGCGCAGCACCCGGCCGGGGCCTAGTGCCGCGGCCGGCAACGTTCGCCCGTCGAGGAGCGGCGTCCGGTGCGTGCTCCCGGCGTGCCGGCCGGACGCCCTCCTACTGGATGTACTCGGGGCCTTCGGCCGGTGCGACGAAGGGGGTCCCCCGTCCGAGCCGTGCGAAGCCGGTTCGAGGACGGGGGGACGTGCCGGGCGGAGCCGGTTCGAGGACGGGGGGACGTGCCGGGCGGAGCCGGTTCGAGGACGGGGGGACGTGCCGGGCGGAGCCGGTTCGAGGACGCGGGCGCGTGCCGGGCGGAGCCGGTTCGAGGACGGGGGCGCGTGCCGGGCGCCGCGACGGGGCGAACGTTGCCTGTCGCGGCACTAGAGGCTGCCGACCACCTTCTCCGGCGTGATGCGCACCACCACGCGCTCCGCGTCCTGGCCGGACGCCGGGTTGAACTCCGCGTAGTCCTTGCCCGTGTACTTGCGGCTCAGCTCGTCGATGAGTTCCTGGCCGCCCTCGGTCGTCAGCTCGGCGGTGCCGCGGATCTCGGCGTAGTCGTAGGGCGACTCGGGGTCCACGACGACGATGCCCACCCGGGGGTCGCGGTCCAGGTTCCTCTTCTTGCGCCGGTCGACGGTGGTGGAGAGCAGGAGCTGGTCGCCGTCCCGCTTCACCCACACCGGGGACATCTGCGGGCGGCCGTCGGGCTGGACGGTGCCCACGATCACGAAGACGGGCGTGTCGAGCAGGTCCTTGAGCCGGTCGGACAGGGCGGCGGGCATGGGCACCTCCGGAAACCTGGGTCAGCGGTGACGTTCCGAGTACCCCTGTACGCGCTCAGCTCACCCGCATCACGAGGGCCGTGGCGACCGCCATCAGCCCCTCGTCCCGGCCCGGGAACCCGAGGCCGTCGGTGGTCGCGCCCGAGACGGACACCGGCGCGCCGGCCGCCTCGGACAGGATCCGCTGGGCCTCGTCCCGCCGCTTGCCGATCTTCGGCCGGGGGCCGACGACCTGCACTGCGACGTTCCCGATGCGAAAGCCCGCCTCCCGCACGATCCGGGCGGCCTCGGTCAGCAGGGTGACCCCTGAGGCGCCCGACCACTGCGGGCGGCCCGTGCCGAAGTGCTGTCCGAGGTCGCCGAGGCCGGCGGCGGAGAACAGCGCGTTGCACGCGGCGTGCGCGACGACGTCGGCGTCGGAGTGCCCGGCGAGCCCCGGTCCCTCGCCCTCCCACTTCAGGCCCGCGCACCACAGCTCGCGGCCCTCCTCGAAGGCGTGGATGTCGGTGCCGATGCCGACCTGGGGCAGCAGCGGCTGCGCGGCGGTCTCAGAAGCCATCGTTCAGCCTCCGGCGGGCCAGGACGGCCTCCGCGAGGACCAGGTCGAGCGGCCGGGTGACCTTGAAGGCCTCCTCGTGGCCGGGCACGGCCACAACCCGCTCGCCGAGCTGCTCGACCATGCTCGCGTCATCGGTGACGTCGCCGGTGACCGTCCGGTGGGCACGCATCAGCGTCGCCCGGTCGAAGCCCTGCGGGGTCTGCACCGCGCGCAGCCGCGCCCGGTCGGGCGTCGCGGTGACCGGCTCCGGCTCGCCCGGCACGGCCGCGGGGTCGACCTCCTTGACGGTGTCCGCCAGCGGCAGCGCGGGGACGACCGCCGGCGCACCGTCGCGCACCGCCTCGATGACCGCGTCGACGGTGTCCACCGGCACCAGCGGGCGGGCCGCGTCGTGCACCAGCACGATGTCGTGGCCGGGCGGCAGCGCGTCCAGGCCGAGCCTGACCGACTCCTGGCGGGACCCGCCGCCGGGGACGACGAGGAAGTCGGTCCTCTCGGGCAGGGCGTGCGCGTCCAGCAGCGACTTCACCTCGGCGGCGCCCTCGGGCGGGGCGACGACGACCACGAGGGAGACGGCGCGGGAGGCGGCCATGGCGCGCACCGCGTGGACGAGCATCGGCGTGCCGTTCAGCGCGCGGAGCGCCTTGGGGGCACCCGGACCGAGGCGTACACCCCGGCCGGCGGCCGGGATCACGGCGGCGACGGAGGCCCCGGCGGGCGCTCCCGCGGGCGGAGGGAGCGAATCGTCAGACATCGGTTCCTGTCAGGTTTGTGTGCTCGGCCTACCTGGGTATGGCCACTTGCAGCACCCCCGGCCGAGCCGGGGGAGTACCGGGCGTGAGACCTTGACCGGACCCTTTCCGTGACCCTGGTCGAGCCGACCGCCCGGGCCGGGCACCTCGGTGCCGGTGGCCTCTCCCCCGCGTGCGACGGGGGTGGCGCGTGTGCGCGGGTACGAGCATGCCGCAGCGCCCGGCGACAGCGAGTGTGTCATCGGGCACCGCGGCAGGTGTGCTGAGGTGAGGCGGGTGTGGATGCCTCGGGTCAGGACGCGAGGACCTCGTCGAGCAGGGCTTCGGCCTTGTCCTCGTTGGTGTTCTCCGCGAGCGCGAGCTCGCTCACCAGGATCTGGCGGGCCTTGGCGAGCATGCGCTTCTCACCGGCGGAGAGTCCGCGCTCGCGCTCACGGCGCCACAGGTCCCGCACGACTTCCGCGACCTTGATGACGTCGCCGGAGGCGAGCTTCTCCAGATTTGCCTTGTAACGGCGTGACCAGTTCGTGGGCTCCTCGGCGTACGGAGCGCGCAGCACCTCGAAGACCCGGTCCAGCCCGTCCTGACCGACCACATCACGCACGCCCACGAACTCCGCGTTGTCCGCCGGCACGCGCACCGTCAGGTCACCCTGGGCGACCTTCAGCACCAAGTAGGTCTTGTCCACGCCTTTGATCTGGCGAGTTTCGATGGCCTCGATCAGCGCGGCCCCGTGATGGGGATAGACCACGGTGTCGCCAACCTTGAACGTCATGTGACAGGTACCCCTTCCGTGGCTATCCAGGGTAACACGGATACGGCGTCTTCTGAATGGCGTTTTCGCAGGTCAGGGCATATCTCGGGGCTTGACAACAGCGACAGGGACGTGCTTCGGGAGGGGTGCGGAAGGCGAACGGAAGCGGGTATTCGCAGGTCGGAGGGGCTCTGCGCAGGAGGTGAAACGCGTACGTTACACACATCCGGCGCCCTCTCCAAACGGTCGAAATTCCCGCTTTGTCCGGCTCCAGATGTGCGACTCCCGCTACTCCGTTCGGTGAGCTGAGTCGCGTCCCGGCCGAATCCCGGGAATTGATCACGGCCGCCGGGGCGCCGCCGGCCGATCGCCCGGTGATCAATTCCGGGCCCGCGGGCGCGCATTCCCGCGCGGAAAAGCGTGCGCGGCCGACGGGCTATGCGACCGGCTCTTATGTGAATGGAGAGACTGCTGAGGCCAATGTGACTGGTGAGTCGGCAGGTCTCCGGGAGCGGGAGAAGCGTCCTGCCGTGGCAGGGCCGAGCGCGCCGTTCGGCGGGGCGTAGGGGCGCGGGAACGGGGGTAGAGGCGGGTCGGGTGCGGTGGGGCGAGAACGGCTCGGTAACCTGTGGCCGCTGACAGACACTTAGGGCGGCTTTATCAGGGTGCCGTCCTGCTCCGCCCACGTTCAAGGAGTTGCCGCCGCCGTGAGCAGCAGCCTTCGACGCGGCGCCCTCGCCGCCGCCGCCATCGCGTTCTCGATCGCCTCGCTCGCCGCGTGCGGCGCCGGCAACAACGCCGAGACGCTTCAGGTCAAGCCGGACAACCCGGCCGTCTCCGTCGGCGACATCAAGATCCAGAACGCCTTGGTCATCACCCAGCCGGACGCACAGGCCAACGGCCCGGCCGTGATCTCCGCGACCGTGTTCAACAACGGCGACGCCGACCAGACGCTGGACTCGATCAGCGTCCAGGACAACGGCACCGCCAAGCTCTCGCCCGCCGAGGGCGGCGGCAAGGTGACCGTCCCGGCCGGCGGCTTCCTCGTCCTCGGCGGCAAGGGCAACGCCTCCGCCGTGCTGTCCGACCCGGGCCCCGCCGTCCGGAACGGCAACGACCAGAAGATCACCTTCACCTTCAGCAAGACCGGTGAGGTGGGCCTGAGCGCCCTGGTCGTGCCGGCCGTCAGCTACTTCAGTTCGTGGGGCCCGAGCGAGATCCCGGCGGCGCCGGGCGCCTCCCAGTCCGGCGAGCCGTCCCAGCCGGAGTCCGGCGCGCCGTCGGAGTCCGCCTCCGGCGCCCCGTCACAGGAGAACTCCGCGGGCGCCACCCCGAGCGACTCGGCCTCGGAGACGCCGGCCGGCGAGTAGGGCCCCTGAACGCCCGCGGGGCGGCACCCTCACGACGGAGGGTGCCGCCCCGCGCCGTATCCGGCAGCGCGCGCCCCGTACGGCCAAATCGTGTGCCGGGGAGGCCCGGCGGCCGTGCGGGCGCGGGGAGGGGTTCTACGGCTCGAACTTGTAGCCGAGGCCGCGGACCGTCACCAGGTAGCGCGGCGCGCCCGGGTCCGGCTCGATCTTCGCGCGCAGGCGCTTGACGTGGACGTCGAGGGTCTTGGTGTCGCCCACGTAGTCGGCGCCCCAGACCCGGTCGATGAGCTGCATGCGCGTCAGCACCCGCCCGGCGTTGCGCAGCAGCATCTCCAGCAGGTCGAACTCCTTCAGCGGCAGGTCCACCTTGGAGCCCGCGACCGTGACCACGTGCCGGTCGACGTCCATGCGCACCGGGCCCGCCTCCAGCGCGGCCGGCGCGACCTCCTCCGGCTCGCCGCGGCGGCGCAGCACCGCGCGGATGCGGGCGACCAGCTCGCGGGAGGAGAAGGGCTTGGTGACATAGTCGTCGGCGCCTATCTCCAGGCCGACGACCTTGTCGATCTCGCTGTCCTTGGCGGTCACCATGATCACGGGGACGTTGGAGCGGCCGCGCAGCTGGCGGCAGACCTCCGTGCCGGGCAGACCCGGCAGCATCAGGTCGAGGAGGACGAGGTCGGCGCCGTTGCGCTCGAACTCGTCGAGCCCGTCGGGCCCGGTGGCCGCGACGGCCACCTCGAAGCCCTCCTTGCGCAGCATGTACGACAGAGCGTCGGAGAAGGACTCCTCGTCCTCCACGACGAGCACTCGGGTCACGGAAGGACCTCCGGGGCTACGGGAAGCGGTTCATGGGGTGAATCGGGGGATCCGCCGCGGATCGCGCCGGCGGACCGCCCGTCCTCCTCGTCGAGGACGGGCTTGTGCTGCGCACGGTCGCGGGCCGCGCCCGCCTCCGGCAGCCGCAGGGTGAAGGTGGAGCCCTGTCCCTCGGCGCTCCACACCGTGACCTCCCCGCCGTGCGAGGCGGCCACGTGCTTCACGATCGCCAGGCCCAGGCCCGTGCCGCCCGTGGCCCGGGAGCGGGCCGGGTCGACGCGGTAGAAGCGCTCGAAGATGCGCTCCTTGTCCTTGTCGGATATGCCGATGCCCTGGTCGGTGACCGCGATCTCGATCATGTCCCCGCCCGGCGCGGGCACCCGGCGGGCGGCGATGCCGACGCGCGTGCGGGCCGGCGAGTAGTTCACGGCGTTCTCCACGAGGTTGCCCAGGGCGGCGGCGAGCTGGCCGCGGTTGCCCCAGACGTGCAGATCCGCGGCGCCCGTCCGCCGGGCGGGGGCGCCCCCGGCCGCCCGCCCGGCACCCTCGCCACCGGTCCCCCGCCCGGCACCCTCGTCGCCGGCGGGACGGGCCTCCCGGCCCGGCTGGATCACGGCGGCCATGGTGATCTGCTTGGTGCCGGCCGCCTGCCGGCAGCGGTCGACCGCCTCGTCGACCAGCTCCGCCACGCCCACCGGCTCGGCGTCCTCGAGGGGGTCGTCGTTCTGCACCCGCGACAGGTCGATGAGCTCCTGCACCAGGTTGGTCAGACGGGTGGCCTCGATCTGCATGCGCCCGGCGAAGCGCTGCACGGCCTCCGGGTCGTCGGAGGCGTCCATGACGGCCTCGGACAGCAGGGACAGCGCGCCGACCGGGGTCTTCAGCTCGTGGCTCACGTTCGCCACGAAGTCGCGGCGCACGGCCTCTATCCGGCGGGCCTCGGTCAGGTCCTCCACCAGGAGCAGGACGAGCCGGGAGCCGAGTGGCGCGACGCGCGCGGACACGGCGAGGGCCTCGCCGCGCCCGGTGCCGCGCCGCGGGAGGTCCAGCTCGACCTGGCGTATCTCGCCGTCCCGCCGGGTGTCGCGGGCCATCTGGAGCATCGGCTCGACGGACAGCCTGCCACCGCGGACGAGGCCGAGGGCGTAGGCGGCGGAGCTGGCCTTGACCACGGCGTCGGCCTCGTCGAGCACGACGGCTGAGGAGCGCAGGACGGACAGGACGGTGTCCACACCGGGCGGGAGCACCGCGTCCGTGTGCAGGGAGGTCCGGGTCGGGCGTTTCTGCTCGCGCTCGCTCCAGCGGAACGCCAGCATGGCGATGACACCGGTGAGCACACCGGCGATCGCTGCCGCTGCGGCGACCGCCGCGTTCACGTCCATGCGTCCAGGTTAGGCATGCGGAACGACCTGCCCACACCCGCCGGAGCACCGGCTCGGACACTCGTCGCCCAGAGTTCACCCGGGGGCCAGGACCGGTTCATTCAGGAGGACGGAAACCGACGCGTACGGGCCGGAACGTGGCAGCGTGGGGTTCGCGCCGGCGGCTTCACCACGGCCCCCGGCCCCCGGAACCCCCGGACGAAGACGCACGAGAGGGAACCCTGATGCGGGACGCGTACCACGAGGAACTGGACTCGATCGGCGACGGTCTGGTGGAGATGGCCCGGCTGGTCGGGTCGGCCGTCGGGCGCGCCACCACGGCCATCCTCGACTCCGATCTGAAGCTGGCCGAGAGCGTGATCGAGGCCGACAAGAAGGTCGACGAACTGCAGCACGAGCTGGAGGCCCGGGCCATAGCCCTGCTGGCACGGCAGCAGCCGGTCGCCACCGACCTGCGGATCGTCGTCACGTCGCTGCGCATGTCGGCGGACCTGGAGCGCTCGGGCGACCTCGCGCAGCACGTGGCGAAGCTGGCCCGGCTGCGCTTCCCGCAGCGTGCGGTGCCGCACGACCTGCACGCCACGATCCTGGAGATGGGCCAGCTCGCGCAGCGCCTGATGGCGAAGGCCGCCGAGGTGATCGTGACGAAGGACGTCGACCTGGCCCTGCAGCTGGAGCAGGACGACGACGAGATGGACCTCCTGCACCGCGCCCTCTTCCAGCACCTGATGGACGACCGCTGGCAGCACGGCATCGAGACGGCCGTCGACGTGACGCTGC
Source organism: Streptomyces sp. NPDC046831 (assembly GCF_040645305.1). Classification (NCBI taxonomy): domain Bacteria; kingdom Bacillati; phylum Actinomycetota; class Actinomycetes; order Kitasatosporales; family Streptomycetaceae; genus Streptomyces; species Streptomyces sp. NPDC046831. The sequence continues at coordinate 81,420 of NZ_JBEYXZ010000006.1, read as the reverse complement.
TCGGCCGCTACTACGAGCGCTTCGCGGACCACGCGGTGGCGGTGGCGAAGCGGGTGGTGTTCCTGGTCACGGGCGAGCACGCGGACGAGCTGCAGCCGGACGTCCAGCCGGTGACGGGAGTCGAGGGCGCCTGAGGACCGCCCGGCGGCGGGTCCGGGCGCTCCCGGCGGGCGCCCGGCACGGCGCGGGGGCGCGAGTGAGCCACAGTGCGCCGTTGATGCGCCCAGCGGAACGGGCATGCAATGGGCACAGGCAACAGCCTCGAGGAGGACCCATGGCCGAATCTCCCACCACCACGCCCGACCCCACGCAGGAGCGCGAGACCGACCGGCCCGCCGAGACCAGGAGCCTGCCGCTCTTCGGCGCCTGCGGCTGCGGCTCGGGCTGCGGCTGCGGGTGCCAGTCGGGCAGCCCCTGCCAGTGCGGGTGACGGCGTAGCCGCACCTCCGCGTGCGGGAGCGCCCGTACGACGTTCCGAAGGGCCCGGTGCCCACCCCGGTGATGCGCACCGGGCCCTTCCGCATCCGCCTCGGTCTGACCCCGCGATCCGCCTCCGTCCGGTCTTCGCGCCGGGACCCCTGCGCGCCGTACGGCCGCTCGCGGCACCCGGGCGCACGGGGGAACGGACCCGGCTCCCCGGCACGTCCCACTTGATCAGGGCATGGCAATCCGTGTCCCGGTGAGAGAGGGGAGACCGGGTGGGTACGAGCGCGTTCGCCGGGTGGGTACGGCGCTTCGAGGACGAACACCGGCGCAGGCGGGACCTGGGCGACCCGGACTGGGCGCTCGGCGCCACCCTGCACCCGGCGGTGTGGGCCGGCATCCAGCGCTTCCAGGTGGGAGAGGACGGCGACGGCGCCCACCTCGTCGCCAAGGCGGACGGCGCCGGTGACCCCGACTACGCGCGGGCGGTACGGCTGTTCCTCGCCGAGGAACAGAACCACGCCCGGCTCCTGGCCCGGCTGCTCGCGGCGGGCGGCGTACCCACGCTGACGGGCCACTGGAGCGACACGGCCTTCGTGCGCCTGCGCCGCCTCATGGGCCTGCGCACGGAACTGCTGGTGCTGATGATCGCGGAAGTGATCGCCCTGCGGTACTACCGGGCGCTGCGCGACGGCGTCCGCGATCCGCTCACCTCGGAGGTGGCGCGGAGGATCCTGGCGGACGAACAGCGCCACGTCCCCTTCCACTGCGAGCGGCTGCGCGCCGCGCTCGCGGAGCTGCCCCGGCCGGTGCGCCGACCGGTCATGGCGCTGTGGCGGCTGCTCCTGCTCGCCGTCTCCGCCGCGGTCGCCGCCAACCACGGCCGCGCACTGCGCCGGCTCGGCCTCGGACGCGCCCGCTTCGTGGCCGACGTCATGGCCTCCTCGCGCGGGGTGGTCACCGACGTCGTGGCGCCCTTCGGCGTGGCGCCCTCCGGCGTGGCGAGAAATGACACCTCGGGTTCGTGGCGCAGGTGACCACGGGCGCCATGGACTCGTTCCGCACGGCGAAAGACGACGGCCCGGGTCCATGGCGCAGGTCATCACCGGCGTCACGGGCTCGTTCCGCGGGTGATGACCAGCCGGGTACGGACGTCCCGGGCTCCTTCCCAGGTGACGGCCGGCGTCGTGCCGTCCTGCCCGATGACTGTCACCCGTTCCTGCCGGTGGCTGTCACCGACGTCACGACGTCCTCCGCACGGTGGTCACCGCGGTGCCGGAGGCGCGTCCGGGCGCCTCGCCGAGCACGGCCGCGCGGGCGGCGGTCCTGTCGGCGCGCCGGTCCGTTACTCACTTGCGGGTGACGGCCGCCGCGGGGCCGGGGTGGCGCGGTATGGCGGTTTCACGCCACGGGGCTTGCGCCGGAAGGACCGAGCGGCCTGACAGCCCGTCAACCTGATGCCCCGGCTGGGTAAATGGTCGATACAGCCGAGAGTCACGGAAATATGGACGATGCGTAACGCGAGACCCATATTCACATCATCACGGGCCGATACGGACAAGGTGGGGGTGTGCGGCCGCCCGGCCGCCCTTCGCACCAGGCACACCCGGCGCACGGCTCACCCCGTGACCGGCGAGGTGCCCGCACTCGCAGGGAGAGTACGTGACCGTTTCCGCTTCCGTGATCGCCCGTCGTCTGGCTGCCGCCGTCGCCGCGGCCGGCGCCCTGGTCGGCGCGGCGACGCTGCCGGCCACCGCGGCCGACCACGCCCACCCGCACCACCGTGAGCACGTACAGATCAGCAACGTCCACCACGACTCCGCCGGCCGCCACCACCGCTCCAGCCACTCCCTCAGCAGGGAGTACGTGGTCCTCACGAACAGCGGCCGTCACGCGGTCAACCTGAGCGGCTGGACCCTGTCCGACCGGGCCGGTCACACCTACACCTTCCACCACTACCGCCTGGACGGCCGCTCCAGCGTGCGCGTCCACACCGGGTTCGGGCGCGACACCCGCACCGACCTCTACCAGGACCGCCGCAACTCCGTGTGGGACCGGCGTGACACCGCCACCCTGCGCGACAACCACCGCCACGTCGTCGACACCGTCTCGTGGGGCGGCGACCGGCACCACCGCGGCGGCCGCCACTGACCGACCGGCCACGCCGGGTGCCCGCACGGCACCCACCTGACGTCACGCCCCTCCCGGCGGCTTCCCGCCGGGAGGGGCGTGCCCCTATGCGCGGCACCGGGCCTCGGCCGCGCCGCGGCCCCAGGACGCCGCGGGGCCGGCGCACCGAGGGCTCACCTGCGTCGGGTGCGGCCTTGATCACGATAGCGTGACGAACGGTTCATTGAACCGGCAACCACCTTCACGCCGCCCTCACTTCCTGCCATGCTCCTCCGGCTGGGACAGCACCAGCGGACGGAGCCCGCCCCATGGACGACATCCAGCCCACCGCCGGGTACGGCCAGGGCGATCCGGCCCCGGCCGGCCTCACGCCCGCCGCCGGAGCGTCCGCGGCTATCCGCCCGGCCGGCCCGCGCGCGCAGCGCCGCCGGTTCGACCTGGTGACCGACGCCTGCCCCGGCGTCGCACCGGGCGCCGAGGTTCCCCCTGCGGCCTGAAACGCCGTGGCCGGTCCGCTCACCGGCCGCGCGCCGTCCAGCCGGGCGTGTCCCCGCGGGGCGGTGGCCGTCGTCCTCGGCACGGCCCGTCCGGGACCGCCCGGTCCCGGACGGGTCCGTCGGACACCTGACGGACCCGTCGGACACCTGACGGGTCCGTCGGACACCTGACGGGTCCGTCGGACACCTGACGGGTCCGGCGGAAGCCTGACGCCCTGACGCGGCCGGCGCCGGCAGCCAGGCGAACCCCGCCGCTCGCCGGGAACCGCACGTTCAGTGCTCGCCGTGAACGCACCCCGGGCGGGCGGCAGCGACACGGCCCCGGCCCACGGTTCGGCGCCCGCGAGGACCGACCGATCGCGGCCAAGGGGCTCTTATTAGCACAAACAGGACGAATAGACACCCCTCACCGGATGGAGCAGCATGGGTCCGTAGGGAGGTGTGAAGACCGCGAATCCTTGGGCGAAGGGGGTGCCGCCGGCCGGCAGACGCCCAGGTGGACCGATCCGGAGCGATCACAGCCATGAGCTCAGACGATCTCGCTTTCTCTTCTCTGACGGTGAAGAGCCGACCGTCCGTACACATCGCTCTTCTCGGCGGTTTCGACCTCGTGGTCGACGACGTCCCGGTGACAGTGCCAGTCGGCTCCAAGCGACTCCTGGCGTTAATCGCGCTCAACTACCGCGCCTCTGTCCCCCGGTCCCTGATCGCCGGAAGTCTCTGGCCCGACGCGTGCGAGCAGAAGGCGTACACGAACCTCCGGGCGGCGCTGTCCCGCCTGCGCGACCTCGGCCGGAAGGCACTGGACGTCTCCCCCAGCGAGGTGCGCCTCGCGCGGGGGGTCACCGTCGACCTGCACCACGCCCGGTCGTTGGCCCAGCGCATACTCGACCCTCACGTCCCGGCCGAGGACCTCCGCCTCACCGCGGCGACCGTCGATCAGCTCTCCGCCGACCTCCTGCCCGGCTGGTACGACGAGTGGGCCCTGCTGGAGTCCGAGCACTGGCGCCAGCTCCGGCTCCACGCCCTCGAGAAACTGGCGGGAGAACTCATCGCCGCCGAGCAGTTCGCCGGCGCGGTGACGGCCGCTCACACCGCCGTCCAGGCCGATCCCCTGCGGGAGAGCAGCCAGGCCTCGCTGATCCGAGCCCACCTCGCGGAGGGCAACCTGGCCGAGGCGCTCGGCCACTTCGAACGCTACGCGCAACTGCTGCGCAACGAGTTGGGCCTCCGCCCCACACAGCGGCTGCGCCGGCTCGTGGCGGAACTGCGGCAGTCGTACCCCGGTGGCGGATTCCTGCACTAGCCGAAGCCGGTGGTCGTCGTCGGCCGGCACTGGACGGTGGTGGTCGTCGACCGCGCCGATCGATTCCCGCGAACCCGCCACGGTTGCCCGTGGCGGGTTCGCCTTGCCGAGACGGGTCAGCACCACAAGTGTGGTGTGGCCGGCCGGGGCCCTCCTAGAAGAGTCCACCGCCGACAGCCTGGTTGCCCTGGTTGGCACCGAAGCCGCCACCGAGCGCCTGGTTCCCCTGGTTCACCGGGCCACCGCCGATCGCCTGGTTGCCCTGGTTGGCACCGAAGCCGCCACCGAGCGCCTGGTTCCCCTGGTTCACCGGACCGCCACCGATGGCCTGGTTGCCCTGGTTGGCACCGAAGCCGCCACCGAGCGCCTGGTTCCCCTGGTTCACCGGACCGCCACCGATGGCCTGGTTGCCCTGGTTGGCGAGACCGCCACCGAGCGCCTGGTTGCCCTGGTTCACCGGGCCACCGCCGATCGCCTGGTTGCCCTGGTTGGCGAGGCCGCCGCCGAGGGCCTGGTTGCCCTGATTCACCGGGCCACCGCCGATGGCCTGGTTGCCCTGGTTGGCCCGGCCGGCACCGATGGCCTGGTTGCCCTGATTCACCGGACCGCCACCGACAGCCTGGTTGCCCTGGTTCACGGGCCCACCGCCGATGGCCTGGTTGCCCTGGTTGGCCCGGCCGGCACCGATGGCCTGGTTGCCCTGATTCACCGGCCCGCCACCGACAGCCTGGTTGCCCTGATTCACCGGGCCACCGCCGATGGCCTGGTTGCCCTGGTTGGCCCGGCCGGCACCGATGGCCTGGTTCCCCTGATTCACCGGCCCGCCGCCGACAGCCTGGTTGCCCTGATTCACCGGGCCACCGCCGATGGCCTGGTTGCCCTGGTTGGCCCGGCCGGCACCGATGGCCTGGTTCCCCTGGTTCACGGGTCCGCCGCCGACAGCCTGGTTGCCCTGATTCACCGGGCCACCGCCGATCGCCTGGTTGCCCTGGTTGGCCCGGCCGGCACCGATAGCCTGGTTCCCCTGGTTCACCGGCCCGCCGCCGATGGCCTGGTTGCCCTGGTTCACGGGTCCGCCGCCGACAGCCTGGTTGCCCTGGTTCACGGGCCCACCGCCGATGGCCTGGTTGCCCTGGTTGGCCCGGCCGGCACCGATGGCCTGGTTCCCCTGATTCACCGGGCCACCACCGATCGCCTGGTTGCCCTGGTTGGCCCGGCCGGCACCGATGGCCTGGTTCCCCTGATTCACCGGACCGCCACCGACAGCCTGATTCCCCTGATTCACCGGACCGCCACCGATGGCCTGGTTGCCCTGGTTGATGGTGCCGCGGGGGCAGAAGTTCGGACGAGGCTGCCGGCCGCAGATATTCGGCGCTGCGGTCGGGGACTTCGACTTCGCCATCTCCTGCGTCCCCGCTTCGGCGGTCACCGCCCCTGCCCCGAGAGCAAGCGTCGCGGCCAAGCTGGACGCGCCTATCAGGCGAGGTATGCGGCACCGGATGTTCTTCACCATGGTGGTTCCCTTGCATGTGAAAGCGAGTTTGCGCTTGCCTGCACCCGCCATCGTTGAGCGCCGGGCATCACAGTCGCGTGACGCCGACGTGACGGGGGGCGGCGGGCTCCCGCCGGCGATCACCCCGTGCGGCTGACTCCGCAGGGTGCGGAGCACCTGTCGGCCCAGGTCAGCGCTACGCCGGGGCTCGCGCACGATCCCGCCCCGAAAGCACGGAACCCGCCACGAGACGGTGGCGGGTTGGCGTTGAGATCAGGGCCGCTTCGTCGCCCTAACCGGCCTGGCCGGCGCCGATCACCTGGTTGGCCTGATTGACCTGCCCGGTCGTCCCGACAGCCTGGTTCACCTGATTGACCTGTCCGGTCGTCCCGACAGCCTGATTGGCCTGATTGGCCTGATTGACCTGGCCGACGCCGATCGCCTGGTTCAACTGGTTCACCCTGCCGTCGGCCCCGACCGCCTGGTTGCCCTGGTTCGCCCGGCCGACTCCGATCGCCTGGTTCAGCTGGTTGACGGCCCCAGCGGGCACATCCGCTCGCCCCTTCTGCTGTGACGCCTTCACCGTCTTCAGCCCCCTCCCACCCGGCGCCCTCTTCTCCTGGCGCGGCGCCTGCAGGACCCCGTCGAACAGGCTGGCAGCGCGGGAGGTGCGCACCAGCTGCGGGTGCACCAAGCCGCCGACGAGAGGTGGCTGGGTGCTTCCGTGGCGGGGCCCGCTGTGGCCGGCGGCGTGGGCGCTCTCCGAGCCGAGAGCGACCAGGCCCCCGACCGTTGCAGCGGTGATCACGACCTTCTGGAGCTTGCGCATGAGCCCTGCCCTTCGTGCCTCTGCACTGCGGAACCGCACTACGCGATGCGACGGAACGGGCACCCAACGTACATGCGGCGCGGGATCACCCTCCCCCGGCGACCCGCTTCGCGCCTCGCTGTCACTCATTCACCCGCTCCCGGAGTGCTCGCGCCCCCACTCATCCACGGAGTGCGCGGCCACCAAAGGCCTTGTGAACGCCGACTTCTCCACGCTCGCCGACTGGCTCCGCGGTGCTGCGCCGCGAGGAGCAGCGCTTTAGGCGTTCGGTCCGGGGTCCGGGCACTGCCCTGCGACGTCCGTCCGGAGCGGTGGGGTCCTACGCGCCGGAGCTTCGACTACTGCGCCACCGGCTCCGTGCCGACGGCCAGCGCCTGACGACGGCGGCCGGCCGAGTCCTCCGCTTGGGAATCTGTACGGCCGTAGGAGTGATCAAAGCACGAAGGACGTTACGCTCTGATCCTTTTTGCACATCGTTCTCCAGGTGTCTGCCCGATTGGGGCAGCGAAGCGGAGGAGTGCATATGAGGAACGTTCAGAAGATTGCAGCGGTGGCCGCGGCCACTTGCGGAATCCTCTTCGCCGGCATCGGCGGGGCCAGCGCTGCCACCGGCAACGAGGGGGACAACATCCCCGTACTCAGCAACATCAACACGCTCAACTGGGATGATTCGCCCTTCTGCGGAATCCAGATCAAGACCAGGGACAGCAGCCAGAAGACGTCCTGTCCGGTAGTGCACAACGAGGGCAGCACCAACAGCCCCGTCTACATCATCACCTTCGGGTCCTGATCTTCCATAACGGTCCGGCGGTTCGCCCGCCGGACCGTTTGGCTTGTCCGGACGCTGGCAGGCGGGCGAGTGCCCCGGATGTTGTGCCGGGCCGACCCCAGGGCTTCGGCAGGTTCTGCCTCGTATCAACAAGGAGGCATGGAAACCGGCGCTCGCCGCGGCCGGCGTCATCCCCGTGCCCGAGCGGGGCCGGCCGTACGCGGAGTCGCGCGAAAACGGTATGTGCGCGCTGCGACACTTCCACACCCCGGTGCTCCTGGCCGCCGGGGAGAACATCAAGGCGCACGCCGAGTACCTCGGCCACTCGGACCCGGGCTTGACGCTCCGCGTGTACGCGCCCGCCTCATGCCAGTCGGCCAGGAACACACTCGTAAGGCAGTCGCTGCCGTCTTCAGTGGCGTGCGGCCGAACCCGGAAGCCGTCTGAGCGTCATCGGCGGCCTTCCTCGGTCTTCACGTCAGGACCGGGCTGAGGCGTCCTGGTGGTCGTCGTTGGTCGTCCTTGGCCACTGTCGAGCGACCTCGAAACGGCCCAGGGACGGCCCGGTGCTGACGCCCACCGGCTCCTCATGAGCGGCCCGTTGTCGGTGGCTACGGCTAGGGTCGCGGGCGCGCGGTCGGCATCCGAGGTGCCCAGCTCTGTAGTGCAGCTGCATCCCCGGTTCTGTCTGGGGGCGGCCCGGGAACAGCCCGGGACCTAACCGACGGCCGGGCTTCGTCGATGGCCAAGAGTGAAACCTGCCAGCGCCGGCCGCGCGCCTCTTCCTCCCGAGCCTTGCCGTGGAAGGTGGCGGACGGGTCTACGGTGACCAAGCGGCTCATCTTCACCGGCCGCGCGGCGGGCACGTCTGGCGTACGTCGCTGAACGAGGAGGCGTGGAAGCCGGCGCTCGCCGCGGCGGGCGCCATCCCCGTGCCCGAGCAGGGCCGACCGCACGCGGAGTCGCGCGAGAACGGCATGCACGCGCTCCGCCACTTCTACGCCTCGGTGCCCCTGGACGCGGGCGAGAACATCAAGGCCCTCGCCGAGTACCTCGGCCACTCGGACCCCGGCCTGACGCTGCGCGTGCGCGTGTACGCGCACCTCATGCCATCCAGCCAGGAGCGGACCCGTACGGCTGTGGCATCCGTCTTTGATCACCGGTGACACGTACGCCGTGGTCAAAGCCCCTCACCGCTGGATCCGTCTGACCATTTCGCTGGCGAAGTTCGCTGAAATGGCAAGCGCGCAAAGTTCGCGGGCAACGCTCACAAAGTTGATTCGTGATTTCACGCGTGAGAGATTGGACTCCAGAAGGACTGCGGACCTGGATCCGGTTGCAGCCAGACCCAGGCTTCCCTGCAGTCAGCGAGCCCGGTCGCGTAGCAGCAGACCGGGCTCGCTGCATGTACAGCTCCCGGTCGCGACCGTCCTCGCGCGTGACGCGCTCATCGAGCGAGCTGCATCACGCTGATAGCGGTGGTCACCAGCAGGCTGACTCCCGCAAGCCAGACCTGCCACTTCTCAGCGCCGGTCCACCTACGAGGCCTGTCCTTCTCAAGGCACACCTCTACCACGCCTCCCTTCTCCTCCAGCCGGCCCGCTTCTCGGGCCGGAGCCTTGGAACTCACATGCGCCTACACGGAGTTCAGGGGAGGTTCAGATGAGGCGCGACCAGCATACCGGGCACATCGCTTTTCACCGAGGCACACGGGAACGCTTGACAGCGGCCCCGGATCCCTTTCACGGCCCAGCGACGGCCCCAGTGCAGAAACAAGCCCCCTCCCTGCGGTGAACCGCAGGGAGGGGGCTTGTTCGATACCGCTTACTTCTTCTTGCCCTGGTTCTTGACCGCCTCGATCGCCGCTGCTGCCGCCTCGGGGTCGAGGTAGGTGCCGCCGGGGTTGACCGGCTTGAAGTCGGCGTCCAGTTCGTAGACCAGCGGGATGCCCGTGGGGATGTTCAGGCCCGCGATGTCGGCGTCCGAGATCTGGTCGAGGTGCTTGACCAGGGCGCGCAGGCTGTTGCCGTGGGCGGCGACCAGGACCACGCGGCCGGTGAGCAGGTCGGGGACGATGTCGTCGTACCAGTACGGGAGCATGCGGGAGACGACGTCCTTCAGGCACTCCGTCCTGGGACGCAGCTCCGGCGGGATCATCGCGTAGCGCGGGTCGTCGGACTGGGAGAACTCCGAGTCGTCGTCCAGCGGGGGCGGCGGGGTGTCGTAGGAGCGGCGCCACAGCATGAACTGCTCCTCGCCGTACTCCTTGAGCGTCTGCGCCTTGTCCTTGCCCTGAAGGGCGCCGTAGTGGCGCTCGTTCAGACGCCACGAGCGGTGGACCGGGATCCAGTGGCGGTCGGCGGCCTCGAGCGCGAGCTGCGCCGTGCGGATGGCGCGCTTCTGGACGGAGGTGTGGACCACGTCGGGCAGCAGGCCGGCGTCCTTCAGCAGCTCACCGCCGCGGACCGCCTCCTTCTCGCCCTTCTCGGTGAGATTGACGTCCACCCAGCCGGTGAACAGGTTCTTCGCGTTCCACTCGCTCTCGCCGTGGCGGAGGAGGATCAGCTTGTACGGTGCGTCGGCCATACCTCAGAGCGTAATCCACGCATTCGGCCCCCCGTGCGGCCCGCCCGGCAGGCGGACAGTTGACGGCATCTGTTAATTGAGTGGCCCCTCCGAGCCCACCGATCGTAAGTTGTGCTCACCGCCAGAGCCGCTTACACCCGTGGGGGGACCCGTCCATGTCCGTCGCCAGTCTCAGACGTGCCGCCCGGGAGACCGTCTCCGGGCTCCCCCGGGAGTTCTGGTGGCTGTGGACGAGCACCCTGGTCAACCGGCTGGGAGCCTTCGTCGCCACGTTCATGGCGCTGTACCTGACCCTGGACCGCGGCTACTCCGCCTCCTACGCCGGTCTCATCGCCTCGTTGCACGGACTCGGCGGCGTGGTGTCCTCCCTCGTCGGCGGCGTGATGGCCGACCGGCTCGGACGGCGCCCGACCCTGCTGATCGCCCAGTCGGCCACCGCCGGGTCCGTCGCCCTGCTCGGTTTCGTGCACGACCCCGTGGCCATCGCCGCCGTCGCCCTCGTCGTCGGCGCGGCGTCGAACGCCTCGCGGCCGGCCGTGCAGGCGATGATGGCCGACATCGTGCGGCCCGAGGACCGGGTGCGGGCGTTCTCCCTCAACTACTGGGCGATCAACCTCGGCTTCGCGGTCTCGTCCATGGCCGCCGGCTTCATCGCCGGGTTCAGCTATCTCGCCGGCTTCCTGCTCGAAGCCGCCATGACGCTGGCCTGCGCGATCGTCGTCTTCCTGAAGCTGCCCGAGTCCCGGCCCGCCGCCCCGGCGGGCGCCGTGGAGGCCAAGGGAGACGCCATCGGCCTCGGGACCGTGCTCCGTGACGGACGCTTCATGAGCGTCGTCGGGCTGTCCTTCCTGATCGCCCTGGTCTTCCAGCAGGGCTCGGTCGGCCTGCCCGTCGCGATGGGCGAGGCCGGGTTCACGCCCGCCGAATACGGCCTCGCCGTCGCCGTCAACGGCGTCCTGATCGTCGCGTTGCAGATACCGGTCACCCGCCTCATCGAGCGCCGGGACCCCCGCCGGGTGCTGATCGTCTCCGCCGTCCTCGCCGGATACGGCTTCGGGCTGACCGCCTTCGCCGGCTCGGTCGGCATGATCGCCCTGACGGTCTGCGTGTGGACGCTGGGCGAGATGCTCAACGCGCCGACGCAGACCGGCCTCGTCGTCCGCCTGTCCCCGGCGCGCGGACGCGGCCGCTACCAGGGCGTGTACACCCTGTCCTGGTCCGTCGCGGCGCTCGTCGCCCCGCTGATGTCCGGTTACGTCATCGACCGCCTCGGCGCGGAGTGGCTGTGGGGCCTGTGCGCGGTGGTCGGCACGGCGGCCGCCGTCGGCTACGCGGCCCTCCTGCGCCGCCTGCCCGGCCAGGAGACGGCGGCCGTGGCGGCCCCGGCGGACGCCGAGGCCAAGGTCAGCGCCGCCTGAGCGGTCCACGTCGCGGGACTGAGCCGTCGGGACCGAGCGGTCTCCCTCGCTGGACTGAGCGGCGCCCGTCGCGGGACCGAACGGTGCCCGTCCCGGCCTGAGCCGTGTCCGTCGCCGGACTGGGCGGTGCGCGTCGTGGGCTGCGCGGTCCCCTCGTGGGCTGCGTGGCCCCTGTGTGCGTGCCGCGCGGTCCCGTCCGAGGCCGCGCCATCGCCGTCCGGGCCGCGCCATCCCGCCCTGTTCCGCCTGGGCCACGCCATCCCGCCCCGGGCCGCGCCATCCCGCCCCGGCCGGGCGATCCCGTCCCGGGCCCCGGCGGCGTCTGCGTCCTCACGGGTGCATCCGCGCCCCCTTCAGCACCTTGTCCACCGCGTTCCGCGGCCCGTACACCGCGAGCCCCACCAGGTCCAGTTCGCCCGTCGGCACCGCCCGTACCGCCGCGCGGTTGTCGCGGTCGTTGCCCGTGGCGAACAGGTCGCCGGTGAACACGGCGCGCGGCAGGGCGCGGGTCAGGGCCCGGCCGTGGGCGTCGGCCAGCGTCTCCTTCGCGCCCTCGAAGACCAGCACCGGCTGGCGGAACATCGGCAGGTACGGCACCCCGTCGGCGTCCTCGTACGGCTCCCCCACCACCTCGGGGAGCGTCGTGCCGAGGCCGCTGACCAGGAAGGCGGTCACGTTCAGGCGCTGCCAGGTCTCCAGGTCGTCGCGGAGGAGGACGGCGATCCTGGTGTCGAAGCGGACGGGGGCGGTGGCCGACTCGGCCGTGGTCGCGGTGTTCATGGCCCGAGCCTGCCGGGCGTCGGGCGAGCCCGTCTTGTACGTTCTTTGCATGGCCGGACAGCAGCGCGAGGACCGGCGCGACGTCACCGCCTGGCGGCCGCGGATCCCGGGCGTCGTGGAGGTCTTCCACGCCCGGTTCACCGAGTACGCCTACCCGATGCACGTGCACGAGGCCTGGACGCTGCTCATCGTGGACGCCGGTGCCGTGCGGTACGACCTCGACCGGCACGAGCACGGCACCCCGCACGACACGGTGTCGCTGCTGCCTCCGCACGTGCCGCACAACGGTTCCCCCGCCACCTCGGACGGGTTCCGCAAACGCGTGCTGTACCTCGACACCACCCACCTCGGCGAGGAACTCATCGGTGCCGCGGTGGACGGGCCCGACCTGCGCGACCCCGTCCTGCGGCGGCGCGTCGGGCAGGTGCACGCGGCGCTCGCCGGCCCCGGCGGCGAGCTGGAGGCCGAGAGCCGGCTGACGCTGATCGGCGAGCGGCTGCGCGCCCATCTGCGGCCGCGGCGGGCAGGCTCGGCTGGCCCGGCGGTCCGCCGAGACCCGGTCCTCGCCCGCCGGCTGCGCGAACTCCTCGACGCGAGGGTGCCGCAGGGGCTCACCCTGGAGGAGGCGGCCGGGCTGCTGCAGGCCCACCCCGCCCACCTCGTGCGGTCCTTCAGCGGCGCCTACGGCATCGCGCCCCACCAGTACCTGACGTCCCGCCGCGTCGACCGCGCCCGCCGGCTGCTGCTGGAGGGCGTGCGGCCGGCCGAGGTGGCCGCCGCGACCGGTTTCCACGACCAGGCCCACCTCACCCGGCACTTCAGGAGGCTGGTGGGCGTGACACCGGGACGGTACGGCGCCGGGCGGCCGGGCCGGGCGCGCTGAGGTCCGTCCGCCGCGGAAGCCGCCGCGCCTCGCCCGTCCGACGGGGCGTCAGCCGGCCTGTGGCGAGCGACCGTTCAGCCGTCCTGAGGCTTGGTCAGGTGCGCGAAGGCCTGCAGGTTCCGCGTCGACTCGCCGCGGGAGACGCGCCAGGCGTACTCCTTGCGGATCGCGGAGGCGAAGCCGAGTTCCAGCAGGGTGTTGAAGCTGCCGTCGGCGGCCTCCAGGACCTGCCCGAGCAGCCGGTCGACCTCGTCGGCGGTCACGGCGGCGAGCGGCAGCCGTCCGGTGACGTAGACGTCCCCGTGCTGGTCGACGGCGTAACTCACGCCGTACAGCTTGAGGTTGCGCTCCAGGAGCCAGCGGTGGACGCCGGCCTCGTTCTCGTCGGGGTGGCGGATGACGAAGGCGTTCAGGGAGAGCGAGTGTCTGCCGACGATCATCGACAGGGTGGTCGACAGTTTCCGGGTGCCGGGGAGCTTCACCACGTAGGTACCGGGCTGGGGGCTCTCCCACTCCACCTCGGAGTCCTTCAGGACGCCTTCGAGGACCTCGTTCGCGTGCTGCTGCTCTGCCTCACCCATGAGGCGAGCGTACGCGACGCCTGTGCGCGTGCAGCGCTGCCGTGTACACGTCGGCCGTGGCGCGGGCCGCGGTGTCCCAGCCGAAGGACTGCGCGTGCCGGGCGGCAGCCGCGCCCATCCGGTCCGCCAGGTCCGGATCGTCGGCGAAGTCCCCCAGCACGCGCGCGTACTGGGCCGGGTCGTGGCCCTGGACCAGGAAGCCCGTCTCGCCGTCCCGCACGGCCACCGGCAGCCCGCCGACCGCGGCCGCGAGCACGGGCGTGCCGGCCGCCTGCGCCTCTATCGCGACCAGGCCGAACGACTCGCTGTAGGACGGCATGACCAGGACGGACGCGGCCCGGAACCAGTCGGCGAGCTGCTCCTGCCCGACCGGCGGCCGGAACCGTACGACGTCGGCGATGCCCAGCCGGGCGGCCAGCTTCTGCAGCCCCTCCGGCTTGGCGAGGCCGCTGCCGCTGGGGCCGCCGACTATGGGGACGACGATGCGGGAACGCAGCTCGGGCCGCCGGTCGAGGAGCACGCCCACGGCCCGCAGCAGGACGTCGGGGGCCTTCAGCGGCTGGATGCGGCCGGCGAACAGCGGGACGAGGGCGTCGGGCGGCAGTCCGAGGCGGGCCCGCGCGGCGGCGCGGCCGTCCGCCGGGCGGAAGCGGCCGAGGTTCACGCCGGGGTGCACGACGGCGACCTTGGCGGGGTCGGCCGCGTAGTACCGGACGAGTTCGTCGGCCTCCTCGGCGGTGTTCGCGATCAGCCGGTCGGCGGCCTCGACGATCTGGGTCTCGCCGATGACGCGGGCCGCGGGCTCGGGGGTGTCGCCGGCCGCGAGGCTGGCGTTCTTGACCTTGGCCATGGTGTGCATGGCGTGCACGAGGGGAACGCCCCAGCGCTGGGCGGCGAGCCAGCCGACGTGGCCGGAGAGCCAGTAGTGGGAGTGGACGAGGTCGTAGTGGCCGGGACGGTGCCCGGCCCACGCCTGCATCACGCCGTGCGTGAAGGCGCACAGCTGCGCCGGCAGGTCCTCCTTGGCGAGGCCCTCGTAGGGGCCCGCGTCGACGTGCCGGACGAGGACGCCGGGGGCGAGCTCGACGGACGGCGGCAGGCCCCCGGCGGTCGCCCGGGTGAAGATCTCGACCTCGACGCCCTGCGCGGCGAGGCGTTGCGCGAGCTCCACGATGTAGACGTTCATGCCGCCCGCGTCGCCCGTGCCGGGCTGGTGCAGCGGCGAGGTGTGGACGGAGAGCATGGCCACGCGACGGGGGCGGCGGTACAGCCTCAGCCGGGGGCCGGCCGCCGCCGAGCGACGCCCGAGCCTGCTGGCGTACTGGCTCACGTGGCGGTCCTCCTCGCTGCGGGCATGCCGGACGGAGGGCGCCGGGCGCCCTTCCAGTCGTAACGCCGGAGGTGATGGGTCCATTTCCGCCGGGAGCCTCTTTGCCGAATCATTACGGTCCTCGCTCAACCGTTCGGTGTCGGGTGGCGTGACGCGGTGTCGTGGCGGTGGGGAGCGGTGGAGGACGCCGGGAAGACGGGGGGCGGTGGCCGCTCCGGGTGACGGTGCCGGACGCGGCCGCCGCCAGGGGCGAGTGCCGGGCGCCGGCGCCCGACGTCCCGGGGCCGAGGCGGGCGGGCGCCGCCGCGCCGGGTCGGACGGTTCCCTCCGGCGCGCAGAGGGGCGCCCGGGTCACCGCCACCGCCGCCGACTACAACCGGTCCGTCGCCGCCGGCGGGTGCCGGCCGGGGGCGGGCGGCACCCGCCGGGTGCCCGCATACCCTGGAATCCATGACATCCCGCGCAGCGACCCGCCCCGTGGGCACGGTGACGCGCGGGACGACCAACCCCAACCGGCTCCGCCGCATGGACCGCTGGATCGCGGCCGTGCACGGCGCCGAGCTGCGCCGGGCCGCCGATCCGCTGGCCGTGGACCTCGGCTACGGCGCCGCGCCCTGGACGGCCGTGGAGCTGCTGCACCGCCTGCGGACCGTGGCGCCCCGCACGTGCGTGGCGGGCGTCGAGATCGATCCGGCCCGGGTCGCGGCGGCCAGGCCGTACGAGCGGGACGGACTGGTGTTCCGGCACGGCGGTTTCGAGGTGCCCGTCCCCCGGCGTCCACATCTCATCCGCGCGGCGAACGTGCTGCGGCAGTACGACGAGGACCAGGTCGCGGCCGTCTGGGAGCGGCTGTGCGCGCGGCTCGCGCCGGCGGACGGGCACACGCGCGGCGGTCTGCTGGTCGAGGGCACCTGCGACGAGATCGGCCGGCGGCACGTGTGGGTGGCGCTCGGTCCGGACGGTCCGCGCACGGTCACCTTCGCGACCCGCCTCGGTTCCCTGGACCGCCCCTCCGACCTGGCCGAACGCCTTCCCAAGGCGCTCATCCACCGCAACGTCCCGGGTGAGCCCGTGCACGCCTTCCTGCGCGACTTCGACCGGGCCTGGGCGGCGGCCGCGCCCTACGCCTCCTACGGCGCCCGCCAGCGCTGGATCCGGGCGGTGCGCGCCCTCACGGCGGACTGGCCGGTGACGGACGGGCCGGTGAGGTGGCGGCAGGGTGAAGTGACGGTGGCCTGGCAGGCGTTGGCCCCGCGCCTCTGATCACACCGGCCGCTCGCCCGGCCGGGCCCGCGCGGCCACGCCGTCCGCCCTGCCCGACCGCTGCCCCGCCCCACGCCACCCCGCACCGGGCACCGGGCCGCACCGGGCCGCACCGGGCCGCACCGGGCCGCACCGGGCCGCACCGGGCCGCACCGGGCCGCACCGGGCCGCACCGGGCCGCCGGGAACGATGGCGTTGAGGTGTTCGTCACACGCTCGGGGAGATCGTTTCGAAGGGGGCGGGCAGGGGGTGGTGAGCCGTCGTCCGTGGGTCCCGTCGGCCCTCACCGGCACGGCATCTGTCGTTTTGCGTCGCGACGTGGCACGATCCCCCCGGTGTCCTAAGTTACTGACGGTTAATCAGGTTGGGGGCTGAGTATGGGACGGGGCAGGAGCAGCGTGCTCGCGGCGGCCGTGGCCGTGGTCTGCGCGGTCACCGTGCTGGGAGTACCGGCGACGGCGTTCGCCAGTGCGCGGCCCGACCCCACCACGTCGCCCACCCGACCGGCCGGCGGTACGGCCGCCCCGTCCTCCGGCGCCCCCTCGACCGCCTCCCCGGGCCTCCCGCCGGACAAGGACCTGGAGGCCGTCCGCGCCAGGCTGGACACGCTGTACCACGACGCGGCCGTCGCGACCGACGCCTACAACGCCGCGGAGGAGAAGGCGAAACGGCAGTCCGCCGAAGTCGTCGACCTGGCCCGGAAGATCGTCGACGGCCAGGAGCGGCTCGACGACCTGAAGGACCGCGCCGGCGCCGCGGCCCGGGCCCAGTACCGGGGCGCGGGCCTGCCGCCCGAGGCGCGGCTGGTGCTCAGCGACGACCCGCGGCAGTTCC
The DNA here is from genome assembly GCF_040645305.1 of Streptomyces sp. NPDC046831. Classification (NCBI taxonomy): domain Bacteria; kingdom Bacillati; phylum Actinomycetota; class Actinomycetes; order Kitasatosporales; family Streptomycetaceae; genus Streptomyces; species Streptomyces sp. NPDC046831. Next base: position 64,299 of record NZ_JBEYXZ010000006.1, on the reverse strand, counting down.
TCGACGGCGCGGGCCGGGTGCTGCAGGGCGAGCGGGCGACCAAGGGCCTGCTGGCGGAACTGGACCGCACCCAGCAGGAACTGAAGCGGTACGAGGCGGACGCCGCCGCGCAGTGGCGCAGGCTGGAGGCGAACCGCAAGGCCAGGGCCGCGGCGAAGAAGAAGATAGAACAGCGCATCGACGAGGCCGAGAAGCTCCAGTCCACGCTGGAGGAGCGGCAGCGGGAGCGGCTCGCCCGGCTGGAGCAGGAGGCCGCCGCGAAGGCGCAGACGGCCTGGCTCGGCACCGGCGTGCTGAAGGAGATCAGCGGCCAGGCGTCCGTGCAGGGCAAGAAGGCCGTGAAGTACGCGACCGAACAGATCGGCAAGCCCTACGAGTGGGGCGCCGAGGGGCCGAGGACGTACGACTGCTCGGGGCTGACCTCGCAGGCCTGGGCGTCGGCCGGCCGGCCCATCCCGCGGACCTCCCAGGAGCAGTGGCGCCAGCTGGAGCACGTCGCCGTGAAGGACATGCGTCCCGGTGACCTGATCATCTACTTCGGCGACGCAAGCCACGTCGGCATGTACATCGGCGACGGAGCGGTCGTGCACGCCCCGCGGCCGGGCCGGACGGTGACGGTCGCGGGCGCGGGGACCATGCCCATCCTCGGCGTGGTCCGCCCAGACGCCCGTCGAACCGCCGTCGCCGACGCCCGCTGACTCCGCCGTCGCCGGCGCCCGCGCGCCGCGGTCACCGACGCGGCGCGCCCCGCCGGTGCTCGGCCTCCGTCGGCACCGCCGCTGCGGCGCCCGCGGTGCCGGTGAGGTGGACCACGTGACCCACCGCACCCCCTTGGCCGCCAGACCCGGTCACGGGGTGACGTTCGTCATCCCCGGCCCGGCCGGAGGCTGTCCAACTCCGCCGGATAACGCGGCATATGACAGGTGCCGCGAGCCGAGCGGCTCGCCGAGCACCATTCCGCTGCGGCGCCCACTACCGCTATGGTCCCCGTCGGTGGGGCGAGGTCCCTCGTATCCGCCACGCCCTCGGGGGGAGGGAAGGAACCCAGGACGATGCCCGTGCCCGTACCGCGGCAGAGAGTGATCCCGGCCGCGGAGAGCGGTCAGGCGCAGACCGTGTCCCACGGCGGCGGCCCCTCCGCAGCACAGGCGCCGCGCGTGGAGGCCGCGGTCGAGAGGGACGCCCGTGACGCCACCGGCACCAACCTCACGCTGCTGCTGATCGAGGACGACCCCGGCGGCTCGCCGATCGTGCCCGAGCTGCTCGACTCGGCCGGCAAGCCGATCCGCGTCCGCAGGGCCCGCAACCTCACCGAGGCCGAGCGGCTGCTCACGGACGACGTCCACTGCATCCTGCTGGACCTCGCGCTGCCGGCGCCCGGCCGGTCCGGTCCCGGTGAGGAGGACGAGCTGGCCGTGCTCAAGCACGTGCTCCAGCTCGCGCCCCGGCACGCCGTACTCGCACTCACGGCGTCCGGCGACGCGGAACGGGGTGCGGAGGCCGTGCGCGTCGGCGCCCAGGACTACCTGTTCCGCGACGAGCTGGACGGGCGGCTGCTGAGCCGCGCGATCCGGTACGCGGTGGAGCGCAAGCGCTCCGACACCGCCGAGCGCCGGCTCGCCGAGGGCAAACTGCGCGCCCAGGAGAACCGCCGTCTGGAGCGCGGCCTGCTGCCGACCCCCCTGCTGGACGGGTCGGCGCTGCGCTTCGCCGCCCGCTACCGCCCCGGCCGCTCCCGCGCGCTGCTCGGCGGCGACTTCTACGACGCCGTCCGCACGCCCGACGGCACCGTGCACGCCATGATCGGCGACGTCTGCGGCCACGGCCCGGACGAAGCGGCGCTCGGCGTGGAGCTGCGCATCGCCTGGCGGGCGCTGACGCTGGCGGGGCTGTGCGGGGACCAGCTGCTCAGCACGATGGAGCAGGTGCTGGAGCACGAGCGCCCCGACGACGAGATCTTCGCGACGATGTGCACGGTGGACATCGCGCCCGACGGGCGCCGGGCGGGCCTGTGCCTGGCCGGCCATCCGGCACCGCTGGTCGCCCGGCCCGGCAGGCCCGCCGCGTTGCTGCCGTACGACAGCAACGGGCCGGCCCTGGGCCTGCTGCCCGGTGCCCGCTGGCCGCGCCTCCAGGTGGAGCTGGGCGCGGAGTGGAGCCTGATGCTGTACACGGACGGCCTGATCGAGGGCCGGGTCGGCGAGGGCGGCGAGCGGCTCGGCCAGGACGGCATGGTGGAGATGATCCGCCGTCAGCTGGACCAGGGCCTGCGCGGCGAGGACCTGCTGCGCGCCGCGGTGAACGAGGTGCGGGACCTCAACGGCGGCGAGCTGACGGACGACGTCGCGGTGGTCCTGCTCGACCGGGCGCCGTAGCCGGGGCGTCCACGGGACGATCCGCGCAGCCGGACCGTCGGCGGTCACCGGCGCACTGTGGCCCGACCGTCGGCGGACCGGCGCGCCGTGGCGGAGGGCGTCCGCGCGGGCCGGACCGTGGCCCGGTGAACGGGCGGACCCTCACCTTCGCCGCCAGGCCGACGACCCGCGAGACCGGCAGGCCGTCACCA
>NZ_JBEYXZ010000006.1:0-61635 GCF_040645305.1 Streptomyces sp. NPDC046831 | reverse complement strand
CGCAGCCGGACCGTCCGCGGAACCGGCGCAGCATGGCCGAGGCGTCCGCGCGGGCCGGACCGTGGCCCGGTGAACGGGCGGACCCTCACCTTCGCCGCCAGGCCGACGACCCGCGAGACCGGCAGGCCGTCACCAAGGCATCATCACGGACGTACCGCACCGCAGCCGGACCGTCCGCGGAACCGGCGCAGCATGGCCGAGGCGTCCGCGCGGGCCGGACCGTGGCCCGGTGAACGGGCGGACCCTCACCTTCGCCGTCAGGCCGACGACCCGCGAGACCGGCAGGCCGTCACCAAGGCATCATCACGGACGTACGCACCGCAGCCGGACCGTCGGCGGCACCACCCCGCCGTGGCCGGGGCCTGGGCGAAGCCGAGGTCTCGGGGGAGCCGACACGTCGCAGCCGGGCCGTCGGCGGGACCGGCGCCCGTGGCCGGGACCGTTACCGTCGGCCGGTCGACTGCCCGCCGGCCGCCCGGCCCGGCGGGCTGCCGTCCTCCGAACCGCGACGGCGAGGAAGGCCAGGACGGTCACGACCGGCACCGGCCGGCGGCCGTGACCCGCGCGCGGCCGGCCGGCTACCGGCCCCCGTTGTACGGCCCGTACGGGCCGTCGCTGCTGCTTCCGCGGCGGCGGCCCCAGCCGCTGCCGCCCGACACCTGCTTCAGCGCGGGCCGGACGTCGACGATGTAGACGATGCTCGCGATCACACCGATGACCGGCAGGAACGACAAGATCGAGAAGAGGTAGCTCACGACGAGCGCGAGCCCCAGGATGATCAGCCAGAACGCCTTGTTCTGCTTGTCGGCCGCGCGGAACGCGTCCTCGCGCCGGAACGCGGCGTCGAACAGCCCGAACGCGGCGAGCGCCATCAGCAGGATCTTCAAGAGCCCCAGGAACCCCGCGAAGCCCAACATCAGCATGCTGCCCACCGCCCGATCTCTCCGACTGCCATGCGGTCACCGTACCCGTACAACGGGCCGGGCACCCCGAGGGTGCCCGGCCCGTGACCGTGCCGTCCGCGCGGGCGGACGGCGCGTCGCTCACTCGGTGGGGGGCGTCGCCTTGCGGCCCACCGGCTTGCGGGCCGGGGACTTCTTCATCGAGCCCTTCTTGTCCCCCAGGGGCTCGGACACGATCGCCGTGGACTCGTCGCGCTTGTCCTGGCCGCTGCTGGGGCCGGTCTGGCCGGCCGGGTTGTTCTGGCCGTTCTGGCTGTCCGGCTTGACCTCGACCACCACCGGCTCGGGCTTCTTCGGCGGCTCGACGGCGATGGCGAGCTCCTCGACCTCCTCGGCGATGTCCTCGATGCCCTCGGCGGCCTGGCCGCGCCAGGTCCGCACGGTCTGCTCACCGTGCTCGGCGACCTTCTCGTAGGTCTCGCGGGCCTTCACGGCGTACTCGGCGGCGACGCCGACACCGCGCAGGGCGATGTCCTGGGCGGTCTCGCCGAGCCTCTTCAGGTCGGCGTCGAGGCTGCTGCCGAGCTTCTTCAGGTCGGCGTCGAGGCTGCTGCCGAACTTCCTCAGGTCGGAGTCGAAGGAGCCGAGGAACTCGCCCACCTTGGCCTGGAGGGTCTCCTGGGTCTCCTTCACCCGGGCACCGGCCTCCTTGGCGCGGGCGGCGGCCCGCTCCTGGACGGCCTTCGGGTCGGCGTTGCGCACCGCGTCGATGCGGGCGGGGGCCTCGGCGCGCAGCTGCTCCACCAGGGCGGGCACCTTCCTGGCCTGCTGCAGGGCCAGGTCCGCGGTGCCGGCGGCGAAGTAGAGCGGCGTGGGGTCGCTGAGGGTCTTGCGCAGGTCGTCGGTGATGGCCATGGTGATGGTCCTCCCGGGTCGCTTTTCGCTTGAGGGTTTTGGTGTCCGCGGCCGGCCGGCTGCCACGGCCCGGCTCAGGGTGAGCCGGGGATCAGCCGGCCCGGCGCGAACCGGCGTCGCTGCCGGACGTGCGGGTGTGCCGTGCGGCACCGGGGCCGCCGTGCGTCTCGGCGGACGGGCGTATGCCGTCGCCGGCACCGGCCGTGCGGGGGCCGGGGGCGCCGCCGTCCTGAGGTTCGTCCGTGGCGCCGGGCGCGGGCGCGTCGGCCGCGCCGGCACTCCGCTCACGGGTGCCGTCCGGTCTCCGGGACGAGGCGTCGTCCTGCTGGGAGACGTCGTCCCCGCCGTCCGCCGAGGTGATCCGGAACCCGTTCTCCTTGCGGAAGGATTCGTAGATCTGCAGCAGCACCTGCTTCTGCCGTTCGTTCAGCGTGGGATCGGCGAGGACGGCGGCACGCGTCGCACCGTCGCGCTGCCACTCCTCCCGGTCCCGCTCGGCGTCGAGGATGCCGGCCCGCACGTACAGCGTCTCCGCGGAGATGCGCAGGGCCTTGGCGACCTGCTGGAGCACCTCCGCGCTCGGCTTGCGCAGCCCGCGCTCGATCTGGCTGAGATACGGATTGGACACCCCGGCGGCGTCGGCGAGCTGCCGCAGCGACAGCTGCGCGTTGCGCCGCTGCTCGCGCAGGTACTCACCGAGGTTGCCGACGTTGAGCGATGCCATGCCTCCACTGTGCACCCACTCCGCTAACAATTGCAAGCACCGCGCTTGCAAGAGTGCATCATGTCGCGCGGGGCGCGGTGCCGGCCCGGGTGGCGTGGTGCGTCCTCCGGGGCGCGGCGGCCCCGCAGGACGCGCTACGCCAGGGCGCGGGCGAGGCAGGGGTTCGCCGTCGCACGGACGGGCAGGCCCAGAGAGCCCGTCGCCACCGCCAGGGTCATCGCGTAGGAGTCGACGGCCCGGCGGACGTTGGGGGCGTCCAGGCCGGCGCCGGTCACCAGGCGGTCCAGGTCGACGTAGGCGGAGCGGACGGTCTCGATCCAGCGGTACACCCGCCAGTCCTGCCGCCAGCCGGCGGTGTACTCGGCGGGCAGGCCGGCCTCCCAGCGGCGGAACATGCGCTCGCGGATCTCCGGGCGGGTCGGGGTCAGGTGCATGTGCCGCGCCAGGTCGTACAGCGGGTCGCCGATCAGCGCCATCTCCCAGTCGATGATGGTCAGGGCCAGGGCGTCGGCGCGGCGCACCAGGTTCCACGGGTTCAGGTCGCCGTGCAGCAGGGACGGCCGGCGCGGGCTCACCCGGTACCGGGACAGGATCTGCGCGAGCCGGGAGGCGTCGGGCAGCCCGAGGAGCCGGGCCAGTCGCCGGCACTTCCCGGGCAGGCCCGCCACCAGGAGGACGAGCTGGTCGCACAGCCAGGTGAAGAAGGTCTCCGTGCCGGCGACCGGGTCGAGCATCGCGTAGTCCACCTGCGTCAGCGCGCAGAGCTGATCGACCAGGCCGTCCGCCTCGTGCGGCAGCAGGCCGTGCACGGGGTGGCGGGGCGGGCGGTCGAGGTCCTCCGGGCCGACGTAGGTGTGGACGGCGAAGGGCTCCCCGCGGTGGCTGCTGCCCAGGGCGAGGACCCTCGGCGCCGCCACGGGGGCGCTCGACAGCTCGACGGCCCGCAGGACGGCGTGCTCGCTGAGGAAACTCGGCTCCCGCCGGCAGGTGTTCGCCAGCCTGCGCCGGACCACGACCGGAGCGGCCACCTCCGGCACCCGGACGACGGAGTTGAGGTGCGCGGTGCCCTTGAAAACCCGGCCGGCCGGCGCCATGCCCTCGGCGAGCAGGGCGTGGTCCACGGCGGAGGCGGGGAAGCCGGACCGCCGCGGAAGCCGCGGGTCCCACGTCCACGGGATCGCCGCCCGGACCGTACCCGTGCCCCTGGCCGCCGTCCGGGCGGCCCGCCACCGGAAGAGGACGCACTCGATCTCCGCCGGCTCCGGTACGTGCCTGAGCCCGAGCGGTTCGGCGGCCGTCCGCAGTGCCCGGTGCACGCGGGTGGTCGCCTCGTCCAGACCGCTCTGGCCGGGCGCGTTCTCCAGGGCCCTGGTGGCCCGCATCACGTCCGGGTAGACGGACTGGGCCCGTTCGAAGGCGAGGTAGTGGCGCAGGTCCTTGGCCAGGCCGTGCACGGCCGCCGGGCGGATGCGCCGCATGGCATCGGCCCACGCCCCGATCACCTCGTCCCACTGGGCCGCGGGGTACCGGGTCCGCACCAGGTGCGTGGCGAGGTCGTGGAGGGGGTCGCCGTAGCCCGCGAGCTCCCAGTCGACGCAGACCAGCGGCGGGACGCCACCGCGGGGCACGATCAGGCTGCCGCGGTGGAGATCCGTGTGGAGCAGGCCGTACGGCCGCCGCGCCATGGCCGGGACCCGGTCGGCCAGCCGCACCAGCGCGTCCTCCGGGACGCCCAGCGCCGCGAACAGCCCGCCGAACTCGGGCCGGCCGGCCTGCCGGAGCTGCCGGTCCGCCTCGATGGCCAGCGTCCGCAGGAAGCCCTGGCTGTCGGTGTCGTTGCCGGGCCGGCCCGCCGGCAGTGGTGGCAGTGCTCCCCTGCGCACCTGGGCCACCCGTGCGAACAGGCCCGCCAGGGCCTCGATCAGCTGCCTGCCGACGGGCGTGCCGTCGGGGTGGACGCCGGACAGCGGCACGCCGTCCACATGACTGTGGATCGCGAAGCCGTCCCCGGTCCAGAGGCAGCGCGGGGTGTGCGGCAGGACGCTGCCGACGGCGTCGAGGATCCGCGCCTCGTCGTCCCACGTCCGCACCGCCACGGGCAGCGCCCCGGGGCGCCGGATCCGTACCCGGACGGACGTCCCGGCCGGCCGGCCGAGCAGCCGCGCCACTCCTTCGGTCAGGGGCAGCACGTGGTCGTCGTGGTGGTGCCCGCCGCCCGCCCGGCCGGTGCCCGCGGCCCGGCGGACGAACTCCTGGATGTCGCGCACGGCGCGCTCCCCCGGAGAGGGACGCAGGGGAGGAGGTGCGCCCACGGCCGCTCCAGGTACTCGCGCAGGATCAAGACAGGCACAAGGTACGTCACTGGACATACCCGGCACGATCGGAGCGCGGCCGGCGTCGGCACAATGGGTGGTGCGCCCTCGGCCGCGCGTCCGGTGCGGGTCAGCACCTGCGAGGACGGCTGGTGCAGTGCCTCTTGCGTGTGCCGGACAGGGGAGCGGAGCTGTTGCTCACGCGGTGTGGGCATGCTACAGCACTGCTCGCACACCGACGTGACGTACCGTCACCGGTCGACGGTGGCCGCACGGGCTCGCGCCCCGCTCTCGCGCGGCGGGCGCGAGGCCGGAACCCGTGCGGGTAGGCGCCGGCGCGGCGGGTGGGGAGCGCGGGCCGGCCGCCGGGCCGGCCCCGCCGTCGGTGCCGCGGTCGGGTACGGGGCGCCGGCGGTTCAGGCGGCGACGCGCAGGGTCCGCAGCACGGGCTCCAGCGAGTCCACCACGCGGGTGGCGCCGGCCTCCCGCAGGAGCTTGGCCTTGCGCGCGTTGTGCGCGTAGCCGAGGAAGGGGACGCCGGCCCGCGTCGCGGCCTGGAGGTCCGAGGGGGTGTCGCCGATCATCAGGGCGTCCGGCGGGGCGCAGCCCAGGGTGTGCAGGGCGCGGTCGAGGCAGTGCGGGTGGGGCTTGAGCAGCCGCAGGTCCGTGGTGCGGCCGTAGACGTGGGGGGCGAAGCAGGACAGCAGGCCGCGGCCGTCCAGGTAGGCCCGCACCACGCGGGGGGAGTTGTTGGTGGTGATGGCCAGCCGCGCGCCCACCGCCGTCCAGGTGCGGATCAGCGGGTCGGCCCAGGCGGTGGGCATGGCCGAGGAGGCCGCCCGCAGCTCCTCCTGGGTGAGGCGTTCCTCGAGCTCGGCCACCAGGTCGCTGCCGGGGTGCCGGCGGTCGACGGCGCGCAGCACGACGTGCGGGTCCAGCAGCTCGCGCTGCGATGCCGTCAGCAGGCCGTGCAGGCCCTGGCCCTCCAGCCAGTCGACCAGGTCGCGCGCGACCCGTTCCGCCGAGTGGCCGGCGAAGAGCCGGCAGATGGGACCGTCGAAGTCCCAGAGCACCACCCGAGCGGCTTCGATCAGTTCCCGCAGTCTTTCGGTCTCGTTCTCTGTCTTCGCCGCCACCAGTTCTGTCTGCTCGGTATCAGAAGTCACTAGGAGAGTGTCAGGTCGGACGTGATGGTTTCCCAGAGGGCGTCGAACCACTTCTGGGATTCCGCCACGAAGGCGGCGTCCCGCTGCCCGCCGCCGGCCGCGAAGGAGAAGAGCAGCGACTCGGTGCCCATGACGTCGTACATGTCCAGCGTCCCGGCCTCGGACGGCTCCTCGCGGCGCGTGATCATGTAGTACGCGATCAGCGCCTCCGTGCCGTTGAGCAGGTACAGCTTGACCGGCGGGGTGAACGGCAGCGCGCGGAAGGCCACGCGCACGTCGATGCCGTGGGAGTAGCGCAGCGCGCGCAGGTTGTGCTGGAGGACCTGGCCCTGGGCGTTGCGCTGGGCGAGCCAGCGCTGGTGCACCGGGTCGTCGTCGGCCTCGTCGGCGTCGACCGAGGTCGGGAAGGCGAGGTTGATCTCGCGGGACGGCAGCAGGATGCGGACGTCGATCGACTCGGGGCGCAGGCGGCCCTCGTGGATCAGGCGCAGCGGCTCGCCCAGCGCCAGCATCAGGGTCTCGGCGGTCAGGCACGCCGCGTCGATCCGCACGCTCCGGGTCGCGAACGCCTCCGTGAGCCGGGGCGCCAGGCCGACCATCGTCGGCTGCGGGTCGGCGCCGGCCGGGGCGGGGGCCGCGACCCTCGGTGGGCTGCCCTTGCTCACGTTGCTGAGCAGCCCGTCCTCCTGGAGCACCCGGAGGGCCTGGCGGACCGTGCCGCGCTCCACGCCGAACTCCCCGGCGAGCTCGGCCTGGGTGGGCAGGCGGTCACCCGGCCTGAGCTCGCCGGTGCGGATCCGTTCCCGCAGCGTGTCGGCGATCTCCCGGGGTGAGCATCTTCTGCTGCCGTTCACTGCCACCACGTTCTCCTGGGTCACGACCAAACGCTACAACTCTGCCCTATCTGGCGGGAGTTGTTCGACACCTGTTTATGAGTGGCTGCCAAGTGGGGACAACTTAAGCATAGTTGGCAACCAACTTGGCTGAGTTGGCGGGACTTTGGCCTCCTCATCCCGCTCCCGTCCCGCCCAGGCAGTCCGAAGGGGGAATCGTCGTGCCCGTCCTCGCTCTTCTCTCCGCCCTCCTCGTCGTCGGCGTCGAGCAGCTGGTCCAGTGGAAGTACGGCGCCCTGGGCATCGTCGGCCTGATCACGCTCACCGTCGGCCTGAAGGCCGACAGCCCGAAGGCCGTCTCCGTCGGGGCCGTACTGCTGGCGCTGCTGGTCGCCGGGCCCGCCCTGTGAGCCGCGGCCGTCTGTCGAGGGGCGAGGGCGGGGCCGCAGCCGGACGGACGCCGATCTTGGCCGGATCCGGCCGCCCGGCGCGGCCGCGGTCCCCGGGCCCGTCGGCAGCCGGCGCGGCAGCGGCCCAGGTCGGGCCGCTCGCCACCGCACGGTGTGACCGCTGGGGCCGTCGGGGCGCTCTCCGTCCACTGGCGAGGGCGTGCTCCCGGTCCACGGCCCGACGGTGCGACTTCCCGCCATCCTGCGGCAGGTGCGGGGAAGGTGGTTATGAGTACCTTCCAAGGGGAGATAAGAACAGTGAAGTTGGCAGCCAACTTCAACAACATGGTCACACTTCCCGACTGTTGGCCAAAGGTCGGCGCACAGCCGGGATCGCCGGACCGCGCTTCCCCCCGGAGGGGAGCCGGGAGCTCGGCCGGCCGCACCGCCACAACCGAACAACGCCGCACAGTCACAGGCGCATACCTCGGCACAGCCACAACCGAACACTGAGGCACCGTCACAACAGAACACCGCGGGAGCGTCGGCACGTCACCGTGCGAGACAGCCCGGGGCCCCGGGCCCGGATCGCAAGGGCCCGGGCCCACAGCGCACAGCCACAACCGCATACGGCACAGCCACAACCGAACAGCACAGCTACGGATGCGTCGTCCCTGTCGCCGGCAGGAAGGAGCGCTCAGAACATGTCCGGGCACCAAGGCCGCCTGGACGTACGCAGCAGGGCGTCGGCCACCCGGGCGGCGCCCGCTCGTTCCTCCTGGACCGTGCCCAGCGCCGTGAGCCGCACCGCCGACTCGTCCCCGAGCCACAGGGCGGCCAGCTCGGACACGCCCAGGGTCAGGTCCGCGCTCCGCGTCGTCGGCGTGCAGGACACCCCGGCGGGCGACGCCTCCAGCCGCAGCCGCCCGCCGGTCAGACCGCCCGGGTCGGCCACCTCCAGCACCAGCGCCCCCTCCCCCTCGTACGTCCGCGCCTGAAGAGCCCGGGCGACGTCGAGGATCCGCACCCACAGCCAGTCCGCCTGCGTGGTGACACGCGCGGCCCTCGGGTCGGGCAGGAAGAGCGGCAGCAGGTCGTCGGGGGCGCGGTGACCGGTCCTGACCCGGGTGATCCAGTCGATCGAGCACAGATAGCGCCACAGCGCGCGCTCCGCCGCGGGCGTCACCGCGATGAGGCTCTTCACCGTGGCGGTGTTCAGCGGCTGCTTGCCGTCCCCCCAGGTGTCGTCGCACACGTAGGTGACCAGCCCCTCGACCGTGCCGTCGGCCGCGCGGTACAGGGCGTGGAAGGGCTCCGTCCAGGGGCCGGGCTCCGGACGCAGGGCACCGGTGGCCACCTGCCACCAGCGCTCGTCGCGGCTGATGACACCGGGCTGGGAGCGCCGCAGCCGTTCGTGCAGCTCGGGGCCCAGCTTGCGGACGTCCCCGCCGTCCACCAGGTCGATCCGGCCCCCGTCGTCGGGCCCGGACCACCGGGGGTCCAGACCCGTCCGGGGCACGTCGATCGTCCACTCCGACATGCCCACGGCCGGGCCGAAGCCGTACCGGCCGTAGATGGGGTACTCGGCGGCGATCAGCGTCGCCACCGTGTCGCCGCGTTCCTTCGCGGCCGCCAGGTCCCGGTTCATCATCCGGGTGAGCAGGCCACGGCGGCGATGGGTGGCGGTGACGGTGACGCCCGTGACGGCGTCCGCGGCCACCGGGGCGCCGCCGACGGCGGTGAGCTCCTGGTCGAAGGAGCGGAACGTCGCCACACAGCGCCCCGCGTCGAAGGCGCCGAGGAAGCGGCCCGGGGAGAACTGGCCGCGGCGGGCCTCGATCTCCTCGTCGGACACCTGCGGAGCGCGCAGGAAGCCGGCCCTCACGGCACGCAGCCAGTCGGGGAACTCGGCTTCGGTGATCGGGCGGACGTCGATGTCGGGGCTGCGGCCGGTCATGGCTCGACCGTAAGCGGACGCGGGCGGAGGTGTCGCGGACTTTTTCCCCGCCTGCGCAGCCCCCTCACCCGCCCGCCCCCGGCCGCCTCCGTCCGTGCCCGGCCGGCCGCGCCCTCCGGGACCCCCCGGCCCGGGAGCGGGCGCCGGTCCGGCCGGCGCCCCGGCCTCAGAAGGCCGCCCGTATCTCCCCCACCTCGCGGCCGCCGCCCAGCAGGGGGGCGCGGCCGATGCGCCCGAGGACCGGGGCGTCCACGCCGAGCAGGGCGAGCGCGCGGGCCAGCACCGGCCCGAGGGCGCGGGTCGCACCGTCCTCCACCTTGAAGGCGAGGGCGCGGCCGTCGGGCAGGGCGACCGCCTGGACGGCCTCCGCGCCCATCTTGGACAGGGCGCCGGGCACCTCGCGCATCAGCCAGGTGTCGGGGCGGCGGGTGCCGGCGACGTACTCGGGGTGGGCGCGCATCACGTCGGCGACCCGGCGCTCGGCGGTGCCGGGCGCGGCGAGGACGAAGGAGCGGAACGCGCGGGCCAGGCCCGTCAGGCCGATCGCCATCAGGGGCGCACCGCAGCCGTCGGTGCCCACGGCCGCCACCGGCTCGCCGGCGGCCTCCTCCACCACCTCGTGGATGAGCTGCTGGAGCGGGTGGCCGGGGTCCAGGTAGGACTCCAGCGGCCAGCCGCGCCGGGCGCACACCGCCAGCATGGCCGTGTGCTTGCCCGAGCAGTTCATCACCACCCGCTCGGGAACGCCGCCGGCGGCCAGGTAGGTGTCCCGCTCCTCCGGGTCCAGCGGCAGGTCCGGCGGGCACTGGAGCTGCGCCGGGGTGAGCCGGTACTCGTCGAGCATCTTCTGCACCAGGTCGCGGTGGAAGGTCTCCCCCGAGTGGCTCGCCGCCGCGAGGGCCAGCCGCTCCCCGTCCAGCTCCAGGCCCGCCCGCAGCACGCCCGCGGCCTGCATGGGCTTGTTGGAGGAGCGCGGGAAGACGGGCGCGGCCACGTCCCCCAGCGCCAGCTCCACCGACCCGTCCGCGCCCAGCAGCACCAGGCTGCCGCGGTGCCGTCCCTCCACGAACCCGGACCGCACCACCTCGGCGAGGACGGGCGGCACGGCGGCGGACGGGGACGACAGGGCTGCGGACGCGGACATCGACGGTGGCCTTCCGGGCGGGAACGTACGACGACCCGCCCGGAGCGGGGCCCGGGGTCTCCGGGCCGCCCGCGTCACATGAGCAGGTCGTCCACTTGTGCTTCCCCCTCACGGTACCTGCGCGCGATTTCCGCGCTGCAGTCGTCCGCCGTCCGCTGCAGCCGCTGCCGCCGCCGCGACACCTGCTGCTCGTAGCGGACCAGGCGGCCCATGGCCGCGCCCAGCTCCAGGTCGGTGCGGGCGCCGAGGTCGGACAGCTCGACCTCGCCGAGCATGTCCGCGGCCAGCCGCCGGTACTCCTCGCTGTGCGGAGTGCCGAGCGTCACATGCCGCGCGGAGGAGCGGTGCCGGGCGGGCGCGTCCCGCAGGATCAGCGCCAGCCGCTCGACCACGGACGTCTCGCCGGCCGCCACGACCGGCGCCGGCCCGCGCCGGGCCGCGAGCTCCGCGCGCAGGATGTCGATGCGCCCCTGGAGCAGCCTGCGCACATAGCTGAGGTCGGCCTCGTCGCGCTGGGCCTGCCGGCGCAGGGCGCGCACCTCGGGCAGGCTGAGCACCGCCAGGTCGTGCTCCGGCGGGTCCACGCTCAGGTCGGGGCCGGCCGCCTCCGCCGGCTCCGGCGACCTGGGCGGGGTCGCGCCCGGCTCGGCCCGGGGCGCCCGCGACGGGGCGGGCGCCGGGCCCGACCCGGGTGACTCCGGCAGGTCCGGGTGCGGGTCGCGCTCCGTCAGGTCCACGGTCAGCCGCGGGCTGTCGGTGCGCTGCACGGGCGGCCGGTGGCTCTCCGGGCCTCCCGCGCGGGTCAGCGAGACCGCCCGGAGCGTCTGTCCGGTACTCGATGTGCTCATGTGCCTCTACCGTCCCCTCGACCGGCGCGTACGGAAGCGGCCGGCGCGTACGGAAGCATCGTGCCACCCCGGGTGGCCGCTATGTGACCTAGTGCCCGTTAACAGCCCCGGATGGGCGGTTGGGAAGTAGTGTGGAGCACTTCACGTTTCGGCCCGATACGACCGGGCCGGCTCCCACGGGGCCGGAAACGGCGGCCTGCCCGCCCGGCTCCCGACGCCCGGGGCGCGGTCCGGGGACGGCCCGCGGGGTCCGGCCGCCGGGTGTGTCCGGCGGCCCGGCATGATGGTCGGCATGCGTGCAGTGGTGCAGAGGGTCGACGGCGCGAGCGTCGTCGTCGACGGCGAGACCGTGGGGGCCGTCGAGGGCGAGGGACTGTGTGTCCTGGTGGGGGTCACCCACGAGGACACCAAGGAGAAGGCGGCGCAGCTGGCCCGCAAGCTGTGGTCGATCCGGATGCTGCACGACGAGCGGTCGTGCAGCGACACCGGCGCCCCGCTGCTGGTGATCAGCCAGTTCACGCTGTACGGCGACGCCCGCAAGGGCCGTCGCCCCACCTGGAACGCGGCCGCCCCCGGCGACGTCGCCGAGCCCCTCGTGGACGAGGTGGTGACTCAGCTGCGGGCGCTGGGCGCGACGGTGGCCACGGGCCGGTTCGGCGCGCGGATGCGGGTGTCGCTGACGAACGACGGCCCGTTCACGGTCCTGCTGGAGATGTGACGGCGCCGGCGCCCGGGGGCGCCGGCACGGCCCTGCGGGACGGGCTTCAGGGCTCGACGACGGTTTCCTGGGCCGCCGCCGTGTCGCCGGCCAGCAGCCGCGCGTCCACCGGGACGTTCCGCTTGAGCAGGGCGAGGGCGACCGGGCCGAGCTCGTGATGGCGGACGGACGTGGTGACGAAGCCGACCTTGCGGCCGTCCGGGCCGTCGTCGGCGAGCCGGATCTCGGTGCCGTGGGCCGGCAGGTGCACCTCGCTGCCGTCCAGGTGCAGGAACACCAGGCGGCGCGGCGGCTTGCCGAGGTTCTGCACCCGGGCCACGGTCTCCTGTCCGCGGTAGCAGCCCTTGTGCAGGTGGACGGCCGTGCCGATCCAGCCCAGCTCGTGCGGGATGGTGCGGTGGTCCGTCTCGAACCCGAGCCGCGGGCGGTGCTGCTCGACCCGCAGCGCCTCGTGGGCGAGGATCCCGGCCGGCGGGCCGTGCCTGCCGAGGTCCGCGGCGTACGGCTCCAGGTCCGCGCGGGGCAGGAAGAGGTCGCGGCCGTAGGCGGTCTCCCGGACGACGACGCCCTCGGGCGCCTCGGCGATGGAGCCCGCGGGCAGGTGCACGACCGCGTACTCGCCGGTGCGGTCGGCGACCTCGACCCGGTAGAAGAACTTCATCGACTCCAGGTAGGCGATCAGCGCCTGCTCGGTGCCGGGCTCCACGTGCGCCCAGACGGTCGCGCCGTCGTCGACCAGGTACAGCGCGTGCTCGATGTGGCCGTGCGCGGACAGGATCAGCGCCTCGGTGGCCTCGCCCGCGGGCAGCTCGCTGACGTGCTGGGTGAGGAGCAGGTGCAGCCAGGTCAGCCGGTCCTCACCGGAGACGGTGACCACCCCGCGGTGGGAGAGGTCGACGAAGCCGGTGCCGTCGGCGAGGGCACGCTGTTCGCGGAACAGATCGCCGTAGTGGGCGGCGACGCCTTCGTCCACGCCCTCGGCGGGCACGGCGCCGGGCAGGGACAGCAGGGGGCTCTTCATGAAGCCAAGCCTAAGACGTGCCAGTTGAACTCTTGAGCGAGCAGTCCTTGCAGCGGCCGAAGATCGCGAAATGCTTCATGTCGGTCTCGAAGCCGAACTCCTCGCGCAGCTTCGCGGTGAACTCGGCGGCCACCTGGAGATCGGCCTCGATGACGTCGGTGCAGTCGCGGCAGACCAGGTGGATGTGCTGGTGCCGGTCCGCGAGGTGGTACGTCGGCGCCCCGTGCCCGAGGTGGGCGTGGCTGACCAGGCCCAGCTCCTCCAGGAGCTCCAGGGTCCGGTACACGGTGGAAATGTTGACCCCCGACGCCGTCTTCCTCACCTCGCTGAGGATGTCGTCGGGGGTCGCGTGCTCCAGGGTGTCCACGGCTTCGAGCACGAGTTGCCGCTGCGGGGTCAACCGGTAGCCGCGCTGCCGCAGGTCAGTCTTCCAGTCGGTGCTCACCACAGGAAAAGTCTAGGGCCTGCCGGGGAAGCGGTGCCGTCGCGCGGTGGGCGGCCGCTTCCCCGGCAGGCCCCGGGACGAGCCGGCGGAAGGGCTCACTTGAAGAAGGCGATGCCGTCGTCCGGCAGGTCGTCGGGCAGGGCCTTGGCCCAGCGCTCGACCTCCTCGGGGGTGACGGCCTTCTTCAGGTGGGCCGACATGTAGGGGCGCAGCTCGACCTCGGGGGTCTGCTTCTCGCCGACCCACATCAGGTCGCTCTTGACGTAACCGTACAGCCGCTTGCCCCCGCTGTAGGGGCCGGAGGCGGCGGTGCGCGCCACGGCGTCCGTGACCAGGTCGATCTGCGGCTTCTTCGCGGCCATCTCGCCGTACCAGATCTCGACGACGCCGTCGTCCCGGACCATCGTGACCTCGACCTTGCGGTCGGCGTCGATGCGCCAGAAGCCGTGCTCGGACTCCAGCGGCCGCACCTTGTTGCCGTCCTTGTCGAGCACCCACGTGTGCGAGTGGTACTCCAGGAAGTCCCGCCCGTCGTGCGTGAAGGCGACCTCCTGGCCGAAGTTGCACTTCTCGGCGCCGGGGAAGTCGTGCACGCCCGCGCCGGCCCAGTTGCCGAGCAGGAAGGCGAGCGGGACCAGGTCCTTGTGGAGGTCGGACGGAATCTCGATCATGAGCAGCTCTTCGTCGTGGCCGTGGGGAGGGGGAAGGCGGTCAGCGCTGGCCCTGGTACAGCTTCTTCACGGTCAGCCCGGCGAAGGCGAGGACGCCGACGCAGACCAGGACGAGCAGGGTTTCGAAGAAGATCTCCACGGGGTGCTCCTCGGTTGAGCAGGGTGCGGTACGCGCACAGGGCCGGACCCCAGCTTAGTCGGCCGGGGCCCGGCCCTCCGTGTGAGGTCCGCCCGCACCGCTCAGCCGAGCAACTGGCTCTGCAGCGTCACCGTCTGCTGGAACGGCACGGCTGCGGCACCGCCCCTGCGGGACTGCACGATCACGGCCAGCACGTCCCCCGCGTCGATGTAGGCCTGCCGCACCTGCTCGGCCCCGTACGGCTTCACCTCGGTGTAGGCGCTGCGGTCGATCCCGCCGCCGACCTCGGACTCGGTCGGGAACGTGTCGTCGAACTCGGTCGCCTCGCCGCCGAGCGCGGCGAACTTGGGCTCGGGGTAGCCGGCGAGCTGCCCGTAGACGTCGTGGGCGACCAGGCCCGTGTCGAACTGCAGCAGGTACACGCGGGTGCGGGTGCCGTCCCCGGTGGTCCAGCCGCGGGCGGCCACGTGCCGCAGCCCGCTGTCGGTCAGCACCTGGCTCACCTCGCCCTGGTCCTTCTTCGACGCGTACAGCGACAGGAAGTCCTTCTTGGCCAGCCAGCCGCCGGCGCCCCGCAGCGCCTTGTCCTCCGTCGCCCCCGCGGGCGCCGGCAGGACCAGCGCGCGCAGGTCCGCGTAGTGGGCGTCGGCCGGGTTCTCCGGGGAGAACGGGCCCGGGCTGCCGGAGGGCAGGGGCGGTCTGGCGCGCGTTCCGTATGCGCGCTCCACAGGAGACTCATGGACATGCCAAGCAGTTGCGCGGAAGTTGATTACGATTCGGCCATGGCAAAAAAGCTCGTGATCAAGGTGACGGCGGGGGCCGATGCCCCCGAACGCTGCTCGCAGGCGTTCACGGTCGCGGCGGTGGCCGTGGCCAGCGGCGTCGAGGTCTCCCTGTGGCTGACCGGGGAGTCGTCCTGGTTCGCCCTGCCCGGGCGGGCCGCCGAGTTCGAACTCCCGCACGCGGCGCCGCTGCCCGACCTGATCGACTCCGTCCTCGCGGCCGGGCGCGTCACCCTGTGCACCCAGTGCGCGGCCCGCCGGGAGATCACGGAGAAGGACGTCATCGAGGGCGTGCGGATCGCGGGTGCGCAGCTCTTCGTGCAGGAGGCGATGGCCGAGGACACGCAGGCACTCGTGTACTGAGACGGGCCCGCCGGCGGGCTCTAGTGGCGTTTCCTGCCGTCCAGCTCGTCCCACCAGTCGTCGGACTGCGGGTCGCCCGAGGGGTCGTCCCACCAGCGGTCGTCCGGGCCGCGCCGGTTGGCGACCACCGCGGCGAGCGGTGGGATGACCATGGCCACCACGCACATCCCGACGGCCGCCGGGATCGACCACAGCCGCACGACGCCCCAGGCCAGGACGAAGAGCGCGATGCAGAGCCCCATCATGGCGAAGTACACGTGCCGCCTGCGTGCGTACATACCCTCCAGCGTAGGTCGGCCGGGGCGCTCCGGCCCGGGCGCGGAGCCCGCCGGCCCCGGGCAGGCCGAAGGGCCGCACCCCAGGTGTCCAACCCGAGGGGTGCGGCCCTTGAGCCGTGCGGCCGACCGTCGAACGGTCCGGCTCAGACCGCGATCGCGACCTCCGCGAGGCCGCCCTGCTGGGCGACGACCGTACGGTCGGCGGTGCCACCGGGAACGAGGGCGCGAACGGTCCAGGTGCCCTCGGCCGCGTAGAAACGGAACTGCCCCGTGGCGGAGGTGGGGACCTCCGCGGTGAACTCACCGGTCGAGTCGAGCAGTCGGACGTAGCCCGTCACCGGCTCGCCGTCGCGGGTCACCTGGCCCTGGATCGTCGTCTCACCGGGCTTGATCGTCGAGGCGTCCGGGCCGCCGGCCTTCGCTCCACACATGTGTCTCTCCAGAGTCCTGAAAGGTCGAAACGGTCTTACTTGCCGGCGCCGAGCTCGATCGGCACGCCCACCAGGGAGCCGTACTCGGTCCAGGAGCCGTCGTAGTTCTTGACGTTCTCCACGCCCAGCAGCTCGTGCAGCACGAACCAGGTCAGCGCGGAGCGCTCACCGATGCGGCAGTAGGCGATGGTGTCCTTGGCCAGGTCGACGTCCTCGGCGGTGTAGAGCTCCTTGAGCTCCTCGTCCGACTTGAAGGTGCCGTCGTCGTTGGCGTTCTTCGACCACGGGATGTTCCTGGCGGTCGGCACGTGGCCCGGACGCTGCGACTGCTCCTGCGGCAGGTGGGCCGGGGCGAGCAGCTTGCCGGAGAACTCGTCGGGCGAGCGGACGTCGACCAGGTTCTGCGAGCCGATCGCGGCGACCACGTCGTCACGGAAGGCGCGGATGGAGGCGTCCTGCGGCTTGGCCTTGTACTCGGTCCGCGCCCGCTCGGGGACGTCGGCGCCGTCGACCAGCTCGCGGGCGTCCAGCTCCCACTTCTTGCGGCCGCCGTCGAGGAGCTTGACGTTGTCGTGGCCGTAGAGCTTGAAGTACCAGTAGGCGTAGGACGCGAACCAGTTGTTGTTGCCGCCGTAGAGGACGACCGTGTGGTCGTTGGCGATGCCCTTCTCCGACAGGAGCTTCTCGAAGCCCTCCTGGTCGACGAAGTCACGGCGGACCGGGTCCTGGAGGTCCTTGGTCCAGTCGATCCGGATCGCGTTCTTGATGTGGTTCTTCTCGTAGGCGGACGTGTCCTCGTCCACCTCGACGATGGCGATGCTCGGGTCGTCCAGGTGCTCCTGGAGCCAGTCGGCGTCGACCAGGACGTCGCTGCGGCTCATGCTTCTCTCCTCCGGGGCAGGTGCGGCGGGGCGTGCGAGTGCGAGTGGGGTGCGCGTGCGCGGTGCCGGTCGGCGGACGCGGCGCACGGCGGCCCGGGGCCGGATGACGGCGGGGCGATGCGGGAGGCTCGAGGTCCCGCTCAGAAGGGGCGACAGAGCATGGCGGCCACGCGGCACAGGTCCACTGCCCGCCGCTTCGTGAGATCCGCCTGTCGCTTCATGTGCTCGATCGTAGGGAGGGAGAGGCGGGCATGTCACCGCAGTGTCGCATACTGAGACAGGATCGTCCGCCATCCGGGATGCTTGAGCTGTCACGGCCGTCCGGGACGGCCTCTGGGCCCCGGTCTCGCCGCCGGCCTCTGCGCCTTCGGACGGAGGCGTCTCGCCTGTCGGACGCCCGTCGGCGCCCGCGGACGCCCCGCTCGCGGCTCCGTCTACCCGGCGAGCCGGACGTTCGAACCCTTCACCGTGATCTCCAGGCCGTCCCGGACCGCCCGCACCTTGTCCAGCGCGATGCCGCCGGGCAGCTGGTCTATCGCCTGCTGGAAGTCGGTGATCCTGCGGACGCGGCTCTCCGCCAGGTCGACGCCGCCGAACCGGGGCAGGGAGTCCGCGTTCACCTCGAGCCTGCCGTCCTGGACCCCGACCGAGCTGAGCACGTAGACCGGCTCGGGCAGCTTGGCGCCCAGCACGGTCGCCTCGACCGCGACCTTTATCTTGCCGTTGCCGCCGTCGGACAGGCCGGTCACCCGGGCGGTCACTCCGGGCGCCACCTGGGTGGGCTCGGACTTGGCGGTCTTCAGCAGCTCCTCGTAGGAGATGGTCGCCGAGCCGGTGGCGGTGGCCGCGGTGGCCGAGCTGTAGTCGCCCGAGAACTCGACGCCCTTCATGTCGGCCCTGAGGTCGTCGAGGCGGATCGTCCGGCCCGCCTCGCCGGTGGCCGCCCGGTAGTCGTCCATGCCGACCTCGACGTCGTCCAGCTCGCCGCCCACCACCTGGGTGAGGAAGGGGAAGCCCTTGATGGAGACGTCGGGCGTGGCGGTCAGGTTCTCGCTGGTCCTGAGCCTGTCGGCCACCTCGCCCTCGGCGAAGTGCACCGCCACCCGGTCGGCGGCCACGAACAGGCCGCCGAGGATCACGACGACGATCAGAAGTACTCGCAGTGCGCGCATGCGCTGTTCCCCCACCTAGGCGGCTTCGTGGACGTCGGCCACGGTAACCCCGTGCGCGGGCGTGATCGCGAAACTGTCGATCACCTGTGACAGGGGCCGCTCCCCCGGGAGCCGGGGGAGCCGCCCCGCATCGTGCCGGGTCCGGCCTGTCCGGACGGCACCCGGGGATCCGGTGCGGCAGGTGGCCGGCCGGGCCGAAGGCAGGGGCGGGCCCGGTGCGGAGGCGGCCCCGTCACTCGGGCGCCGGGGCCGCCTCCGCCGCGGGCGCTCAGTGGCCCAGCGCGCGCCCGAGGAGCCACACCGCCGGTGCCGCGGCCGCCAGCGGCAGCGCGACACCCGCCGTGAAGTGCACGAACCGGGAGGGATAGTCGTAGCTCGCCGCCCGGTGGCCGATCAGCGCGCACACCGCGGCGCCGGCGCCGAGCAGCGCGCCCCGCGCGCCCAGCCCCGTCATGCCGCCCACCGCGATGCCCGCGCCCGCCGCCGCGAGCAGCGCGACGACCACCGAGACCGGCGTGGGCAGCGGCAGCGCCCGGGCCAGGGCGGCCACCGCGACCGCCGCCGCGCCGACCGCCACCGCGTCGCCCGCGGCGGCCAGGTAGCCGGTCGCCACGACCGCCAGCGCCGCCGCGGCGACGGTCGCCATCAGGCCGTACATGCGCTCGTCCGGGTCGGCGTGCGACCGCAGCTGCAGCACCAGGGAGAGCAGCACCCACACCCCGAGCGTGCCGAGGATCGCGGCGGGCGCGTGTTCGCGGCCCGTGGTCAGCACCGCGGCGTCCGCGGCGAGCGCCCCGGCGAAGCCGAGCGCGATGCCCTGCCGCGCCGGCCACATGCCGTTCAGCCGGAACCAGCCCGCCGCCGTCACGGCCTGGAGGACGACGAGCGGCACGAGCAGCGCGTACGTCCCGAGCTCCGCCGTGCCGGCGAGCAGCAGCCCCAGCAGCGCCGTGAGCGCGGCCGGCTGCATCCCGGGCTCGATGATCGGCGAGCGGCCCTCGGCGCGGGCGCGCTGTGCGTCGGTGACGCGGGTGTTGCCGGCCAGGGTGGCCGGTCCGTAGCCGGTCTCCCGCTCCGCCGCCGTGGACGGCGCCGCGGCCCGCGGTTGCGCGCCGGGAGCCGGAGCCGCGGAGGCGGATCCCGCTGCCCGGCCGCCGGCGGCCGGGGCGCCGTGGGCCGCCTGCGGGTGCCCCTGCGCGGACACCGGCGGAAGGTACGCCGTCTCCGCCGCCGCGGCGACCGGCGGCTGGACCTGCGTCTCCCAGGTCTCCCCCTGCCACTGCTGGGTGTGCTCCCCGCCGCCCCGGGGTCCGCCGTACGCCTGGTGCTGCCCCGGCCACGCCTCCGGCTGCTGCGCGTGAGCCCCGGGCTGGGGGCCGCCCGGTGCCTGGGGGTACTGCTGGGCCTGGGGGTACTGCTGGGCCTGGGGGTACTGCTCGGCCTGGGGGTACTGCTGGGCCTGCGGGTACTGCTCGGCCTGCGGGTACTGCCGGGCCTCGGGCTGGTACGGCTGCCCGGCGTGGCCCTGCGGCTGCCGCGGGGCGTACCCGTGCGCCGGCGGCTGCCGCGGGGGCTGGGGCTGGACGTACCCGGGCTGCTGCGGCCCGCCGTGGCCCTGCGGCTGCGGCTGGTCCTGCGGGTACGGGCGCGCGTACGGGTCGTACCCCTCGTACGGGGGCCCGTCATACGGCCGGTCGGTCATCGCTCACCCTCCTGCGAACGGGGGGAGCACCTCGACCGTGCCGCCCTCGGTCAGCCGTACCGTCTCATGTCCGCGGGTTCCCACGGGGTCGCCGTCGATCAGGAACGAGCAGCGCTCCAGGACGCGGGTGAGCTCACCGGGGTGCCGCTCGCGCACCGCGTCGAGCGCGCCGGCGAGCGTCGCCGCCTCGTACGGCTCCTCGGCGACCCCGGCCGCGGCCTTCGCCGCCGCCCAGTAGCGCACCGTGACCTTTGCCATCCCGTCCCTCATCGCTCGGCAGTGAACACCTCAGGCTAGACCCTGTCGTCAAACTCGCGCCGCCGCCGAAGGGCGGCCCTGCGGCGTCGGGTGCGTGCTCTCGGCGTGCCGGCCCCAGGCCCTCGTACTGGACGTACTCGGGTCCGGGGCCGGTGCGGCGAGTGAGGGTACCCCCTGCTCGAGCGAAGCCGAGAGCTTGGGGGAGCGGGGCAGGCGGGACTTTACGGACAGGGCCTGCTAGCCCGCCCGGGTCGCGACCCAGTCCCCTATGCGGCGCAGCAGGTCCTCGCCGGCCGCGTGCTCGGCGTGGCCCATGCCGGGCTCGATCCAGAGCTCGCCGTGCCGGCCGGCGGCCTCGGCGAGCATCCGGGGGTGGTCGAGGGGGAAGTAGCCGTCCCGGTCGCCGTGCACGACCAGCAGCGGTGTGGGCGCGATCCGCGGGACCGCCTCCACCGGGGAGAGGGGGGTCGGGTCCCAGTCGCGGTGGTGGATCCTCGTGCGCAGTCCGTAGCGGCCCACCAGGCGGCCCGCCGGGCGCGTGACCAGCCAGTGCAGCCGGCGCATGGGGGCCGTGCCCCGGTAGTACCAGCGGGCCGGGGCGCTCACCGAGACCACGGCGTCCGTGTGCGCACCGCCGTCGTCCCCGGTCTCCGGGCCGTCGCCCTCGCGGTACAGGGCCGCGTGCCGCAGCACCACCGAGCCGCCCATCGAGAAGCCGACGGTGGCCACCCGCGCGTGCCCGAACCCGCGGGCCCACGCCACGGCCGCGGCCAGGTCGAACACCTCGCGGTCACCGACGGTGGACCGCCCGCCCGAGGCGCCGTGGCCGCGGAAGGAGAACGTGACCACGGCCCCGTGGGACGCGAGGACCGCCGCGATCCGGCGTACGTGCGGCTTGTCCAGGTCGCCCGTGAAACCGTGCGCGACCACGAACACCAGGTCGCCCGCGGGCGGTGCGGAGATGCCAGAGGCGGTCGCGCCCGGGTCGTAGGCGGCGTCGATCGGGACTCCGTCCGCGGTGCGCAGGGACGCCCTGACCCGCGTGGACGGGCGCGTCCCGGACTCCGGGACGACCGCCGAACGTGTCACATGACCTGCCGTGTCCGAGCTCATGTCGGCTATTGTGCTGCGTAGAGGACTCGGGCAGCGAAGCCCCCGGGTCCTTTCGTGCTTTCGGGAGCGTTGTACACGGGGCGGGAGACCGCAGGTGTACGGGGCCGTCGACCGCACGGCGGGTCCCAGGGGCGCGGGATTCGCACCGACCGTACGAGGCAGTGCCGCAACGTCCTCGCAGGGACCGAGGAGGAACCGAACGCTATGGGCGAGCGAACCGTGCACGAACCCGTGACGACCCGAGCAGGTGGGCGATGAGTTCTCTGCTGCTCCTGACCAATGCCCTCCAGCCGTCGGCGGAGGTGCTTCCCGCTCTCGGCCTGCTGCTGCACACCGTGCGGGTGGCCCCGGCCGAGGGCCCCGCTCTCGTCGACGCGCCGAGCGCCGACGTGGTGCTGGTCGACGGCCGCCGCGACCTCCCGCAGGTGCGCAGCCTGTGCCAGCTGCTGCGCTCCACGGGCCCGGGCTGCCCGCTGATCCTCGTCGTGACGGAGGGCGGCCTCGCGGCCGTCACCGCCGAGTGGGGCGTCGACGACGTGCTGCTCGACACCGCCGGGCCGGCCGAGGTCGAGGCGCGGCTGCGGCTGGCCCTGGGCCGGCAGCAGCTCGTCAACGACGACTCCCCGATGGAGATCCGCAACGGCGACCTGTCGGTGGACGAGGCGACCTACAGCGCCAAGCTCAAGGGCCGGGTGCTGGACCTCACCTTCAAGGAGTTCGAGCTCCTGAAGTACCTGGCCCAGCACCCGGGACGGGTCTTCACCCGCGCCCAGCTGCTGCAGGAGGTGTGGGGCTACGACTACTTCGGCGGCACCCGGACGGTCGACGTCCATGTGCGGCGGCTGCGCGCCAAGCTCGGCCCCGAGCACGAGTCGCTGATCGGCACCGTCCGGAACGTGGGTTACCGATTCGTGACCCCCGAGAAGGCGGACCGCGGGGACGGCGCCCGCTCCGGCGGACGCGACGGCCAGGGGGGCGCGAAGGCCGCGGCGGCCCAGACAAAGCAGGACAAGGGAAACAACGCGGACGGCGCGGCCGCTCCGGTCGCCGCGAAGACCCGCACGGAGGCGTAGCGGGAGTTCGGGCAGGGCGCACGCCCGGGTGAGACCGGGCTGTGGAACGCCCTGCCCGCAGGGGGTCCATCCGCGTAGACTCCGCGCGTGGCCAAGGTGACTCGGGATGATGTGGCGCGGCTGGCGGGGACCTCCACCGCCGTCGTCAGTTACGTCATCAACAACGGACCCCGGCCGGTCGCCCCGGCCACGCGCGAGCGTGTCCTCGCCGCGATCAAGGAGCTGGGGTACCGGCCGGACCGGGTCGCCCAGGCGATGGCCTCGCGGCGCACGGACCTCATAGGCCTGATCGTGCCGGACGCCCGCCAGCCCTTCTTCGGGGAGATGGCGCACGCCGTGGAGTGGGCCGCGGCCGAGCGCGGAAAGATGGTCCTGGTCGGCAACTCGGACTACGTCGCCGAGCGCGAGGTCCACTACCTGCGGGCCTTCCTCGGGATGCGCGTCTCCGGGCTCATCCTCGTCAGCCACGCGCTCAACGACCTCGCCGCCGCGGAGATCGACGCGTGGGACGCCCGGGTGGTGCTGCTGCACGAGCGGCCCGAGGCCATCGACGACGTGGCCGTCGTCACCGACGACCTGGGCGGCGCGCAGCTCGCCGTGCGCCACCTGCTGGAGCACGGCTACGACTACGTCGCCTGCATGGGCGGCACCGCGGACACCCCGGCCGTGGGCGACCCCGTCTCCGACCACGTCGAGGGCTGGCGGCGCGCCATGGCCGAGGCGGGCCTCCCGACGGAGGGACGGCTGTTCGAGGCGCCGTACAACCGCTACGACGCCTACCGGGTCGCCCTGGACATCCTCTCCGGGCCCGACCGCCCGCCGGCGGTCTTCTGCTCCACCGACGACCAGGCGATCGGCCTGCTGCGGGCCGCTCGGGAGCTGCGCATCGACGTGCCGGGCGAGCTGGCGGTGGCCGGCTTCGACGACATCAAGGAGGCGGCGCTCGCCGACCCGCCGCTGACGACGGTCGCCTCGGACCGCTCGGCGATGGCGCGGGCGGCGGTGGACCTCGTGCTGGACGACGGGCTGCGGGTCGCCGGGTCCCGCCGGGAGCGGCTGAAGCTGTTCCCGTCCCGGCTGGTGGTGCGCCAGTCCTGCGGCTGCGCGTGACGGCGGTACCGGCCCGGTAGCCGCTCGCCGAGCCGTCCGGCGGCGGGCTGTCCGCGGCCGGGCGCGCCGTTCCGGCCCGCGGCCGCTCGGGGCCGGGCCGGCCGGTGCCGCGCGACCCCCGGGCCGGGGTCCGGCCCGGGGACCCTCGGTTTCCGGCCGGGGTCACTCCGCAGTTCGGCCGAGGGCGCTCCGAGGCCCGGCCGAAGGCACTCCGGGGCCCGGCCGAAGGCACTCCGGGGCCCGGCCGAAGGCACTCCGGGGCCCGGGCGAGGGCGCTCCGGGGCGCCCGGAGCGAGGGCGCTCCGGGCGTCTTTATATCGGGCATACCAGGTTCTGCCGGGCTTCTCAGCGGGGACTCAGGTGCCTTTCATGATCACGGGTCACTCTCATGACATGACCGAAAGCATCCGCCGCAGCGGCGAGTACGAGCACTTCCAGGGGGACGGGCACCAGCCGTCCGCACACCCCCGGCAGCAGCACGCCTCCTCTCCCGTGAACCCGGAGTGGCCGCCCCCGCCGGCCTACGACCCGCCGCGGACGGTCCCCTTCGGTCCGGAGAACACCGTGCGGCAGTCCCAGTCCCAGGCTGCCGCCCAGCCCGGGCCGGCCCCGTCCACCGAGGGCGCCGGCCACGGCGGCACCGCCGTCCTGCCGGCCGTCCCCGCCCGGCCCGCGCCGAAGAAGCGCGCCGGCGGCCCGGTCGCCCTGCTCGCCGCCGTGGCGATCGCCGCCGCGGTCGTGGGCGGCAGCACCGCCTACGCCTTCCAGGAGCTGACCGGCCCGGACACGGCCGCGGTCGGCGCCGGCGGCACCAACGTGGTGCCGTCCAGCCAGCGGGGCAGCATCGCGGCGATCGCCAAGGCGGTCAGCCCGAGCGTCGTCGAGATCAGCGCCACCCTCGGCACCGGCACGTCCACCGGTTCCGGCGTGATCATCACCAGCGGCGGCGAGATCCTCACCAACGACCATGTCGTCGCCGGCGCCTCGTCGGTCAAGGCGCGCACCAGCGACGGCAAGGCCTACACCGCCGAGGTAGTGGGCACCGACAGCTCCAAGGACCTCGCCCTGATCAAGCTGAAGGGCGCCTCCGGGCTGAAGGCGGCGGCCCTCGGCGACTCCGACACCGTGCAGGTCGGCGACCCGGTCGTGGCGATCGGCTCCCCCGAGGGCCTGACCGGCACCGTCACCAGCGGCATCGTCTCCGCCCTGGACCGCGACGTGACGGTCTCGACCGACGAGGACCACAGCCAGGACTCCCAGGACGGCGGCCGGTGGCCGTTCCAGTTCGGCGGCCGTGAGTTCAACGGCGACACCGGGTCCTCCACCACCACCTACAAGGCGCTCCAGACGGACGCCTCCCTCAACCCGGGCAACTCCGGCGGGGCGCTGATCGCGGCGAACGGCGCGATCGTCGGCATCAACTCCGCGATGTACTCGGCGGCCTCCGACACCGGCTCCGCCGGCGCCGGCAGCGTCGGCCTGGGGTTCGCCATCCCGATCAACACCGTCAAGGCCGATCTGGCCGCACTGCGCTCCGGCTCCCAGAACTGACCCCGCGGACGACCGAGCCCTTCGAGAAGGAGAACGACATGATCCAGCAGGTGATGCACGAGACCCCCGCCACCGTCGTCGCGACCGACACCGCCGCCGTCACGATCTCCCCTTCCGTGCCCGACGAGCCGCACCGCCCGGCGACCCGGATACCCGAGGTGGCGGTCCCGGAACTGATGGGCCTGCGCACCTCCGCCGTCCGTCACCACCGCCACAAGGTGCCGCTGATGCGCCTGACCGCCGTGCGGGGCTGCTGAGTCCCCCGCCGGCCGGCCGTCCGCCCCTCGGGGGCGCCCCCGGGGGGCGCCCCCGAAGCAACGCCCCGCGACTGCGGAAACATGCGACGCTACAGACCGTCCCGTACCCACCGCACCCCGAGGAACAGCGAGCGATGAGCCCCGCCGACGGCGACCGTGACCCCCAGCGCATCCTGATCGTCGACGACGAGCCCGCGGTGCGCGAAGCCCTTCAGCGCAGCCTCGCCTTCGAGGGGTACGACACCGAGGTCGCCGTGGACGGCGCGGACGCGCTGGAGAAGGCCACCGCGTGCAAGCCCGACCTCCTGGTCCTCGACATCCAGATGCCGCGCATGGACGGCCTGACCGCGGCCCGCCGCATCCGCGGCACCGGCGACACGACGCCCATCCTGATGCTGACCGCCCGCGACACGGTGGGCGACCGGGTCACCGGGCTCGACGCGGGCGCCGACGACTACCTGGTCAAGCCGTTCGAACTGGACGAGCTGTTCGCCCGGATCCGCGCGCTGCTGCGGCGCAGCTCCTATGCGGCGGCCGTGGCGGGCGCGGCCGACGACACCGACGTCCTCGCCTTCGCCGACCTGCGCATGGACCTCGCCACCCGCGAGGTCACCCGCGGCGCGCGGCCGGTGGAGCTGACCCGCACGGAGTTCACGCTCCTCGAGATGTTCATGGCCCACCCGCGCCAGGTGCTCACCCGGGAGCAGATCCTCAAGGCGGTCTGGGGCTTCGACTTCGAACCGTCGTCGAACTCCCTCGACGTGTACGTGATGTACCTGCGCCGCAAGACCGAGGCGGCCGGCGAGCCGCGGCTCGTGCACACCGTCCGCGGCGTGGGGTACGTCCTGCGGCAGGGCGGCGCCGAGTGAACAGGGCGGTACACCGGTTCCGCTCGCTGCCGATCCGCTCCCGGCTGGCGCTGCTCGTCGCGGCGGCGGTGGCGTTCGCGGTGGCGGCGGTGTCGGTGACGTGCTGGTTCGTGGTGCACAACCAGCTGCTGAAGCAGGTCGACGACCGGCTGGTGAACTACAACAGCCGCCTGCTGAGCGACGAGCTGCCGGGGCTCGTCGCGAACTGCGACGGGACGGCCGGCGGCACCGCCCCGGAGAGGCGGACGCAGTTCTACTACTACCTCGAGGTGGTGACGGAGAGCGGCAGGGCCTGCGCCGTCCCCGGTTCCGTCGGCGAGCTGAGGACGACGGCCACCGACCGGAAGGCGACCGAGAACACCGACCCGCGCCTCCGCTTCCTCCACGACACCACCGACACCAAGGGCAACGACGTCCGGGTGGCCGCCATGGCCGTCCCCGCGCCGGGCCCGGGCAACCAGGTCTACGCCGGCGTCGCCCTCGTGGTGGGCGTGTCCCTGGAGGAGACCCAGAACACCCTCAAGGACCTCGCGCTGCTGCTCCTGCTCGTCTCCGGCATCGGCGTCGTCGGTGCGGGGGCGGCGGGCCTGGCGGTGGCCCGTGCCGGTCTGCGGCCCGTCGACCGGCTCACCGAGGCGGTCGAGCACGTCGCCCGCACCGAGGACCTGACCATCCGCATCCCCGTGGAGGACGCCGGCGAGGACGAGGTCGCCCGCCTGTCGCACTCCTTCAACTCGATGACGTCGGCGCTGGCCAGCTCGCGGGACCTGCAGCAGCAGCTCATCGCGGACGCCGGCCACGAGCTGCGCACCCCGCTCACCTCCCTGCGGACCAACATCGAACTGCTCACCCGCAGCGAGGAGACCGGCCGCCCGATCCCCGAGCCGGACCGCAAGGCGCTGCTGGCGTCGGTGAAGGCGCAGGTGACGGAACTGGCCGCGCTCATCGGCGACTTGCAGGAGCTGTCACGGTCGGAGGGGCAGCGCGGCGAACGCGTGCAGGTCGTCGCGTTCCACGACACCGTGGCGGCGGCGCTGCGGCGGGCCCGGCTGCGCGGGCCGGAGCTGACCATCACGGCGGACCTGGCCCCCTGGTACAGCCGGGCGGAGCCGTCCGCGCTGGAGCGGGCGGTCGTCAACATCCTGGACAACGCGGTGAAGTTCAGCCCGGACAGCGGCACGGTCGAGGTCGTCCTCGACCGGGGCGTCCTGACCGTGCGCGACCACGGCCCCGGCATCCCCGCCGAGGAACTGCCGCACGTCTTCGACCGCTTCTGGCGCTCGCCCAGCGCGCGGGCCCTGCCGGGCTCCGGTCTCGGCCTGTCGATCGTCGCGCGCACGGTCCAGCAGGCCGGCGGCGAGGTGTCGCTGGCCCCCGCCGAGGGCGGCGGCACGGTGGCGACGATCCGCCTGCCGGGCGCGCCGACCCCACCGCCGGAGGCGCCGTGACGACGACCCGCCCGCAGGGCCGGCGCAGCGCGGGCGGGCCGGAGACGCGGCCTCGGCGCAGCTCGGACGGGGCCGCGAACGCGGAACCGGTGACGACCGGGCGGGCCGCGACAGCCCCTGTGCAGCACGGGGGGCCGGAGACGCTACCTCGGCGCAGCTCGGACGGGCCGCGAACACGGAACCGGTGACGACGGGGCGGGCCGCGACAGCCCCTGTGCAGCACGGGGGGCCGGAGACGCTACCTCGGCGCAGCTCGGACGGGCCGCGAACACGGAACCGGTGGCATCCGGGCGGACCGCGCACGCGGCCCCCCTCCAGCACAGGCGGGCCGGAAACACGGAATCGGTGACGACCGGGCGGACCGCGCACGCAGCCCCCGCGCAGCACAGGCGGGCCGCGAACGCGGGACCCGTGGCGGCCGGGCGGGCCGCGCACGCACGGCGGGGCCGCCGGGAACGGCGGCCCCTTACCCTCATAGGCATGACCAGCGACGACACCGCACCGATCGCCCGCTCCGTCGAGACCCTCGGCGCGCTCTCCGCGGACCAGGCCGAAGCCGTCCTCGCCCTGCTGGCGGACGCCGCCCGCAACGACGGGCAGCAGGCAGTGTCCGAACAGGGCCGGCTGCAGCTGCGCGGCGGCGCCCGCGCGGGTGTCTCCCACCTGCTGCTGACCGTCGCCGGCGAGCTCGTCGGCTACGCCCAGCTGGAGGACACCGACCCGGTGGAGGCGCCGGCCGCCGAGCTGGTCGTCCACCCGGCGCACCGCGGGCACGGGCACGGGCGTGCGCTCGGCATGGCGCTGCTCGCCGTCTCCGGCAAGCGGCTGCGGGTGTGGGCGCACGGCGGGCACTCCGCCGCCCGGCACCTCGCCCAGGTCCTCGGGCTGACCCTGTTCCGCGAACTGCGCCAGATGCGGCGGCCGCTGACCGGCTTCGCGCTGCCCGATCCGGTGCTGCCGGAGGGCGTGACGGTGCGGACCTTCGTCCCGGGCGAGGACGACGCGGCGTGGCTGGCCGTGAACGCCGAGGCGTTCGCGCACCACCCCGAACAGGGCGCACTCACCCAGCGGGACCTCGACGACCGCAAGGCGGAGGCCTGGTTCGACCCCGAGGGCTTCTTCCTCGCCGAGCGCGAGGGCCGGCTCGTCGGCTTTCACTGGACGAAGGTCCACACCGAGGAGCGGCTGGGCGAGGTGTACGTCCTCGGCGTGCGCCCCGGCTCCCAGGGCGGCGGCCTCGGCAAGGCCCTGACGGTGATCGGCCTGCGCCACCTGGCGGACCGGGGCCTGTCGACGGCGATGCTGTACGTCGACGCCGACAACAAGGCGGCCGTGTCCGTCTACGAGCGCATGGGCTTCGTGACGTACGAGGCGGACCTGATGTACCGCACGGAGACCTGACCGGACCCGGCCGGACCGGGGCGGTGACCGGCCCGCCGGGCGCCGGCTCCCCCGCGCGCGGGGCCCGCTCGCGACGCGCCGCCTCAGGCGCCGGACCCGCCCACGGCGGACCGGCGGCGGGGGACGGGCCGGCGCCGCAGGGGCTCCGGCAGGCACAGCGCCCACGTGAACGCGGCCAGGACGAGGACCGCCGCCCACCCCGCGTGCGCGGGCGCCCAGTTCGGGTCCTCGGGCGCCACCAGCAGGCTCCACCGGCGCGGCACCAGCAGCACGGCGGCGGCCAGGGCGAGCAGTGTCAGCGCCGTGCGCTCGCCCGGCCGGGCCGTGGTGCCCAGGCGCACCGCGGCCGCGGCGAGGGCCGACGCGCACGCGGCGATCGCGGCCGCCTCCAGGGTGAGCGCACCGGCGGGCGGCCGGGCCGGTGCCGGCACGAGCAGCACCGCGGCCGCCCACCAGGCCCCGGCGAACGGCGCGACGAGCGCCGCCCGCAGCCCGGCCCGCACGGGCCGCCGCACGGGCACCGCGGCGGTGGTGTGCCGGGCCGGGTCGTCGAGCAGACGGGCGACCCCGAGCCCGCCGACGAGCGCCACCAGCCGCAGCAGCACCAGACCGGCCGCCGCCCCCGCCTCCCGGCCCTGCAGCCGCACGGCAGCGGCCAGCACCAGCCCCAGCGCGCCCGCCCCGGCGAGCGCCGGCCACGGCAGGGCATGCCACGTCGGCCGCACCAGCGCGCCCACCACCCGCAGCCGGCCGCCCTCCCGGACCGGGCCGGGCGTGGGCGCGAGGTCCTCGCCCCGGGCCCGTTCCGCCGTCCGGCCCGGTGCCGTACGGCGGCCCGATCCCGCGACCGCCGCCGTCACTCGTCGCCGCACCGGTCCTCACCCCCCGCGCCCCGCACCGCGTCCGGCACGCCCAGCAGCCGGGCGACACGGGCCGTCGGGACGCCGGGAGCGGTCAGTTCGGCCCAGTGGGCCTTCACCGCGGCCGTGACGTCCTGCCGCGGGCGGCGCAGCAGCTCCCGCACCACCCGCGTCTGGCCGGCGCTCATGCCCAGGCCGCTCGTCGGGGTCAGCACGTACGCGGACCCCGAGAGGCTGTCGTCGAGGCGCACCCGGCGCAGGGTGCTCAGCGGCTGCGGGTCGGCGCCGAGCACGAGCCACATGGCGGTCACCGTCCGGCCGTCGCACAGCCGTCCGCCGGCCCGCTCGTCGCCCGCCACCAGCACGGAGGCCAGCCCGACCGAGAACTCGGGGACGCGGTTGCCGCCCCAGCGCGTGAGGACGGTGACCTCGCCGGGCGCGGTCAGCGGGGCGTAGGAGGGGTCGGAGTCCAGGCCGTAGCGGGCCTCGACGCGCTGCCGCACGGTCAACCGCCGCGAGGCCGCGGGCTCACCGGCCACGGAGCGGACGCGCTCGACGGCCTCGGCCCAGTCGCCGGTGCGGCCGGTCCACTCCGGCAGCGCGCAGTACACCGTGGCGCCACGCGTGCGGCAGGTCTCCGCCTCCTCGGGAGCCGTGGACACCCGCGCGCGGGCCGCCTCCAGCGCGGCGGACGGACCCTGCGACTGGCCGGCCGCCCCCGCCGCCGTGGCGACGACGGCCACGGCCGTCAGCACCTTGATCCACGGCGTGCGGCCCCCGCTGCGCCACAGCGCGACGCCCAGCAGGGCGGCGGTGAGTCCGGCCAGGTACAGCGCGTGCCAGGCGGCGGGGCGGCCCACCAGGGCGGAGGGGAGGGCGTCCGCCCCGTGCTCGCGCACCACCGGGGTCAGCCAGCGGAACCAGCGCTCCTGCGCCCACACCCCGAGGAACAGGCCGGCCGCGTACAGCCCGACCACGACCAGCGGGGCGGCCAGGACGGAGGGGACCAGCCGGGCCAGCAGGACGCCCGCGACACCGAACAGCAGCACCGTGAGCGGGCCGACCGCCAGCTCGGCGACCGAGCCGTGGCCGGCGGCGCCGGGCCGCAGCGCCGCCCGGCCGAACTGGAACGCGACCACCAGCGCGGTGAACGCCGCGAACGGGACGACGGAGAGCGCGTGGGCGAGCGTGCGCCGCCAGGGATCCATGACGAGCACGCCGAAGTGGCGGTCGGTGCCGGTGCGGCGGGAGCGCAGCACGGCCCGGTTGACGCAGGCGAACACCGCGAAGGCGAGCAGGAGGGGGGCGCTCTGGGTGTCCCGGTCGGCGTCCTGAAGCGCCGGGAAGCCGTCCATGCCCTCGCCGCTGAAGAAGGCCGCCCGGACCGTCACCGCGAGGAGGAGCAGCAGGGCGCCGAGCACGAGCACGCTCAGCAGCAGCTCGCGCGCCTCGAAACGGGCCAGGGCGAGCACGGCCGCCGGGCGCCGGGGTGCGCGCGCCGGCCCGGTGGCCGCCGGGGCCGGACCGGCCGTCGTGATGGTCATCGGGCCGCCACCTCCGCGGCGGCGCCGTCGAGCGTGAGGAGGTAGCCGTCCTCCAGCGTGGGCTCCAGCAGGCCGGCGCCGGCGGGCGGGTCGCCGACGTTGCGGAAGGAGCCCGTGCCGGTGCGCCACCCGGCCCGCGCGCCGGGGTCGCGTTCCGCACTGCTCCACACCCGGCCGGCGGCCCGCGCGGTCAGCTCGGCCGGGGTGCCCTCGAACAGCACCCGGCCGCCGGCCATGACGATCACGCGGTGGCAGAGCATCGCGACGTCCTCGGTCTGGTGGGTGGACAGCAGGACCGTGCGCCCCTCGCCCGCCCGCGCGATCAGTTCCCGGAAGCGCATCCGCTGCTCGGGGTCGAGTCCGACGGTCGGCTCGTCCAGGACCACGAAGCGGGGCTCGCCGACGAGCGCGGCGGCCAGGGCGACACGCTGCCGCATGCCGCCGGACAGCCGCTTCATCCGCCGGCCGCGGACCTCGCTCAGACCGGCCTCCTCCAGCACGCGCCGCACCTCCCGGTGGCGTGCCCCGCGGTCGCTCAGCTCCTTGAGGACGGCCACGTAGTCGACGAACTCGAAGGCGGTGAAGTCGGGGTGGAAGCCGGGGTTCTGCGGCAGGTAGCCGAGCGCGCGGCGCACCGCCAGGCGGCCCGCCGCCGTGGCCGGGTCGTGGCCGAACACGGTGAAGGCCCCCCGCTCCGGGGGCACCGCGGTGGCGAGGACCCGCAGCAGCGTGGTCTTGCCGGCGCCGTTGGGGCCGAGCAGCCCGGTGACGCCCTCGCCGAGCCGCAGCGAGACGTCGTCGAGGGCGGCCGTGGAGCCGAGGCGGAGGGTGAGCCCGGAGGCGGAGACGGTGGTGGTCACGAAGTGCTCCCGTGCGTGAGACCGGTCGGGGACGTGCGGGTGCCGGCGACGTCGAAGCGGTCGCGCAGCAGGTACAGCAGCCCGGTGGCCAGGACGGCGACCACGGCCGCGGCGCCCTGCCCGGCCGCGGTGAACTGCGGCAGGGCGCCCCCGCCGGCCGACCTCGCCCCCGCCACCAGCAGCAGCGCGACCCAGACCCCGCCGGTCAGGGCGGGCGCCCGGTACGGGCCGAGCCGCGGGGTGAGCGCCAGGCCGGTCGCGGTGAGGGCGAGGGCCGGCAGCAGCCAGGCCAGCGCCCGCAGGCCGTAGCCGGGCAGCGCGAGGGTCGCCAGCCCGTTCAGGCCGAGCCCGACGGCCAGCACGGCGACCGTGCGCACGAGCAGCAGCCGGAAGCCGTGCATCGGGGCGACCACGGCCATCTCGTACGTCGGGTCGAGGCCGGGGCCGTACGCCAGCGCCACGCCCGCCAGCGGCAGCAGCGGGGCGAGGGCGAGGAACGCGGTGGGCGAGTCCGCGGCGCGCAGCTCCTCGGCGGCCGCCACGGTCGTCATCAGCACCACGGCCACCGCCAGCAGCCACGAGCGGCGCAGGACGGGCGTCGCGGCCAGCAGGCGGGCCGTGTGGCCGGCCACCCCCAGCCGCAGCAGCAGCCGCTCGGCCGGTCCGGGCCGGGGCGCGTCCAGCTCGGCGTCCAGCCGCTCCCAGCCGGCGTCCAGCGCGGCCGGGTCGGCCAGCGAGGCGAGCCGGGCCCGGCAGGCCGCGCACCCGGCGAGGTGCGTGTCGGCGGACCACAGCAGCGGCGGCTCCAGCTCACCGCGCCCGTAGGCGCGCAGGTCGTCCTCTGCCACGTGCCAGGTCATGCCAGCGCCTCCCTCAGTTGCCGGCGGGCCCGCATGGCCCGCGTCTTGACCGTGCCGGGCGGGATGCCGAGCAGGACGGCCGCCTCCCGGGTGCTGAGCCCGTCGACGACCGTCGCCTGGAGCACGGCCCGCAGTTCGGGCGACAGCCGGGTGAGGGCGCCCGCGAGGTCCCCGTGCTCCACCCCCGCGAGCACGCGTTCCTCGGCGGACACCTCCTCGCGGTGGCGCAGCCGCGCCAGCGCCTGCCGCAGGCGCCCGCGCGCCCCGTCCCCGCGCAGCGCGTCGACCAGGCGGCGGGCGCCGATGCGCCACAGCCATCCGGCCGCGTCCGCGGAGTGGCCCTCCGCCCGGTACCGGGCGGCGCCGCGCCAGACCGCCAGGAACGTCTCCTGGACGACGTCGTCGACCATCGCGGCGTCGGCGCAGCGGCCGCGCAGCCGGGCGGTCAGCCACGGCGCGTACCGCCGGTACAGCTCCTCGAAGGCGCGGCGGTCGCGGTCCGCCGCGATGGCCCGCAGCAGCTCCCCGTCGCTTG
This sequence comes from Streptomyces sp. NPDC046831, assembly GCF_040645305.1. Lineage (NCBI taxonomy): Bacteria > Bacillati > Actinomycetota > Actinomycetes > Kitasatosporales > Streptomycetaceae > Streptomyces > Streptomyces sp. NPDC046831. Next base: position 28,103 of record NZ_JBEYXZ010000006.1, on the reverse strand, counting down.
TCGTATCCCTCACGTCTCCTCATCGGACGAGACCCGCCGACCGGTTCACCCGTTCCGGAAAGTGGCCCCGAATCGGCACGGACGCCGCCGGCCACGTGGCGCACCGGCAATGTTCGCGGCCTGCACGAGACGGGAGCCGATCTGGGGGGCGGCCCCTTGTCCCACGACGGCTCCGGTACCGGGCCGAGGAGGCCCGGCCCCCGCAGACCCCGAAGCCGGGATCCCCCGCGAGCCGCCCCCCGCTGGCCCGCACGTCATGTCGCCGTAACCGGCGATTCAGACGGGCTTGCGACGCTCGGCCAATGAAGCCCGCCGTGCCAGAGCCTTCGCCGCCCCCGCGGGGGGCCGCGGGGACCGGGGACGCTCCCGCCCGCTCGCGGACCCGACCGGCCGCTCAGTCCCCCGCCGGGGCCGGGCTCCCCCGCACCCTCTCCGACGCGCCTGTCGCGCGCCGGACGCGGAAGAATGACGTCATGAGGCAGCCAGACAGCCAGGCCCAGACCCACCCGTCCCCCACCGGCACCGTGCAGGCAGGCCCCGTGGACCACGAGGCGATCCAGCACTCCCAGCCCTCCGTGGGCTCGATCGCCGCGCACCGCCCGCACACCGTGGCGGCCACGGTCTCCGACCTGGAACCCGACCTCGACTCCGACCTCGACGGCTACGACGAGTCGCGCGGCGACGGGGTGCGGCTCCCCCAGGGCCGCTTCCTGGACCGGGAGCGCAGCTGGCTCGCGTTCAACGAGCGCGTCCTCGAACTCGCCGAGGACCCCAGCATGCCCCTGCTCGAACGCGCCAACTTCCTCGCGATCTTCGCCAGCAACCTGGACGAGTTCTTCATGGTCCGGGTCGCCGGCCTGAAGCGGCGCATCGCGACCGGGGTCGCCACCCGGTCCGCCTCCGGCCTCCAGCCCCGCGAGGTGCTGGAGATGATCTGGGCCCGCTCCCGCGAGCTCATGGCCCGGCACGCCGCCTGCTACCACGAGGACGTCGCCCCCGCCCTCGCGGAAGAGGGCATCCACCTGGTCCGCTGGAACGAGCTGACGGAGAAGGAGCAGGCCCGCCTGTTCACGCTCTTCCGGCACCAGATCTTCCCCGTGCTGACCCCGCTGGCGGTCGACCCGGCGCACCCGTTCCCGTACATCTCCGGCCTGTCCCTGAACCTGGCCGTCGTCGTGCGCAACCCGGTCACCGGACACAACCACTTCGCCCGGGTCAAGGTGCCGCCGCTGCTGTCGCGCTTCCTGGAGTGCTCCCCCGGCCGGTACGTCCCCGTCGAGGACGTCATCGCCGCGCACCTGGAGGAGCTGTTCCCCGGCATGGAGGTGCTGGAGAGCCACGCCTTCCGCCTCACCCGCAACGAGGACCTGGAAGTCGAGGAGGACGACGCGGAGAACCTCCTGCAGGCCCTGGAGAAGGAGCTCATGCGGCGCCGGTTCGGGCCGCCGGTGCGCCTGGAGGTCGAGGAGTCCATCGACCGCGAGGTGCTGGACCTCCTCGTCCGGGAGCTGAAGGTCAGCGAGGCCGAGGTGTACCCGCTGCCCGGCCCCCTGGACCTCACCGGCCTCTTCCGCATCCACAGCCTCGACCGGCCCGAGCTGAAGTACCCCAAGTTCATCGCCGGCACCCACCGCGACCTGGCCGAGGTGGAGTCCGCGTCCCCGCCGGACATCTTCGCCGCGCTGCGCAGCCGGGACGTGCTGCTGCACCACCCCTACGACTCGTTCTCCACGTCGGTGCAGGCCTTCCTGGAGCAGGCCGCCGCCGACCCGGACGTGCTCGCCATCAAGCAGACCCTGTACCGGACCTCGGGCGACTCCCCCATAGTCGACGCGCTCATCGACGCCGCCGAGTCCGGCAAGCAGGTCCTCGTCCTGGTCGAGATCAAGGCCCGCTTCGACGAGCACGCCAACATCAAGTGGGCGCGCAAGCTGGAGGAGGCCGGCTGCCACGTCGTGTACGGCCTGGTCGGCCTGAAGACGCACTGCAAGCTGTCCCTGGTGGTCCGCCAGGAGGGCGACACCCTGCGCCGCTACAGTCACGTCGGCACCGGCAACTACCACCCGAAGACGGCCCGCCTGTACGAGGACCTCGGGCTGCTGACCGCCGACCCGCAGGTCGGCGCGGACCTGTCCGACCTGTTCAACCGCCTGTCCGGCTACTCCCGCCGGGAGACCTACCGCCGGCTGCTGGTCGCGCCCAAGTCCCTGCGGGACGGCCTGATCGCCCGGATCAACAAGGAGGCCCAGCACCACCGCGCCGGCCGCCCCGCCTTCATCCGCGTCAAGGTCAACTCGATGGTCGACGAGGCGGTCATCGACGCCCTGTACGGCGCGTCGCAGGCCGGGGTGCCCGTCGACGTGTGGGTGCGCGGCATCTGCGCCCTGCGGCCGGGCGTCACCGGGCTGTCCGAGAACATCCGCGTACGGTCCGTCCTCGGCCGCTTCCTGGAGCACTCGCGGGTCTTCGCCTTCGGCAACGGCGGCGAGCCCGAGGTGTGGATCGGCAGCGCCGACATGATGCACCGCAACCTCGACCGCCGGATCGAGGCCATGGTCCGGGTCGTCGACCCCGCCCACCGGGCCGCGCTGAACCGGCTCCTGGAGACCGGCATGTCCGACACCACCGCCTCCTGGCACCTGGGCCCGGACGGCGAGTGGACCCGGCACGCGGTCGACACCGACGGACACCCCCTGCGCAACGTCCAGGAGATGCTCATAGACGCCCGGAGGCGCCGGCGTGGCAACGCGACACCTTGACCCGGCGGACCCCGCGGCCGCGCCCTCGCCCGGGCGGCCGGCCTCCGCCCCGCCGGCGGCTCCGCCGGAGCGGGGGGAGGCCCACGGGCACGGCGGCGTCCCCACCGCGGACGCCCTCGCGCTCTACCTGCGAGCGCAGGCCACGGAGTTCCTCCGCGCGCTGCGCCTGCACCGGGAGACCGGGCCGGCCGCCGCGGAAGGGGCCGCCGACGCGGCACGCGCCCTGCGCCGCTCGGCCCGCCGCATCAGCGGCAGCCTGCACACCTTCCGGCCGCTGCTGGAGGAACGCTGGGCGGCACAGCTGCGTCCCGAACTGGCCTGGGTGTCGGGCACGCTGGCCCGCGAACACGCCTGCCAGGCCCGTCTGGACCGCCTCCTGCTGGCCCTGCACCGCCTCTCGGGCGCCGCCCCGCTCCCACCCGGGCCGACCGCCGCGGCCGGCGAGCCCCTGGCCGCCTCCGCCCCGGCCGGCCGTGCCGCCGGCGCCACCGTGGCAGGCGGCGGAGGCACCTCCGACGCGGACGGCTCGGGGAAGGCACCCGCCACCGCCGGTCCGGCCGCCCCGCCCACCGCTCCCCCGGACCGCGGCAGCCTCGCGGTCGGCGCCGCGAAAGCGGGCGCGCTCCTGGACCGACAGCTCACCCTCGCCCGCACCCGCGCCCACTCCACCGCCCTCCAGGCCCTCGGATCCAGCCGCTTCCACGCCGTCGCCGACCAGGTCGCCGTCCTCGCCAGCGACGTCCCGCTGACGCCCGCCGCGGCCACCGCCGACCTGCGCGCCCCGGCCGCCGCCGCGGAGCAGCGCCTGACGGAGGCCGTCACCGCGCTGCCCCTGGTCACCGCGGGCAGCCCCTACAACGCGGAGGCACTGGTCCACGGCCTGTCCCCGGACCCCTCCCCGCATCCGCAGGACGCGCCCTGGCACCAGGTCCGCCTGCTGCTGCGGCTGCACCGGTACGCCCTGGAGGTCCTGCGCGGCGGCAAAGCACCCGCCGACGTACGGCTCCTGACGGCAGGTCAGGCCCTCGACCGGCACCGCGACGCCTCGGAGGCCGCGGCGGCCGCCGCGGCGGCGGCCCGGACGCCCCGCATCGCCCCGGCGACGGCGTACGCGCTCGGCGTCCTCCACGCCGACCAGCGGCACGAGGTGGAGGCGGCCCGGTTCGCCTTCCAGCAGTCGTGGCAGAAGGAGACGGCGGGCACCCGCTGACGGCGCCCGGGCCGGCGGAGCGTCCGGCGACCCGGCCACGGCAAGGAGGGTGAAGGCGTGAACGACCCTGTGGCACGTACGAACGGCACCACGGTCCGGGCGGCGGGCTGCGTGCTCTGGCGCCGCTCCCCCGTGGACGGCGGCCTGGAGGTCTGCCTCGTCCACCGGCCCAAGTACGACGACTGGTCGCACCCGAAGGGGAAGCTGGGGCACGGCGAGGACCCGCTCGCGGGGGCGCTGCGCGAGGTCCTGGAGGAGACCGGGTACACGGCCGTCCCCGGCGCCGAGCTGAGCACCGTGTGCTACATGGCGAACGGCCGCCCCAAGCAGGTCCGTTACTGGGCGGCCGAGGCCACCGGGGGCCGCTTCACGCCCAACAGCGAGGTGGACCGCGTCCTGTGGCTCCCGCCCGCGCAGGCCCGCGGCCGCCTCACCCAGGTCCGCGACCGCGACCTGGTCGACGAACTGCCGTCACCACCCGCGCACACCTGACCGGCACCACCGTCCCGCGCCCGACCGACGCCACCCCCGCGCACCCGACCGGCACCACCGCCCCGCACCCGACCGGCCGTTGGGCCGCAGCGAACCGGCGCACCGTACGCCGGCCGGTCCCTCAGCCCGTGGGCTCATCGCCCTGCCCGTACGAGCGGCCCGCCCGGGCGTCGACGTCGTAGCCGCGCCGCTCGCAGTAGCCGGTTGCCGCCCCACTGCCGCGCGCCCGACCGGACCGCTGCCCCACTCCCGACGGGCACCGTCCCCGCACGCCTGACCGGCGCTCTGCCGCACACCTGACCGGCCCCGCCCGGCGTCCGACCGGCCTGAACCCCACCTCACGGGCCGGCCGCCGGAACAGAGCCGCGTCCGCCCGGAGGGAGCCGTGGCCACCCAGCCGCACCGGGCCCGGACCGACGCACCACCCGCCCCGCCGGACGGAACGCGGAGCACCGCTCACCCGGCCCGCCCCCGCTCAGGGCCCCGTCCCGTGCCCCTCCGCGTCCGCGCGGGCCAGGCTCCGGGCCCGGCGGGCGGGACCGCGCCAGCCGCAGCTGCACCGGGCAGCGCAGAAGCGCCCCTGTTCGACGGTCGTCGTGCGGTGTTCCACGTACTCGGGGTCCTCGGGCGCGGGGCCGAGCCCCTCCTGCTGTGCCACGCCGACCACGGTACCGACACCGGGTGAACGGCCGGTGACCGTCCGCCGTGCCCGTGCCGCGCCGGTGCGTGACGGGCCCCCTTACCCGTCGTTAACCCGGGAGGACAGGGGGCCCGTGACGGACGTACCGGCTGGGGGTAGGCAGGCGATGGCGGAGCGGCGGCAGACGGTGGTCCCTCCTGCTCGAGCCGGGTCGAGGACCCGGCGCGGCGCGGGCGGCACGGCCCTCGCCGCGGGTCTGGTGGTCTGCGTGTGCGCCACCGGGTGCTCCGGCGGCGCCGCCGCCGAGGACGCGCGGGCGGCGTCCGACCCGGTGCGGACCCTGCGCGGCGCCGCCGACGCGCTGCTGCGGGCGGGCAGTTCCCAGGCCCGTACGTCGATGGAGATGGCCGCCGGCGGGACCCGGGTGACGATCCGGGGCGAGGGCGCGTACGACTTCCGCAGGCAGCTCGGGCGGCTGACGGTGGTGCTGCCGCAGGACCCGGCCGGAGTCCCCGAGTACCGCCCGATCACCGAACTCCTCGCCCCCGGAGCCCTGTTCATGAAGAACCGGGGCGCGGGGGTACCGGCCGACAAGTGGGTGCGGGTGGACACCGCCACCTCGTCCGACGGCAACCTCGTCACCGGCGGCGCCACCGACCCGCTCACCGCCGCCGAGGTGCTGCGCGGGACGCGCGCGGCGACGTACCTGGGGCGCACGGAGGTGGCGGGGACCGCGGTGCGGCACTACCGCGGCACGGCGGATCTGGCCCTGGCGGCGGAGCACGCCTCCGCGGCGGCCGCGGCGGCCCTGGAGGCGGCGGCGAAGGGCTTCGCCACGGCCGAGGTCCCGTTCGACGTGTACCTCGACGACGCCGGCCGCGTGCGCAAGATCCGGCAGCGCTTCAGCTTCGTCAACGGGCAGCGGAGGGGCACCGTCGCGGTGGTCTCGACGACGCTGCTGTACGGCTTCGGCACCCCCGTGACCGTGCGGCTGCCGCGCCCGGACGACATCTACGCCGGGCGGATCGCCGAGGGGTGAGCCGGGAATCGACCGGCGAACTAGCCCGTCCGTGCCATGCGCGGCGTGCGGGGCGCTGCCTACTCTAGGAAGCCGGTGACGGCTAGGAAGAGGTGACGCACGTGGCTCCGGTCGGCGGTACGGCAGTTCAGGACCACGTGGCACTGGCCGAGATAGAGCTGTGCGGAGAACTGATCATCGCGGCCTCGGCGGCCCGGGAGCGGCTCAGCCTGGAGAGCATCGACGAGGTGCTGAAGGTGGCCGAGGAACGCCGGGCGGCCTCCGCCGGGTGACCGCACACCGTACGACGCCGGCCACCGCGGCCGGGCGGGCTCCGGCCACCGCGGCCGGGACGGCGACCGCCCGCCGCCTCAGGTGCGCAGCAGCCGCCCGATGGCCTTCGTGGCCTCCTCCACCTTGGCGTCGATCTCGTCGCCGCCCTTGAGGGCCGCGTCGGCGACGCAGTGGCGCAGGTGCTCCTCCAGCAGTTGCAGGGCGAAGGACTGCAGGGCCTTCGTGGAGGCGGACACCTGGGTGAGTATGTCGATGCAGTAGACGTCCTCGTCGACCATCCGCTGCAGACCGCGGATCTGGCCCTCGATGCGGCGCAGCCGCTTCAGGTGTTCGTCCTTCTGGTGGTGGTACCCGTGGATCCCGCGGTCGTGGTCGGTCACCACGGCTCCGGTGTCCTCGGAGGGCGCCGCCGCGCCGGCCTTGGTGGTCGTCATCGCGTCCTCCAGCTCCAGACATATACCCCTGCCGGGTATATGGTACCGAATTTCGGTGGGTATACGACCCTCGGCCGGGGCCCGGTGCGGTGGCCCGGCCGGCCCGTGGTGAAGCCCACGTGCGGAGCACTCCGCGCGATGGGCGACACTGGAGGGCGGCCCGATAGCCGTGGCCGGATGATGCGCCTAGCATCAGCCTGACCGAAACCGAAGCAGACCGAGGACCACACGTGCGCTTTCGTCTGACCCCCAGGGAGACGAGCTTCTACGACATGTTCGCCGCGTCCGCGGACAACATCGTCACCGGCTCGAAACTCCTGATGGAACTGCTCGGGGCGGACACATCCGCCCGGGCCGAGATCGCGGAGCGCATGCGGGCAGCGGAACACGCGGGTGACGACGCCACACACGCGATCTTCCACCAGCTGAACTCCTCGTTCATCACGCCGTTCGACCGCGAGGACATCTACTCCCTCGCGTCCTCCCTCGACGACATCATGGACTTCATGGAGGAGGCCGTCGACCTGGTCGTCCTCTACAACGTCGAGGAGCTGCCCAAGGGCGTCGAGCAGCAGATCGAGGTGCTGGCGCGGGCGGCGGAGCTGACGGCCGAGGCCATGCCGAACCTGCGGACCATGGACAACCTCACCGAGTACTGGATCGAGGTGAACCGCCTGGAGAACCAGGCGGACCAGATCCACCGCAAGCTGCTGGCGCACCTGTTCAACGGCAAGTACGACGCGATCGAAGTGCTCAAGCTGAAGCAGATCGTGGACGTACTGGAGGAGGCGGCGGACGCCTTCGAGCACGTGGCGAACACGGTGGAGACCATCGCGGTCAAGGAGTCCTGAGGCCCGTCCATGGACACCTTCGCCCTGGTCGTGACCGTCGCGGTCGCGCTCTTCTTCACGTACACCAACGGCTTCCACGACTCCGCCAACGCCATCGCGACGTCCGTCTCGACCCGGGCGCTGACCCCCCGGGCGGCGCTGGCGATGGCGGCCGTGATGAACCTCGCGGGCGCCTTCCTCGGCAGCGGGGTCGCCAAGACCGTCAGCGAGGGCCTGATCCAGACACCCGAGGGCTCGAAGGGCATGGCGATCCTCTTCGCCGCCCTGGTGGGCGCGATCGTCTGGAACCTCACCACCTGGTACTTCGGTCTGCCCTCCTCCTCCTCGCACGCGCTGTTCGGCGGCATGGTCGGCGCCGCCCTGGCCGGCGGCACGACGGTCTACTGGAACGGCGTGCTGGACAAGGTCGTGCTGCCGATGTTCATCTCGCCGGTCGTTGGCCTGATCGTCGGCTACCTGGTGATGACGGCCATCCTGTGGATCTTCCGCAGGGCCAACCCCCACAAGGCCAAGCGCGGCTTCCGCATCGCCCAGACGGTGTCGGCCGCGGGCATGGCGCTCGGCCACGGTCTGCAGGACGCCCAGAAGACCATGGGCATCGTGGTGATGGCCCTGGTCATCGCGGACGTGGAGGACTACGGCGACCCGATCCCGGTGTGGGTGAAGATCGTCTGCGCGCTGATGCTGTCGCTGGGCACCTACGCGGGCGGCTGGCGGATCATGCGCACGCTCGGCCGGAAGATCATCGAGCTGGATCCGCCGCAGGGCTTCGCCGCCGAGACGACCGGTGCGTCGATCATGTTCGCCACGGCGTTCCTGTTCAAGGCCCCGATCTCGACCACCCACGTGATCACCTCGGCGATCATGGGCGTCGGCGCGACGAAGCGCGTGAACGCCGTGCGCTGGGGCGTCGCCAAGAACATCGTCCTGGGCTGGTTCATCACCATGCCGGCCGCCGCGATCGTGGCGGCGGTGGCGTTCGGGGTCCTGAACCTCGCGTTCTAGCCACCGGCCGGACCGGCCGGCCGGAGCCACCCGAAGAAACGGTTCAGCTCAGCCGCCGCACGCCGGATGCGGCATCGGGCGGCGCTAGGTGCTGAAACGGTTCACCCCAGACGGCGCACGCGCTGCCGGCCCATATGGGCCGGCGCCTGCCGAAACGGTTCCGCAGCGAGCGTGCGGCCCGCGACCGCGCGGACCCGTCGGAACACCACAGCGGGCCCGCCCCCGAAGCCGGGGGCGGGCCCTTCTGCGTCCTCGCGGTGGCACCGCCATGCAGCACCGCGAGGGGTTCTCGCACCGGCCGCCGGCTCAGCCGAAGCGGCCCGAGATGTAGTCCTCCGTCGCCTGCACGGACGGGTTGGAGAAGATCCGCTCGGTGTCGTCGATCTCGATCAGCCGGCCGGGCTGGCCGACGCCCGCCAGGTTGAAGAACGCCGTGCGGTCCGAGACACGCGCCGCCTGCTGCATGTTGTGCGTCACGATGACGATCGTGAAGCGCTCCTTCAGCTCGCCGATCAGGTCCTCGATGGCCAGGGTGGAGATCGGGTCCAGCGCCGAGCAGGGCTCGTCCATCAGCAGGACCTTGGGCTCCACCGCGATCGCCCGCGCGATGCACAGGCGCTGCTGCTGACCTCCGGACAGGCCCGAGCCCGGCCTGTTCAGGCGGTCCTTCACCTCGTTCCAGAGGTTGGCGCCCCGCAGCGACCTCTCGACGATGTCGCCCAGCTCGCCCTTCTTGCGGCCGCCGTTCAGGCGCAGGCCCGCCGCCACGTTGTCGAAGATCGACATCGTGGGGAAGGGGTTCGGCCGCTGGAAGACCATGCCCACCTCGCGGCGGACGGAGACCGGGTCCACCCCGGTGCCGTACAGGTCCTCGTCGTCCAGCAGCACCTTGCCCTCGACACGGCCGCCCGGCGTGACCTCGTGCATGCGGTTGAGCGTGCGCAGGAACGTCGACTTGCCGCAGCCGGACGGGCCGATGAACGCGGTCACCGAGCGCGGCTCCACGGTCATCGAGATGTCCTCGATCGCCTTGTGGGAGCCGTAGTACGCGGTCAGTCCGCTGACGTCGATTCGCTTGGCCATGACTACTTCTTCACTTCCAGTCTCGGTCGCTGTCGGCCCCGCCCGGCGGAGCCGGGGCGGTCGCCCCGGCGACCGGCCACGCGGCGGCAGCCGCAGATCGTTAGCGGGGGGCCTTCCAGCGGGCGATGCCGCGGGCCAGCAGGTTCAGGATCATGACGAAGGCGATCAGTGTGAGCGCCGCCGCCCAGGCGCGGTCGTAGGCCGCGCCCGCACCCGAGCTGTTCGCGTACTGCTGGTAGATGTACAGCGGCAGCGAGGCCTGCGGGTCCTGGAACGGGTTGTTGTTGATCAGGCTGGTCTTCCACACCAGCAGCAGCACCGGGGCGGTCTCGCCCGTGATGCGCGCCACCGCGAGCATCACACCGGTGATGATGCCGCCGATCGACGTCGGCAGGACCACCTTCAGGATGGTGCGCCACTTCGGCACGCCCAGCGCCAGCGAGGCCTCGCGCAGCTCGTTCGGGACGAGCTTGAGCATCTCCTCGGTGGAGCGGACCACCACCGGCATCATCAGGATGGCCAGGGCCATCGCGCCGGCGAAGCCGGAGTAGCCCATGTCGAGGATCAGGATCCAGAAGCTGAGGACGAAGAGACCGGCGACGATGGACGGGATGCCCGTCATGACGTCGACGAAGAAGGTGACGGCCCGGGCCAGCCGGCCGCGCCCGTACTCGACCAGGTAGATCGCGGTGAGCACGCCCACCGGCACGGCGATCAGGGAGGCCAGGGCGACCTGCTCCAGGGTGCCGATGATCGCGTGGTAGATGCCGCCGCCGGGTTCGGTGTCGGCGACGACGCCCATCGAGTGGGTCAGGAAGTACCCGTCGAGGACCTTCACGCCCCGCGCGACGGTCGCCCAGATCACGGAGGCCAGCGGGACGACGGCGAGGAGGAAGCAGACCCAGACCAGGGCGGTGGCGATGCGGTCCTTGGCCTGGCGGCGGCCCTCGACGCGCGCGGCGATCCCGTACGTGCCGGCGACGAAGAGGACGGCGGCGATCAGGCCCCACTGGACCCTGCTCTGCAGGCCGGCGGCCAGGCCGATGACGGCCCCGGCGGCGGCGGAGCCCGCGGCGATCGCCCAGGGCGCCCACTTCGGCAGGCGCGCGCCGCGCAGGCTGCTCGCGCGGCGGGAGGTGACGGCTGCGGTGCTCATGCGTTGGCCCCCGAGTACTCCTTGCGGCGGTTGATGATCATGCGGGCCGCGCCGTTGACGAGCAGGGTGATGACGAACAGCACCAGACCGGAGGCGATCAGGGCGTCCTGGCCCAGCGGGGTCGCCTCGCTGAACTTGCTCGCGATGTTCTGGGCGAAGGTCCCGCCGCCCGGGTCGAGCAGGCTGGCCTGGATGTCGAAGGCCGGGGAGAGCACGATGGCGACGGCCATCGTCTCGCCGAGCGCGCGGCCGAGGCCCAGCATGGAGGCGGAGATCACGCCGGAGCGGCCGAAGGGCAGCACCGCCATGCGGATGACCTCCCAGCGCGTGGCGCCGAGGGCCAGGGCCGCCTCCTCGTGCATCCGCGGAACCTGGCGGAAGACCTCGCGGCTCACGTTCGTGATGATCGGCAGGATCATGATCGCGAGCAGGATGCCCACGGTGAGCAGGGAGCGCGGCGCGCCGCCCTGCCAGGAGAGGATCCCGGTCCAGCCGAGGTACTCGTCCAGCCAGGCGTACAGGCCGGTCAGCTGCGGCACCAGGACCAGGGCGCCCCACAGGCCGTACACGATGGACGGCACGGCGGCGAGCAGGTCGATCACGTAGGCGATGGGCCCGCTGAGCCGGCGCGGGGCGTAGTGGGTGAGGAACAGCGCGATGCCGACCGCGACCGGGACCGCGAGCGCCATGGCGACGACCGAGGAGACGACCGTGCCGAAGGCCAGCACCGCGATGCCGAAGACGGGCGGGTCGATGCTGGTGTTCCAGTCGAAGCTGGTCAGGAAGTTGCCCTGGTCCTCGCTGATCGCCAGGGCGGCGCGGTAGGCGAGGAAGACCGCGATGGCGGCCATGATCACGAGCAGGAAGACGCCCGACCCGCGGGAGAGGCCGAGGAAGATCCGGTCTCCGGGCCGGGTGGTGCCCCGGGCGGCGCGCTCGCGCTCCACCGCCGGTGGCTGGGGTGTCGACGCGGACGCGTCCTTCTTCTGTGTCGATATGTCCATCTGGATCTCCGGTCTGCGGAGCCGCGCGCGGTGGGCGGCTCCAGGCGGCGGTGCACCGGACGGCGCGGCCCGGCCCGTGAGTGGGGCCGGACCGCACGCTCAGGTCAGCTCAGGCCCGCGATGGTGGTACGGACCTTGGCGATGATCTCGTCGGGGATCGGGGCGTAGGACGCGTCGGCGAGCATCTTCTGACCGTCCTCGGAGGCGATGTAGGTCAGGAAGGACTTGGTGGTCGGCAGGGTGTCGGCCTTGTTGCCCTTGTCGCAGACGATCTCGTAGGTGACGAGGGTGAGCGGGTAGGCGCCCGCCTCGCTCGGGTTGTAGTTCAGCTGCAGCGCCAGGTCGCTGCCGGTGCCGGCGACCTTGGCGGAGGCGATGGCCTTGGAGGCGTTCTCCGCGGTCGCCTTGGCCGGCTCGGCGGCGGCGGTCTTCAGGTCGACGGTCTTGATGCCGTCGGCGGCGTAGGAGAGCTCGAAGTACGAGATGGCGCCGGAGGTCTGCTTCACCTGCTGGGCGAGGCCGGAGGAGCCCTGCGCGGACTGGCCGCCCTTGGCCTGCCAGGCCTTGCCGCCCTCGTACGGCCAGTCGGCCTTGGCCTGGGAGATCAGGTACTTGGTGAAGTTGTCCGTGGTGCCGGACTCGTCGGAGCGGTGGAAGGCCTGGATCTTCAGGTCGGGCAGCTTGGCGCTCGGGTTGAGCTTCTTGATCGCCGCGTCGTTCCAGTTGGTGATCTTGCCGTTGAAGATCTTGGCGAGGGTCGGCGCGTCGAGGGTCAGGCTGTCCACGCCCGGCACGTTGAAGCCGACCGCGATCGGGCCGCCGACCATGGGCAGGTCGATCGCCTGGCCGCCGGAGCACACCTTCTTGGACTGCGCGACCTCCTCGGGCTTCAGCGGGGAGTCCGAACCGGCGAAGGCGGTCTGGCCCTGCAGGAACGCGGTGATACCGGCGCCCGAACCCGTCGGGTTGTAGTTGACCTGCACGCTCTTGCAGGCCAGCGTGTACTGCTTCACCCAGGCGTCGATCGCGTTCTTCTGCGCGGTGGAGCCCGACGCCTGCAGCTGCCCCTTGGCGTCGTCGCACTTGACCGAGCCCGCCTGGGTGGACGCCGAGGCGTTGGTTCCGCTGCCGCTGCTCGTGTCGTCGGAGCCGCACGCCGTCAGGGCCAGGGCGCCGGAGACGGCGACAGCACCGAGGGACATCGCGCGAAGCCGGTTCTTGCGCTGAAGCTTCACTTTCGGGTGTTCCTTCCAGGAGCCGCCGGCGGGCGGCGTGCGAAGTCGTGTCAGCCCTGCGAGGCCGTGCTCTCAGGCTGCGGTGTCCTTGCGATGCGTGAGCGCCTGTCGGGCCGCACTCCGCACCGGGTAGGGCCGAAATTAGGCAGAACAGGTGAATCGGCCAGACGGCATGAGTGAACGGGAAGTGAACCCCTGCCGTCGGTGCGGTGAGGTCACGGAACGCTTACGGGGAGGCCACGCGCGGATCCCGCCGGGGTGCCGGCCGGGCCGCCCTGGGCCCTGGCCTGCGGCGGCTCGGATGCCGGCCTCAGGGCCGCTGGTCCGCCGTCCGGTCGCCCCTCCCGTTCCGTCGCCGGCCGCTTGGTCGCTCGTCCGCCCGGCCGCCGGCCGTTCCTCCGTCCGGTCGCCTGACCGCCCGGCCGCCCGTCTCTCCGGTCGCCCGGCCTCCCGGCTACTCGTCCGCTCGGAACTCGCTTCTTCGTCCTGCCCCGGCGATCGTCCGCTGTCCGCTCGATCCCCCGGTCACCTCGCCGCTTGCCCGCCCCCTCGGCCGCCCGGCCGCTCGGCCGCTTGTCCGCCCCCGTCCGCCCAGCCTCCTCCCAGCTACTCGTCCGCTCGGAAGTCGTTTCTTCGTCCGGGCCTCGGCCCGATCATCCACCGTCCGCCCGACCCCCTGCCCACCTCACCGCTTGCCCGCCCCCTCGGCCGCTCAGCCGCCTGACCGCCCCGTCGCCTGGACGGTCGTCCGCCCGGAGTCCGCTCCTTCGTCCGGACGACACGTCGCCCGCCGTCCGCCCGAGCCGCGCACGTGTGCGAAGCCACCGCGCCTGCCGCGGCCGTCGTCGGCGCCGATCCCGCACGGGGCGTCGGACCGGTCTCCGGATCCGGTCTCCCCGCACGCCGCTCCCACCCGGCACCCCCTGCCGACTTCCGCGGCCGGCGGAACCCCCGCGGCCGGATGCCCGTCTCGATCCACGGGAGCCGACAGGAGGCGCAGACATGGAACGGCGTGCGTTCATCGGAGGCGGCGCGGCCGCGCTCGCGGCGGTCACCACGGCCGCGTGCCACAGCGGCACCACCGAGGGGACGGCCGGCGCCCCGCGGACCACCGCCGCGGCCGCCGCGTCCACCTCCTCCCGCACCGCGCTGCGGACCACCGGCGCGGCGGCCGCCGCGAACTGGGCCGCGCTGGCCCGTGACCTGGACGGCAGCCTGGTCCGTCCCGGCGACGCCTCCTGGAACGTGGCCCGGCAGCTCTACAACACCCGTTTCGACTCGCTCAGGCCCGCCGCGGTCGCGTACGTGGCGCACGCCGACGACATCCGGTCCACCCTGGCGTACGCCCGCGCCCACCGGCTGCGCGTGGCGATCCGCAACGGCGGCCACTCCTACGCGGGCTGGTCCTCGGGGGACGGCCGGCTGGTCGTCGACGTGTCGCGGCTGAACCGGGTGCGCGCGGGCGGCGGCACCGCGGTGGTCGGCGCCGGCGCCAAGCTGATCGACGTCTACCGTGCGCTCGCGGCGAAGGGCACCACGGTCCCGGCGGGATCCTGCCCGACCGTCGGGATCTCCGGCCTGGTGCTCGGCGGCGGCCACGGCGTGGTCTCCCGTGCCTACGGCCTGACCTGCGACAGCCTGACCGGGGCCACGCTGATCACGGCGGACGGCCGGCAGCTGACCGCGAACGCGCGTGAGAACAAGGACCTGTTCTGGGCGCTGCGCGGCGCGGGCAACGGCAACTTCGGCGTCGTGACGGAGCTGCGGTTCCGCACCCACCCGGCCCCCCAGGCCGTGTCGGCGTACCTGACCTGGCCCTGGACGCGGGCCGCCGCGGTGGTCAGGGCATGGCAGCAGTGGGGCCCCGGCCAGCCGGACGAGATCTGGTCCGCCCTGCACCTGGAGAACACGGCCGGCGGCACGCCGACGGTGTCCGTGTCGGCGTTCTCCCTCGGCACGTACGGCGAACTGCAGAACGCGGTGGACCGCCTGGCCGCGGCGATCGGCGCCCCCGCGCGCCACGTCACGCTCCGGCGCCGGTCGTACGAGCAGGCCATGGAGGTCTACGCCGGCTGCTCCTCCTTCCGGACGGACGCCCAGTGCCATCTGCCCGGCCCGACCCCGGGCCGCTCCGCGCGGGGCGCGCTCGGCCGGGAGACGTACGCGGCGCGGTCGGACTTCTTCGACCGCTCGATCCCGGCGGCCGGCATTCAGGCGTTGCTGTCCCAGGTGCGGGCCGTGCGGGGCGGCTCGGGCAGCGTCGCGCTCACCGCGCTCGGCGGAGCGGTCAACCGCGTCGCGCCGACGGCGACGGCCTTCGTCCACCGCCGTTCCCGGATGCTCGCCCAGTACCTGGTCTCCTGGCGGCCCGATGGCGGGGGCGCCTCGCGGCCCTCCGGCTCCCGGGCGGGCTCGGCGGCCCAGTCGTGGCTGGCGGCGGTGCACGGCGCCATGAGGCCGTACGCCTCCGGCGCGGCCTACCAGAACTACGCCGACCCGGCGCTGACCGACTGGCGCCGGGCCTACTACGGCGACGCGGCGCCCCGCCTGGCCCGGCTGAAGGCGCAGTACGACCCGAACCGCATCTTCACCTACCCACAGGGGCTGTAGGCCCGGAGCGGGGCAGGGGCCCCGGAGCACTACGCCCCGGTCTTCCGGGGCACTACGCCCCGGGCTCCACACCGCCCGGTGGTCCCGCGCCCCGGCGGTTCCCCGGTCGCCGGACCGCCGGACCCGTACCGCTCGCCGGCGGCGTCCGGGACGCCGCGCTCACCGGGTCCCGCTCCTCGGCGGGCCCCGCCGCCATGCCCCGAGACCGCTCCTCGGCGGATCCCGTCGCTACGCCGCGAGGTCCCGCTCCTCGGCGGGCCCCCGGTCCTCGGCCCGGGCGCCCGCGACCAGGCCGTCCCGGTCCACGCCGGACCGCGTGCGCGCCCGCACCAGCCACCCGCCCCACGACGACCGGTCGACCGCCCTCAGCACCGGCGTGAGCAGCGCCATCGCCGGCGGGGACAGCAGCAGGGCCACCGCCGTGCCGAGGGCGAAGCCGCCGACCACGTCGGTCGGGTAGTGCACTCCCATGTAGACGCGGCAGAACCCCTCGAGCAGGGCGAGCGCGATACCGGCCAGCCCGAACCGGCGGTTGGCGACGAACAGCGCGACGCCCATGGCCATCGTGATCGTCGCGTGGTCGCTCACGAAGGAGAAGTCGGACTTGCCAGAGATCAGGACGTCCAGCCCCTGATGGTCCTTGAAGGGCCGGGGCCGCTCCACGAATCCCCGTATCGGCACGTTCACCAGGACCGCGATCCCGGCGGCGAGCGGCGCCCACACCAGCGCGGCGACGGACGGCGCCGCCTCGGACCCGCCCCGGCGCCGCACGGACCACCAGCACCACAGCACCAGCAGCACCATGGCGAGCAGCAGTCCGTACTCGCCCACGTACTCCATGACCCGGTCGAACCAGTGCGGCGCGGCCTTGGCCAGGCCGTTGATGTCGTAGAGCAGGTCGACGTCGGGGTTCGACCCGGATTCGGCGAGTCCAGCCATGGTGCTGCGGCCCCTTCGTCGTGTTCCTCGGACGCACCCTGTGTGCGCCGCTCCTGCCCACCCCCGTGGTGTAGATCCGCTTCCGCTGCACGCGTGTGCGACACGCGCTCCGTCCGACGTCCGCTCGGCCTACGTCACCAGGAACGCACGACCTTGATTGATACGTTCCACACTCCACCGAATGATCACGCAGACGTTATCGAAGAGAGACTCGTCTGCGCAGCTCAGGGGGCGGGTTCACGCTGGGTTCACACCCGTGTGGGGAGCGCTTTCGCGCCATCCTCGGTGACCCGGGTGGCGCCGAAGTAGTCCGGCGTGTCGATCGGGTCGAACCGGATCACGGCCCCCGTCCGCGGTGCGTCGATCATGTATCCGCCGCCGACGTAGACACCCACGTGGCGGATGGCCCGGGAGTTGGTGAGGTCGTCCGAGAAGAACACCAGGTCGCCGGGGAGCAGCTCGTCCCGCTTCGGGTGCGGCCCCGCGTTGTACTGGTCGTTGGCGACCCGCGGCAGGGTGACCCCCACGCTCGCGTACGCGGCCTGGGTCAGACCCGAGCAGTCGAACCGTCCGCCCTGCTCGGGGGTGCCCTCACCGCCCCACAGGTAGGGCGTGCCGAGCTTGCTCTGGGCGTACGAGATCGCGGCCGCGGCCTGCTTGGACGGGTCGACCCGCGTGACCGGCGCGGCGAAGCTCTCCGCCAGCGTCAGGATCGTCCTGACGTAGTTCTGCGTCTCCGCGTACGGCGGCACGCCCCCGTACCTGATGACCGCGTACGCCCCCGCGTTGTACGACGCGAGCATGTTCCGGGTGAGGTTCCCGGGCACGTCCTTCACGTACTTGGCCAGCTCGCAGTCGTACGACGCCGCCGACGGGATCGCGTCATTCGGGTCCCACACGTCACGGTCGCCGTCGCCGTCGCCGTCGATGCCGTGCGTGTTCCAGGTGCCGGGGATGAACTGTGCGATGCCCTGCGCCGCGGCGGGGCTCCTGGCCTCCGGGTTGAAGCCGCTCTCCTGGTACAACTGCGCGGCGAGCAGGGCCGGGTTGAGGGCGGGACAGAGATTGCCCCATCTCTGAACGAGCGTCTGATAGGCGGCGGGAACAGCCCCCTTGGCCAGCCCGACCCCTCCCCGGCCGGCGCCGCCCGCGAGGTTCCCGCCCACGACGTACACCCCGACGACGAGCACCATGACGAAGCTGAGGCCCAGCCCGACCGCGACACCACCGGCCACCCATACTTTCCGCACGGCTCAACCCTCCCCCACCCACGCCCCGTTCCATGCCGCTTCCACCGCGTGCCCGTCCGGCCCGCGGGCATTTCGGCCAGTTCCCTTCCCCTCGCGGCCGATCCCGTCGGTCCCGTCCGCCTGCCGCCTGCTCCCCCACCGGTACCGCCGCGCGGAACCACGGGACGTTGTCCGGGCGGCCACCGCGGTCCGTGCGCGCGGGGACTGCCGATTGTTCCGCGCGCCCGTCCAACAGACCATGCCACACGCGCCAGTTTCGCGGCGGGGCTGTGGACAACCGTCGTGACCGGTGTCTCCTCCCGACGCGCGCGGGCCCGCGGCCGCGCCCGGCCCGCCCCGGTGACACGCCGGACCTGAGGCAGCCTCCCGCCCGGCGCCGGTCCCCCCAGTCCGGCCATGCCACGGCCGGGTCACCCGATCGGAGCATCAACCGGCCGCACACGGTGGCGCGGGCAGGGGCCGCGCCCGGTCACACGGTCACACGGTCACGCGAGCTGCCGCCCCCCAGCGCGGATTCGAAGCACGGGGACGACCGCCCGCGGGCCGCCGCCGGAGGCCCGGCCACTCCAGCTCACCGCCCCGGCTCAGCTCGCCGCCTCCTCGTACAGCTCCGCCGCCTCCCGCCCGAGGACGACACTGTAGGAGACGTCGGCCGTCGAGCCGCCCCGCTCGTGCCCGCCGAGCACCCCGACGAGTTCCCCGTTCCCGCCGATCCACGGGCTGCCGCTGGTGCCGCCGGTGAAGTCGGGGCAGCGGACGCGCTGCTGGGTGCGGCTGAGGGCGTCCGGCTCGGCGGTGCAGCGGACGGGCACGTCCCGGGACCGCGGATAGCCGGTGACCGTCACCGCCGTCGCCCCGGTGGCCGTTCCGGTGACGAAGCGGTTGCCGCCGACGGCGTCCTCCACACCTCTGCCGTCCTGGTGCGCGACCACCGCGAACGCCACGTCGCTGTCCTCGTCCCGGCCCTCGGCCCACCGCCCGGGCACGAGACGCCGCTGGACCTCCCATGTCCCGTAGGGCGCCGCGCCGTCGCGGTACCCGGGCACGAACACGAGGTCGGTGTCGCCGTCCAGGCAGTGGGCCGCCGTGACGACGAGGTCGCGGCCGGGACTGTGCACGACGGAGGCGGTGCAGAAGTGGTCGCCGCGCGGGGCACCGGCGTCGTCCGCCGCGAACAGCACCCCCACCCGCGCGGACCACGCGCTCGCCACCGCCTCGGTCGTGACCCCGAGGGGGCCGGGGCCGTCGTCGGCGGCCGCGACAGAGGCCGAGGTGGCGGCCAGGAGGAGCAGCGCCCCGAGCAGGGCACCGTGCCGGCTCCGGGCACGCCGGCGGGCGTGCCGGGCGGGGCTCCGCCTGTGTGAGGTGCGCTTCATCAGGCCTCACTCCGTACCCACGGCAGTGCGGGACAGATCCCGGCTTCCCTGAGATTCTCGCCGCAACCCGCGCCCGCCGCACCACGAGCGCCCGCTCACCGCGGCCTCCCCGGGACCCGGCTCCGGTCCGGAGCGGCGCACGAAAGCGGAATCGACCCCTCCCCGATCGAACGTCAGTTCATATACGCTGAGGAACCGTCACGCGTCGCGCACGCTCCAGCGGCCCGGAGGAAAGGGGAGACCCGTGAGACCATCGAGAGGGCACCTCACCCGACCGGCCGTCAGGAAAGGTGCCGCGACGTGAAGAAGGTCAACGACGGAACCACACGCCGGGTTTCATTCCGACCTCATTGCCCGGCGTAACCCGCCGTGATACACAGAGTGACCACACGGCCTTCTCGCACACCGCCCCACCAGCCGCTTCGCGTGGCCGGCGACCGGCGGTGGCAAGGTGTTCGTACGAAACCCGCCAATCAATGACGCCAAGTCGACATCCGGCTGCATCATTGTCGGCGAGAATGATGCCTGACCTCTGCACGCTCGCAGAGGCAGGCGGAACTACCCAACAGGGGCGGTGACTTACATGCTCTTTGCGGCCGACAAGGGAGACATCAACACCATCATCGGCGGGATCGCTCCGGACTGGGGCCCCTTCGGCAGCCTGGGCAACGAGGCGAAGGTGATGATCGAGGTGGTGATGGCGGTGGCCATCCTGCTCTGCCTCGGCATCGCCATCTGGGGCGCCGCGAAGCAGCGCATCGGCGCCACGGCCCTGCGCGACACGTTCAGCGCCGAACAGGGCAAGGGCCTGATCATCGCTGGCCTGACGGGAGTCTTCATCATCGGATCCCTCGGCACGCTCTTCACCATCGTGTACGGCATGGCCGTGTAACCGGCGCACCGCCCGCGCACGCCGCGCACGGCGCTCCGCCGCCGCCGTCGGTCAGCCCCTCCGGGCGCGCCCGGTGCCCCCGCTGCCCCCACCCACCCACCGTGCCCACCGGCTGAGGTTGCGTTTCCCTGATGTCCTGTCACCACACCGCCTCCGCGCGGGAACCAGCACGGCTACCGTCGTACTTCCACGCGTTCCGGTACGAGGTCGAGGGGGCGTACGGGGCATGAGTTACGGAGACGAGCACCGGTACGGGGAGTCCGCGCGCGCCGACGACGAGCTGTTCGGCGGCAGCGGGCAGACCCGCACCCGGCTCCCGGACCGGGCCGGCGACCCCTACGGGGGTGCGCGGCGGGGCGGCCGCTCGTCCTCGCGCAGCCTGGTCACGGTGGTCGGCGTGGTCGTCCTGCTGATCGCCGCGATCGCCTTCGCGAACCGTGGCGGCGACGGATCCTCCTCGGCGGACGACCGCGGCGGCGAACCGGCCGGCGCGGCGACGGCGGCGACGGGCAAGCGCCCGGTGACGACGAAGACGGGCGGCATCCCCTCGGGCTTCACCCACGACGCCCAGGGCGCGCAGAGCGCGGCGGCGAACTACGCCGTGGCGCTGGGCTCCACGAACATGTTCAAGAAGGACACCCGGCACTCCCTCCTGGACCTGCTGTACACCCCGGCCGCGGCCACCCGGCTGCGCGGCCCCATGGACCAGGCCTACTCGGCCGAGTTCCTCGGCAAGGTGGGCCTGGACTCCAACGGCGACCCGCCCACCGGGAGCACGTTCGTCTCCCGTGTGGTCCCGGTGGGCACCACCGTGCAGCAGTACGGCGACAGCACGGCCAAGGTCGCGGTCTGGTACATGGGGCTCATCGGCATGTCCGGGGAGAGATCGACCGACCCGGTCACCTCCACCTGGAAGACCTGGACGTTCACCCTGCAGTGGACCGGCGGCGACTGGAAGATCGCCGCCGACTCGCAGCAGGACGGCCCCGCCCCCGTGCCCGGCGACGACAGGGCCGCCACCTCCGACGAGATCAGCAAGGCCATCGACGAGTACGGAGGGTTCACCTATGCCCGGTAGCCGTCACCCCCTGCTCAGGCTCGCCGGAGTCGTGACAGCCGTCCAGACGTCGGTCGTGCTGCTCGCCACCCGTGCCGTCGCCGACCCCTCGCCCAGTGCGACACCGTCGGACGGCGCCAGTCCCTCCCCATCAGCCGGCGACAACCGCTGCGAGCTCATCGTCGGCGAGGCACGGAAGTACTGCGAGAGGGGCAACGAATCCGGGTCCAACGGCTCCAACGGCCTCACCACCGACCCCACCTCCACCCTCGACCCCCTCTCCTCCCTCGCGCAGGGCTGCGCCGACGCCGCCTCCTGGACCATCAAGCAGCTCAGCAAGGCGGTGCAGGAGACCGCCGAGGTCGACTTCACCAACCCCACCTTCCGCAAGCAGTACGCCGTCGTCTTCGCGGCCTCGGCCATCCTGACGCTGCTGCTGTGGCTGCTGGCCGTCGCCAAGCGGGCCGTGCGCGGCGTCCCGCTGACCACCGCCCTCTCCGAGGCCGTCGGCTTCCTCTGGCTGACCGTGCTCGCCTCCGCCTTCACCCCGCTGATCCTGTACACCGTCGTCTCCGCGACCGACAGCGTCAGCGACGTCCTCGCCAAGGCCACCGGCAACCAGACGGACACCTTTTTCGGCACGTTCGCCGAAGCGCTGGACAAGGGCACGGACATCGGCGGCGGCCCGATCATGCTGATCCTGGTGTCGCTCGTGTCGATCCTCGCGGCCGGCGTCCTCTACCTCGAACTGTTCCTCAGGGCCGTCCTGCTCTACGTCGGCGCCCTCCTCGGCGTCGTCGTCTACTCGGGCCTCGTCGACAAGAACCTCTGGGGCCACGTCCGCCGCTGGGCCGGCATCATGATCGCCGTCATCCTGGTCAAGCCGGTCATCGTCATCGTGCTCGGCCTCGCCAGCGCGCTCGCCGCGGACGACGGGCCGGACGCGCTCGGGGCCGTCGTCTCCGGGCTCGCCATCATCCTGCTGGCCATCTTCGCCAGCGCCATGATCTACCGCTTCGTCCCCGGCTTCGGAGACGAGATCGCCGCCTCCCGCAACAACCGCATCATGCAGGGCGCCGAGGGCAAGGCCGCCGCGGTCCTCAGCTCGCCGGCCAACATGGTGGCCCAGGGCATCAAGACCCACAGCACCCGGGTCGACGCGGGCGGTTCCGGCGGCGGCGCCCAGTCGTCCGCCCCGCGCCCGGCCAACCCGTTTTCCGGCGGCGTCTCCGCGCACAGCACCCGCGTCCCGGACAGCGGCGGAACCGTCCCTTCCGCCGCACCGGCGCCCCGCTCCCCCAGCCCGGTGAACACCCCGCACGCCGGCAGCACCCGCAACAGCAGCACCAACCGCACAGGAGGTGACGGGCGTTGACGACCGACTCCCACGTGTCCCACGCGGTCACGCCCCGCCGTACGTACCTGATCGGCCGCGCCCGGCCGAACGCGATCATCGGCCGCAACCGCGAGACCGGCGAGATCGCGCTGATCGTCCTGGGCGCGTTCATCGGCATGATGTGCGGACTCCTCGTCCCCGTCCTGTCCGTGCGCATCGTGCTGCTGGCGGGCTTCCCGATGCTGGCGCTGGCCGCGGTCTACGTGCCCTACCGGCACCGCACCTTCTACAAGTGGTTCGAGATCAACCGCAGCTACAAGCGCACCGTCAAGCGCGGCGCCCTCTACCGCTCCGCCGCCATGGAGGCCGGCACCCGCCTCGACGGCCGGGAGATCGAGGTGGGCCCGCCGCCCGGCATCGGCCGCATCACCTGGCTCGCCGCGCCCTTCGGCCCGGACGAGATCGCCGTCCTGCTGCACGCCGACCGCAAGACGGTCACCGCCGCGATCGAGATCGAGGGCCCCGGCGTCGGCCTGCGCGACTCCGAGGACCAGGAGGCCCTCGTCGACCGCTTCGGCACCCTGCTGAAGCACGTGGCCAACGGCGACGGTTTCGTCACCCGCCTCCAGATGCTCGCCCGCACCCTGCCCGCCGACCCCGACGCCCACGCCAAGGACGTCGCCCAGCGCGGCGACGAACGCGCTCCGCACTGGCTCCAGCGGTCCTACGACCATCTGCAGTCGATGGTGTCCACCAGCAGCGAGCAGCACCGCGCCTACCTGGTCGCCTGCATGCACTACACCCGCGAGCTCGCCGCCGAGGCGCAGGCCATGGCCCGCGCGGCCCGGCCCGCCGGCGGCCGCAAGCTCGACCGGGACGCCGGACTCGCCGTCGTCATGGCCCGCGAACTCACCGACATCTGCTCCCGGCTCCAGGAGGCGGACATCCGCGTCCGGCAGCCGCTCGGGCAGGGACGGCTCGCCTCGCTCATCCACTCCATGTACGACCCGGACCACCCCATCGACCACATCCAGGCGATGACGCAGCGCAACGCCTGGCCGGCCGAGCTGGACGCCATGGAGCCGACCTACCTCCAGGCCAAGACCCGCGAGTCCTCCACCCGCGAGCCCTGGTGCCACGCCACCGCCTGGGTCAAGGAGTGGCCGATGACCCCGGTCGGCGTGAACTTCCTCGCCCCACTGCTCGTCCACACCCCCGACGTCATCCGCACCGTCGCCGTCACGATGGACCTCGAACCCACCGAGGTCGCCATCGAGCGCATGCTCACCGAGAAGACCAACGACGTCGCCGAGGCCAGCCGCGCCGCGAAGATGAACCGCACCGTCGACCCGCGCGACGTGGCCGCCCACCACCGCATCGACCAGCGCGGCGAGGACCTGGCGAGCGGCGCCGCCGGCGTCAACCTCGTCGGCTACATCACCGTCTCCTCCCGCACCCCCGAGGCGCTGGCCCGCGACAAGCGGACCATCCGCGCCTCGGCCGGAAAGTCGTACCTGAAGCTGGAGTGGTGCGACCGCGAGCACCACCGCGCCTTCGTGAACACGCTCCCGTTCGCCACCGGAATCCGACGGTAGGGGCTGATGCTCTGATGCGGGACCCGCTGACCGCCCTCACGGACGCCTTCACGTCCTTCCTGTTCGGGAAGGTCGAGACCACCCGGCTTCCCGTGCGCACGTCGACAGGCCAGGCCCAGGCGGTCTACCTGCCGACCGCCGCCCCCGGCCTCGGCGACTCCGGCGTCATCATCGGCCGCGAGGTCTACTCCGGAAAGGGCTACATCTACGACCCCTTCCAGCTGTACGGCCAGCAGCTGCCCGCGCCCCACTGGCTGGTCCTCGGCGAGTCCGGCAACGGCAAGTCGGCCCTGGAGAAGACCTACGTCCTGCGCCAGCTGCGCTTCCGCGACCGCCAGGTCGTCGTCCTCGACGCCCAGGGCGAGGACGGCGTCGGCGAGTGGAACCTCGTCGCGGATGAGCTGGGGATAACGCCGATCCGGCTGGACCCGACGGCCGCCCTGAACCACGGCATCCGGCTCAACCCACTGGATCCGGCGATCACCACGACCGGGCAGCTCGCCCTGCTGCGGACGATCATCGAGGTGGCCCTGGGCCACGGCCTCGACGAGCGCTCCGGCTTCGCGCTGAAGGTGGCGCACGCCTACGTGAACGAGACGATCGTCGAGCGCCAGCCGGTGCTCAGCGACATCGTCGAGCGGCTGCGCCACCCCGAGCCGGAGTCGGCGGAGGCGATGAACGTCGCCATAGACGACGTCCGCGCCTGGGGCCTGGACGTGGCACTGGTCCTGGACCGCCTGGTCGACGGCGACCTGCGCGGCATGTTCGACGGGCCCACCACGGTCGGCATCGACCTGGACGCCCCGCTGATCGTCTTCGACCTGTCCCACATCGACCGCAACTCCATCGCCATGCCGATCCTGATGGCCATCGTCGGCGTGTGGCTGGAGCACACCTGGATCCGCCCCGACCGCAAGAAGCGCATCTTCCTGGTCGAGGAGGCCTGGCACATCATCAACAGTCCGTTCGTGGCGCAGCTGTTCCAGCGGCTGCTCAAGTTCGGGCGCCGTCTCGGCCTGTCCTTCGTCGCGGTCGTCCACCACCTGTCCGACGTGGTGGACGGCGCGGCGGCCAAGGAGGCGGCCGCGATCCTGAAGATGGCGTCGACCCGGACGATCTACGCCCAGAAGGCCGACGAGGCCAGAGCGACGGGACGGGTCCTAGGCCTGCCCCGCTGGGCCGTGGAGATCATCCCCACCCTCACGCCCGGCATCGCCGTGTGGGACGTCAACGGCAACGTCCAGGTGGTCAAACACCTGGTCACCGAGACCGAACGCCCACTGGTCTTCACCGACCGCGCGATGACCGAGTCCGCCAGCGACCTCCAGGACGACGCCCTGCGCGCCGCCGAGCTGGAGGCCGAGCAGCGGGCGGCGGCCTTCGTGGAACAGCACATCGGCGACCTGGACGGCTCCTCCGAGTCGACGGTGGCCTAGGAGGCGGCGTGCGACCGGACGACCGCGACCGCGGACAGGCCGCCCACCGGGACGGCCGGACCGGCGTGCCCGACGGGCTGCTGGTCGGTCTGCTGGGGTTCCTCCTCGGCATGACGCTGCTGGTCTGGACGGCCACCGGCCTCGCCGGCCTGTTCGCGCACGGCGCCTGGCCGTCCGGCGTCACCTTCGCCCGTACGCCGCTCGCCATGCGCCACCTCGTCGGCCGGCCGCACGACCTGCCCGGCGCCTGGCCCGACACCCCTCCCGGCGGGCTGTCGGGATACGGGCTGTTCTGGGGGCTGTTCATCGGCCAGCTGATGGTGCTGTTCGTACTCACCGTGTTCGTCATCGGCACCGTCGCGCGATGGCGCGCGGGCCGGCTGCGCAGACGCGCCGAACACGCGGCGAAGCGCGAGCGACCCACCCCCGACACGGCCCCCCACCCGCACGCGGTCCCCGCGCCGGCACCCCACGAGGTCCCGGCCCAGAGGACGGCCGCACAGCCACCCGAACCGCCGCACACCCAGCCCGAGCAGCCACAGCAGTCGCAGAAGACCGAGCAGGCCCAGCAGCCGGAGCCGGTGGGGGCACCGCGGCCCGCGGCCCCTGGGGGCCCGTCCGCAGTCCTCGCCGCACCCTTCGGCCAGGCCCCCACCGCCGACGGGAGGACGGTCGTCCTCGGCTCGCGCGAGAGCCGCCGGTCCACCGCGGCCCAGGCCGTCCGCGACGCGGCCGGCCCCGCCCTCGTCGTCACCTCGAACCCCGGCCTGTGGCAGGACACCAAGGACGCCCGGGCCAAGCTGGGCCCGGTCCTGCTCTACGACCCCCTCCACCTCTGCGACACCCCGGACCGCCTGCACTGGTCCCCCATCGCGGGCTGCGCGGACCGGACGACCGCGACCGCCCGGGCCACCGCCCTCCTCGCCCCCGTCCGCCCCACCGCCAGGATCGACCAGGCCGTGAGCGACACGGCGGAGACCCTGCTGCGCAGCTACCTGCACGCCGCCGCCGTCGACGGCCGCACCGTCCGCCACGTCCACCGCTGGGCCCAGGGATCCCAGGTCCAGGACGCCGTACGGGTCCTGCGCACCCACCCCAAGGCGGCGCCCGGTGCGGCGGGCGAACTCGAGGCCGCGCTCACGTCGCACCCCGAACGCCGCGACATCGCCCAGGAGCTGACGAGCCGTGCCCTGGCCTCGCTCTTCACGGTGAACGTCCGCGAAGCCTGCACTCCGCACCGAAATGATGCGCTCGCCCTGGATTCCTTCGTCCACGAAGAGGGAACGCTCTATGTGATGGGGCAGTCCATCGAGGACCCGCGCACCGATCCGGGCGCGATGCCCCTGCTGACGGCACTCGCCCAGAGCGTGGTCGAGCACGGCCGGCGCATGGCCGAACGGTCATCCTCCGGTCGGCTCGACCCACCACTCACCCTCGTCCTGGACGACGTGGCCGCCGTGGCCCCACTGCCCGACCTCCCGGACCTGCTGTCCACGGGAGCGGACCGCGGCCTTCCGACCCTGGCCCTGCTCCGGTCACGCGAACAGGCCCGTGCCCGCTGGCCGCACCGGGAGCTGCCGGTCTAGGCCTCAGGGGCGCGCGAGCACGAACTCCAGCTCGCTCTCCTCCGAGTCCGCCGACAAGGACACGGTGTGCCCGCTCGGCTCGAAGCCGATCCGGCGGTAGAACCGCTCCGCCCGCCCGTTGTCCTCGTGCACGATCAGCCGCACCCGCTCCAGGCCGATGTGCCAGGCCCAGCTCAGCGCCTCGTCGAACAGCACCTCGGTCAGTCCGCACCCGCGGTGCTCGGGCCGCATGTACACGCCCACGAGGTGCCCCTGGCGCCGCTCGACCGGGCACCCGGCCCAGTCGCGGCTGCCGGCCTCCTCGACGAGGACCGTGACGCTGCCGACCCACGCCCCGTCCGGCGCCTCGACGATGAACTGCCGCGCGTCCGGCGCCCCTTCGGCAGCCCCGGCAGCCCGCTCCCGCCAGTAGGACTCCGGCTTCGCCGTGGCCTGGTCATAGGTCTCCAGGAAGGCCAGGTGCGCCACCGGGTCCTGGAGCGCGAGAAGCCGCAGCGCCTTGACCTCGGACCACTCGTCGGCGCGTATGGCACGGACGACGTACTTCTCATCACTGCTGGGGCTGCTCATGACGGCAACCGTACGGCAGGTGCGCCGACCGCCGGCATCCCTTTTTTGTCCCGGAAATGCAGAAGGCCCCGCACCATACGGTGCGGGGCCTTCCCACAAATTGTTCGGCGGCGTCCTACTCTCCCACAGGGTCCCCCCTGCAGTACCATCGGCGCTGTGAGGCTTAGCTTCCGGGTTCGAAATGTAACCGGGCGTTTCCCTCACGCTATGGCCACCGAAACACTATGAAACTGACAACCGCACCACACACCACTAGATGTGCGGGGTCGTTCGTG